>DATKXP010000209.1:0-3635 GCA_035529015.1 Phycisphaerae bacterium | reverse complement strand
AGGTCGATGCCCCCCAGGATGGGGTAGTAGAGTTGGTCGAACACGAGGTCCACGCCCCAGTCGGTGGCGTTCTGGACGTGCACGATCAGGGGGATGTATCCGGCCTCGCGCAGACGCTGCTGGCCGTCCAGGAACTCGGCCCAGTCCTTGGGCGGCCGAAGGCCCAGTCTGTCGAAGACGTCCTTGTTGTAGAAGATGCCGGTCTCGACCATGTCGTACGAGATGCAGTACGACTTGCCGTCCGGCGCCGCCTTGCCGCGCGTGATCGCCTGGTACTTGAACACGTCCCACCACTGCTTCGAGCCCGGCTCGCCGGGTCTGGCGAAGGGGGAGGGCTGCTCCAGGTACGCGTCGAGCGGGACGTACCACCCCTTCTGGACGTCCTGCCAGACGTTCTCGACGTTGACGTTCAGGATGTCGGGCGCCGTTCCGGCCGACAGTTGCGTCACGAGCCATTCGCGCACCCCCGGGCTGCCGACGAACTCGATGTGCGTGTCGTCGTAGAGTTGCTCGAACTTCTCGGCGACCTCGAGGAGCCCTTTCAGCGGCTTGCCGACGCTCTGCGGCATCGTGCCGGGCAGGTAAAGCCCCGGCGCCACGCGCAGTTGGTACGGGCGCGCCGCCTTGTCGGACCCCGCCCTGGCGGGGCCGGAGCCGAGGCGTACCGTGGCCTCATCATCCGACGGCGGCCAGAGCGCCCACACGCCAACCGCCAGAATGATTGCCAGCGGGATGTGCCTGGCTTTGAGCAAACGGGTTCCTCGACGCGAGTCGCCGCGCCGACCCCGCGCGGCTGTCGCGGGTACTTTACCATGTTGCCCCTTCGCGCGAAACTCTTTGCCGCCCCTGCCGGCGGCGCGGCACCACGAGATGCTTGGCCTAGCCACACCCTGGGCCGGGTGGCACGGCAGCCCGAAGGGCGGCCGTGTTGGAGGCGGGGTGCCCACGGCCGCCCCGGCGGGGCTGCCGTGCCACCCGCGCTAAACACGTACCGAGGCATGCCTCGCCCCTGCCGGCGGCGCGGCACCACGAGATGCTTGGCAGGACGGTCACCCACGCGGTATACTCCGCCGGACGGGGACTCCCCCGGCGTGAGCCGCACGGGCAGTCCGGCCGCTCGAAATCGCACGGGATCAATGCACCAGTCTCAGACCCGAAGGGGACCGCTGACATGAACGCCGTCCTGATTGCTCCGCGCAAGTACATCCAGGGCCCCGGTGTCCTGGGCGAGATCGGCACGCACCTGGCCGCCCTGGGCAAGAAGCCGCTCGTGCTCTGGGACGGCCGCGTCAAGGGACTCGTGGGCGAGACCGTCCTGGCGAGCCTCAAGGACGCGGGCCTGGAGGTCGTGGACGTGGACTTCGCCGGCGATTCCACCAGGGCCGAGGTGGCGCGCGTCGCCGCTATCGCCAGGAAGAGCGGCGCCGACGTCGCGGTGGGCATCGGAGGCGGCAAGGCGCTCGACACCGCCAAGGCGGCCGCCGCCGACGCCGCGCTCAAGGTGGTCACCTGTCCGACGATCGCCTCCAACGACTCGCCCACCAGTTCCTACACCGTCTGGTACGACGAGGAGGGCAACTGCCTGGGCTTTGAGTCGTGGGGCGTCAATCCCGACCTGGTGCTGGTGGATACGCAGGTGATTGCCGAGGCGCCCGTCCGCGCGTTCGTGGCCGGCATGGGCGACGCCCTCGCCACCTGGGTCGAGGCCGAAGTCTGCCGGCAGACGCGCTCGCCCAACCTGGCCGGCGGCGTCTCAACCGAGGCCGCCATGGCGCTGGCCCGGCTGGGATACGACCTGCTGATGGAGCACGGGATCGAGGCGAAGCGGGCCGTCGAACAGAACACCGTCACGCCCGCCGTCGAGAAGGTCGTCGAGGCCAACGTCCTGTTGTCGGGGCTCGGCTTCGAGAGCGGCGGCGTGGCCACGGCCCACATGGTGGCCAACTGCCTGCCGTCGTTTCCCGAGTGTCACGGCCTGATGCACGGCGACGAGGTCGGCTTCGGCATCGTCACGCAACTGTGTCTCGACAAGGCGTTCGACGCCGACGTGCGGAACCGGATCGTGGACTTCGAGATCGCCGTCGGCCTGCCCGTCACCTTCGCCGACCTGGGCCTGGAGGGCGTCGGGCGCGACCGCCTCAAGACGATCGGCGACATTTGCGCCGGCGAGGGGTCGCTGTGCCACTTCCACCCGTTTGAGGTGACCAGCGAGGCCATCGTTGACGCCATGATCGCCGCCGACGCCCTGGGGCGCGAGCGGAAGGCGCTGGCCGGGAACCCGCGGTAGGCGTGCGGTGGGGGTGTTGCCCGATTCAGACCGCCGCGCAAAACACTCGGCGCGGCGGGTCTTCCGACCCACCGCGCCGCTTTCAAGCAAGACCGGTTACTCGTCGAGTTCGATGACCGAGATGGTGTGGGGTTTGTCGTACTCGTTGCCGGCCAGGGCGAGGTCGATGTTGGAAACGTAAATCTTGCCGTCGCGCAGGCACACCTCCGACGGCCGGTCGAGCAGCCCGCCCGTGCCGTCGGTGTTGTCGTTCCTGGCGATGGTGGTGACCTTGCCGGTCTTGCCGTCAACCTTGTGGACGGCGTTGCCGAGGAAGTCGGCGACGTAGATGTCGCCGGTCTTCAGGTCAACCTTCATGCCGTCGCAGGACTTCATGCCGGAGCCTTCTGCGAGGACCTTTTGAGAGGCGACCTTGCCGAGGGCGTCGAAGGTGATCTTGACGATCTGCGCGTCGCCGAAGTTGCAGACGAACATGTTGCCGTCGGCGTCGAAGCCCATGCCGTTGGCGCCGACCCAGTCGGGGTCTTTCGTGCCGAACGTAACGATGACGTGCGGGTCCTTGCCGCCCGGCTCCAGTGTGACGGGGTCGTCGGCCTTGAGTTCCGAGATCGTGAACCGGTAGACGCCGCTCTGGAAAGGCTTGGCCTTCGGGTCGAACTTGCTCTCGGTCACGTACACGCAGTCGCCGCGGCAGGCGACGGCGTTGGCCATGAAGAAACCGGTGGCGACGACCTCGACCTTGGCGGCCTTCCCGTTCTCCATGACGACGCGCCACAGGCGCGACTTGATCTCGTCGGTGCCGAACGACTGGTTGTCGGCGACGTAGAGGTTGCCGTCGGGCGCGATGTCGATGCCCAGGGGCCCGGCCTTCTTGGTGTCGGGGTGCAAGGGCAGGGTGACCACGTCGGTCATCTTGTCGCTGGCGTCGATGCGGACGATCTTCGCCGGGTGCGTGTCGTCGTTGAAGTTGGGCACCGAGAGGAGGATGTCGCCGGTCTTGGTGTCGAGGACCATGCCGTCGGGCGTGTTGTACTCCTCGGGCAGTTCGATGGCGATCTTCGGCTGCTTGAGGGCGGGCGCGGCGGAGGTCGGCTCGGAGGGCGTCTCGGCGCATCCGGCCGCAAGGAAGGCGGCGGCAAGGACCAGCGCCGCAGCCCTGGCGAGACCCGAAACGGCGTGTCTGCTGTGTTGCTCCATCGCAGGCTCCTTTGCTCCAGGGGGACGGTTCACGGCGGCGCGCGCCAATCAGGATGGGCCGCCCACACAGTCTTCAGACGGGAATTGAAGCATAAACCGTGCCGCCACTGCAACGATTATCTGTCGGCGCCGAGCGGTCCGGAACGAACGC
>DATKXP010000208.1:0-2857 GCA_035529015.1 Phycisphaerae bacterium | reverse complement strand
GAACTGGTGGGCGTGGGTGGTGCCGGTGTTCCAGTAGGTGTGCACCACTTCCTTCCAGTCGTTGTCGATCCACGCTTCGATCTTGATCTCCTCGGGGACGGCCTCGGGGTGCGCGGGCGACTCGTGGACGACGACGGTGTTGATGGGGACGGGCTGGGGCCACTCGAATTCCCAGGCGGGCGGGCTGGGCACAAACGCGGCGTATTCGAGGTTCTCCATGCCGAACCACCCGCCGTCGGGGGCGTCCTTCTTGCCGTCGTTCAGCGGCACGGACCTGTCGGGCTGAACCTTCTGCCCCCACCAGTTTTTCGTTTCGAGATAGGTGACCTTGGCCTGGGGCGTGAGGTTGGGGAGGCCGGGCGGCACGATCACCTTCTGCTCGGGGGGCGCCGGGATGGCGAGCGTGGGCGTCTGGTCGGCGGAGGTGAGCCAGTTGACGATACCCTCGCGGTAGACTTCGGGGGTGAGGTCGACCTCCCAGACGAGCTTGCCGTCGGCGGCGCAGCGATGGAGGATGCCGCGGCCGTCGCCGACGACGGTGTCGGGCGTGTTGCCCAGGAAGCGGATGAACGCCCGCGAGCCGACGCACGTCTGCCAGGCCACCTTGCCGTTGAAATCGGTGACGCCGATCCAGCCGGTGGTGCTGGAATAGGCGATGAGGCTGATGTCGGGTTTGATGTCGATGGAGGCAATCGCCCCGCTGGGGACAACAACGCCGCCGGCCTGGCTGCCGTTCACCATCAGGCGCAGGGTGCCGTCGGACTCGCCGACCGCCCAGTGTGTGCCGTTGTGTGCGAACTTGACGGCGGTGACGGGCTTGGGCGCCTTCCAGTAGTACTGCGGGGTGCCGTCGTGGAAGACGAAGAACTCGCTGTCACCCACGATCAGGCGGTGGCCGTCGTAAAGCTGGACTCGGCCCATCTTGGCACCGACGGGCAGTGCGATCTGGCCGGCGACGCCGCCGTTCTGGCCGTTGCGGAGGATCAGCTTGCCGTCATGCTGGACGACGATGGCCTGGGCGTCGGGCGAGAGCTTGACCTGCGGGAAGGAGTCGGCCGCGGCCGTGGCGGTGTTGCTGGGGCCGGGGCTTTGATAATGGATAGTGTCGTCGCGCCAGTTGACCTTGCGTTCGGCGAGGTCCCATACGGCGACGCCCTTGCTGCCGGCGACGGCGGCGAATCGGCCGTCGGCCGAGAGGCTGAACGACGCCTGCTTCAGGAACGTCTCGGCCATGACAAGCGGATGGCTGGCGGACCAGTCGCGCATTCCGCCGACGCGCCGGCCGAACGCGGCGAGCCGCCGGATCGGCTTGCCATCCTGGTCGTACATCTTCAGGTAAAGCGTGGTCGGGTCGTTTTCGTGCTGGAGTGCGGCGAACCCGCCAGGGAATGCCTGGAGCTGCATGGGGAAGAACTTGCCGGCGAGCTCCTTGTTCAGGATTTTGCCGGTGTCTTCGAGGAAGATGATGTTGTTGCCCCAGCCTTTGAGGCCGACGGCGATGCGTTTGGCGTCGGGCGAGGAGGCCAACTCGGCGATGGGCACGCCGAGGAACTTGCGGATGCCCGCGAGCACGACCGGCTCCGGCGTGGTGGGCTGCGGGGGCTGAGCGGGTTGTGCGGCCGGCGCGGGCGCCGCAGGTGCAGCAGGCTGACCGGCTGGTGCGGCGGCAGGCTGGCCTTCGGCAGCGGCCGCTTCGGCCGCAGGGCGGCCTTCGGGAGCCTTGGGCAGGACGGGCAGCGGCTCAGGGGCCGGTTTCGTCAAGGTCACCTCAAGCTCCGCCGGGGTGACGGCTTCGCGGGGGGCGGGCCTCTCGACGGGGGGCGTGGTCGCGAGTGCCTTCGCGGCGGCCACCAGGCCGGCCAGGTCGCCGCCTGCCAGCGAAATGCCGTCCTCGGTGTCGTAGACGGGCATCGCGACGAACTGGACGAGCCCGCGGCCGGGGCCGGGATCGGTGGCGGTCGGCTTGATCGTCAATGCGTCGAGCGGGACGACCGCGCTGGGGAAGCCGGGGACGTCCATCGCCACGATGAGGTCGTACTTTTTCGGGCGGAGCTTGATGTCGGGCGAGCCGAGCGGACCCCACCGGAAGGTGTCCCATTTCAATGCGGCGCGGTCGGCGAGGTAGTCGGCGGCGGAGACGCGCTCGACCTGCCTTCCGGCGGCCTGCAGTGCTTCGGCAGCGGCATCGGCGGCAGGGCCGAGCGGGTCGGCCTGCTTCTGGTCGACGACCAGCGCGATCTTCTTGGCGGCGGCGAGCGACGCGGCGACGCGGCCGGGCCGGGACCATTCGACGGTGGTCGCCTCGACCGCAGGCGTCTTGGCGGTCGGCGGAAGCTGCGGGACCTTCACGTCGAGCGCCGCCTCGGCCACAATGCCCGACAGCAGGTCGGCCACGGTGATCTTCCAGGCGCCGGGCGCGTCGTTGGCGGCGACCCGCAGGGAAGTATGCCGGTAGACACCATTCGTCGCCGTGCGGTACATGTGATAGCGGACAGCGCCGGCGGCGTCGGTGATGGTGATTTCGAGCGGGATGGCGGCCTCGATCAGCCGTTTGAGCGTATCGAACACCTCCACCTGCAGCACCACGCGGTCGAACGCGGTGGTCTGAGCGGCGGCGATCTTGATCGTGTCGATCTGCCCGGGCAGCAGGGCGATGATCGAGCCGGGCCAGATGCTCATATCGGCGGTGAGGATCTGCTTGCCGCCCTTCATTTCGGGCTTCATCAGCTTGCCGGCGAAGGCGTCGTATGCGGTGTAGAAGGTGGGCTTGAGGGTCAGCTCGGACTTCACGGGGAGGCGGGTGTTTTCGTAGCCGCTGTAGCGGTGCAGATCCATCGGCGGCTGGGGCAGGCGCTTG
>DATKXP010000207.1:0-12916 GCA_035529015.1 Phycisphaerae bacterium | reverse complement strand
CGATGGCAGGTCAAGGACATCAAGGACGATCTGGACGAGCTGAGGGAAGAGCCGGAGAAAAACCTCCAGCGGATCATCGAGGTGGACCGCCAGCGGCTGGTCTGCAAGGTGGAGTCGGCCGAGATCTACGCACGCAAAGGGGAGCTGGAGTCGGCCGTCCGCGAGCAGACGGCCCGCTTCGACCACGTGGACGAGACGGTGGACAACATCCACAGCCGCATCACACGGCTCGCCGAGAACCTGTCGCATATGCAGGGCCAGCAGGAAGGCAAGCCCAGGAGAACGCCGTCATGAGTGAGATCACACCCGAGGTCGTGATCAGCCGCCAACTGCGGTGGAAGATCCTCCTGGTCCTCACCGACCTGTTCGACAAGGGCGGCACGATGGGCATGACGCCGGCCGAGATCGAGCGGATTATCCTGCGGGGCGACGGCGGGCGGGTCTGGACGCGGACGCAGGTCGCGGCGGCCAGCCGCGAGCTGCTCGAGCGGGGGCTCATCGACATCGACGCCGCCGGCCCGCACCTGACCCGCGCGACGGCGGCAGGCCGCGATTTCCTGCGGGCCGGATGCCCGTGGGAGGAAGTGGACCGGTACTCGGGACGCCAGCAGCCGGGCGACTGACATGAAGAGCGGGCGAAAATCCACGGTCTACAACGCGCTGAGCGTAGCGGCGGCCCGCGCGTGCAAGCTCAACCCCGCGACGGCGCACAACTGCGCCGACAGAGCCGAGTGCCGGTCGCTCCGCGACAGCTACTGGGCCCAGATGGACCGCAGGCTCAACGACCCGCAGACCTACACGCTCGACCAGATCGTCGAGTGGGCCAAGGCCGAACTGGGGGCGACCATCTCCCGCTCGGCCATCGACCGCGCCCGCGCGGCGGAGCTCCGCAGCCGCCAGGCCGTCACGGACCGCGGCGCCCTGGCCGTCCAGGTCGCCAACGCGCTGGGAGACCGGGGCGAGCTGGACGCCCTGAAGGCCGGCCGCGTCCTGGCCAGCCAGCTCATATTCTCGGCCCTGGAGGGCATGAGCCCCGGCCAGCTCGACGACCTCGAGCCCAACCAGGTCATCCGTCTGATCGGCACGCTGGGCTACCTCTCGAAGGCGTCGGCGGAGACGGACATGCTCCGCCAGAAGCTGGCGGAGATGCAGGCCGCCTTCGACGCCCAAGTCGCGGCGAGAACGAAAAAGAGCACCGACGGCCGCCTGACGGCCGACGACATCGCGGACATCCGAAAGGCGGTCTTCGGGGCCGAAGCGGCATGAGTGAGGAAGGTCGAAGGTCGAAGGTCGAAGGTCGAAGGAAGAGGGACTCCGCGATTGCGCGGCCCTCCCCTCCGCCTCCCCGCTTCGACCTTCGACCTTCGACCGGTTCGGCTGAGCTCACGGCCGAAGCCTTCGACCTTCCTTCGACCTCTCTTCGACCTTCCGTCATCCAGTGGGCCCCGTGCCAGAGGCGGCTGTTCGACGACGACGCGCGGGTGATCGTCGTCAACTGGCACCGCCAGCGGGGCAAGGACTTCTGCGCGGCGGGCAAGGCCGTCGCCCACGCCCTGGAGACGGGCCAGCCGTGGTTCATCGTCTCGCTCACGCAGCGCCAAGCCGATGCCACGTTCGACAAGGCCAAGGCATTCTCCGACATGCTGGCGCGGGCGGCCAAACGCAAGGGCGAGATCACGCTCACCGACCGCGAGTACGTCGAGTTCGACAGGGAGATCTCCCAGGCCTTCCGCTGCACCGCTCGGACGCTCCGGCTGCCCGGCGGCGGATCGGTGACGGCCCTGCCGGGGCGCGACCCCGACACGCTGGCCGGCCTCACCGGCAACGTGATCTTCACCGAGTTCGGACTGTTCCCCAACGGCGGGTACGACCACTGGCGGGTGGTGTTCCCGCTGTCCACGCGGGGCTACCAGGTGATCGTCATCTCCACCCCGCGAGGCAAGAACAGCAAGTTCTTCGAGCTGTTCAGCCAGCCGGATGTGTACTCGGTGCACCTGCAGACGATCCTCGACTCGGTGGCCGAAGGGTTCGTGCTCCGCGACAACCAGGGCGAGCCGACCACGCTGGAGGTCTTCCAGAGGCTCTACGGCGATCCGGCCGGCTGGCGGCGGGAGTACCTCTGCGAGTTCACCGGCGACATGGAGGCGCTGGTCAAGTGGGCCCAGCTGGTGGCGGCAGGCAGCCGCGAGAGCGACCTGCCGTTCGAGTGCCTCCGGATCACCGACGGCAACGGGTGGCGCGAGGACTTCTTCGACGGCCTGGCCGGCGTGACGGGCCGGCCGGAGCTCGGTTGGGACGTCGCCCGCCGCTCGGACCTGTCGAGCCTGTGGGTCAACGTCGCGGGGCCCGGCGGCATACGCCGCCTGCGGTGGCTGGTGCTGATGGCCCGCACGGAATTCGCACTCCAGCGGACGGTGATCCGCACCGCCATGCAGGCCAACCGCCGCGCCGTCGGCTGCGGCGACGCCACGGGACTGGGCATGGACTCCAACGAGACGCTGACCACGCTCTTCGGGAGCCGCTGGCAGGGCGTGGACTTCACCGCGAAATCGAAACGCGAGCTGGGAAGCCTGCTGGCCACCGCCTACGACGAGGGCTCGCAGCTTCTGCCTCCGTCCGACGGCGAGCACAAGTACATCCACACGGACCTCTACGCCATCCAGCGTGAGGGCGCCGCCGACCAGCTCCGCCTGGCCGAGAGCGACAACCCGCTGCTGGCCGACAGCCACTGCGACATCGCGTACTCCAACGCCCTGTCGCTCAAGGCCGCCGGAATCGTCGCGGCCCGACCGTACGTCAGCCTCTGGAGGCAAACGGCATGATACCGAGAAGGGATTCAACCGCAGAGGGCGCAGAGAGCGCAGAGAAGAGCTGCGATGGTCTGGGAGGCGGAGTCCCAGCAAAATCAACTTCCCCCTCTGCGACCTCTGCGATCTCTGCGGTTGAATCCCTCCCCTCCTCTGCGGTGGAACGAGGCCCTCGGATATGACCGCGATAAGCCAGACAATCCGGCATCCGATCGATGGGGAACTCGGCCCGATCGTCAGCCCACTCACCTGGCGGGGGTCGGGGGCCGACCTGATGCCCGCCCCGGTCGGCGCGGCGAAGGACGTCACGCTCAGCCAGTACGCCCAGCTCTGGAACGCCGGCATGGAGCACGCGATCGGCTCGCGCCTGGAAGGGCCGCGGTCGCCGGCGACGCGGTCGCTGTGGGTCAACGCCTGCATCACGGCGCTCGCCGAGACGGCCGGCCAGATCCCCTTCCGCATCTCCGCCGGCCGCGCCGACGGAACGCGGGGACTGTGGGGCCACGCCCGCGTCCGCGCGGGCCGGCCGGCCGCCCGCAAGCGGTTCGCCGGCGGGCCCGCCGTCAAGGCCCGCGAGGGCGAGATCGTCGAATCGGGCGACCTGTGGGCCCTCCTGGAATCGCCCGGCGGCGGTCTCACGCAGAGACAGTTCCGCAAGCGGATGGTCGGCCAGATGTACGCCTGCGGCCGCGTGCACGTCGTCTTCGACGACATGGTCGGGCGGCGCCCCAAGAGCATGGTGCTGATCCCCGGCTCGCGGACCGTCCCCAAGTACGACGAAAACAGCCCCCACCGCGAGCTGATCGGCTGGGAGATACGCGGGCCGAAGGGCGAGCGGATCCCGCTGCCTCTGGACGAGTGCATCACGCTGCACCTGTTCAATCCCGACGATCCCGACCTGGGGCTCTCGCCGATCACGCCGGCGAACCTCTCGGTGGTCGGGGACTGGAACGCAAGTCTCTACAACGCCGCGATGTTCGGCAACAACTGCGAGCCCGGCGGCATCCTCCAGTCGGATGAGCCCTTCGACGCCGAGGCCGACGATCAGATCCGCACGAGTTTCATGCAGAGGCACGCCGGGCCGCTGAACGCGCGGACGTTCGCCACGCTCTGGGGCGGCCTCAAGTGGCAGTCGGTGGCGTCGACGATGGCGGACATGCAGTTCGAGGTGGGCAAAAAAAACTGGCGGATCGAGATCTGCGCGGCCTTCCGCGTGCCGCCCAGCGTGGCGGGATTTTTCGGCACCTCCGGCGACAGCACCGCCTACGTCCAGAGCGAGCAGGAGTGGTTTTTGCAATCCACCATCGCCCCGCTGGTCGGCGAGATCGCCGAGGCGCTGACCGTCCACCTGGCGCGCCGCTTCGCCGGCGGACAGGAGGTCTGGGCGGACCTGGAGGAGGTCCCCGCCTATCAGAAGATCCGCAACTCCAACCTCGACGCCGTCGACAAGCTCTGGGCCAAGGGCGTGCCTTTGGCGGAGCTGAGCGAGCTGTACAACCTCGGCCTCGAGGACCGCCCCGAGCTCCGCGTCGGCTACCTGCCGATCAACCTCGTCCGCGCCGACGAGGCGGGCCAGCCGAGCCCCAACCCCGGCGAGGCCCCGCCGCCGGAGGGGGATTTAACCGCAGAGCCCTTCGGCGGTGAGCTCAGGGCCGAACCGGGCGCAGAGAACGCAGAGAAGAGAACCGATGGCTTGGGAGGCGGAGTCTCAGCAAAATCTCGCTCCCCCTCCGCGTCCTCTGCGCCCTCTGCGGTTAAATCCCCTTCCGCCAAAGCGGACTCCCTGCACGCCGAGCAGCTCTGGAGGCTCTGGGACCGGTCCATCCGGCCGCTGGCCGACCGGATGGCCCGCATGTTCCGCAACCACTTCAGCGCCCAGGAACGGCTCGTTATCGCGGCGTTGAAGAGGAGATTAACCGCAGAGGTCGCAGAGAACGCAGAGAAGAGTACCGATGGTTCGGGAGGCGGAGTCCCAGCAAAATCGCGATCCCCCTCCGCGCCCTCTGCGCCCGGTTCGGCCCTGAGCTCACCGCCGAAGGGCTCTGCGGTTAATTCCCCCTCCGAAAAACCGGTCAACCCCCCCATCGACCCGCACGTCGCGCGGGTGCTGATGGACGTGTTCGACGAGCCGAAGGACCTCGCGGCGTTCCGCGCCCGCGTGCGGGCGTTCCTGGTCGAGGCCAAGGAGCAGGGCATCTACCAGGCGCTCGCGCAGATGGGGCTCGCCGGCGACGCCCTGAAGACCGCCTTCCGCCAGCTCACGGCGGACCCGCAGCTGATCGTGCAGATCCAATCCGAGACCATCCGGATCACGAGCCTGGTCAACGACCGCACGCGCGCCGTGCTGAGGGCCGAACTGACCGAGGGCCTCCAGGCCGGCGAATCCATCAACGCCCTCGCCGACCGCGTCCAGGGCGTCGCGCAGCTCCGCCGCCGCCAGGCGGTGTCGATCGCGCGGAACTCGGTCGGCCAGGCGAACTCGGGCGCCCAGAGCCTCGCGCGGCAGCGGTGGGCCACGCACGAGATCTGGATCCACTCTCGCGGCCCCGGCGAACGCCGGCCCGGCCACGTGGCCGCCGAGCACCGCTACCGCGCCGAGCCCAAGCCGGTCGGCCAGCCCTTTATCGTCAACGGCCAGCCCCTCCGCTACCCGCGCGACCCGGCGGGGCCTCCCGGCGAGATCATCAACTGCCAGTGCATCGTCGCCGGCAAGCGGCTCGCCGCCGGCTCGAACCTCCCGGCGGGCCCGGCGATCGTCGAGCAGGCCCTTTGCACCGGCTACGCCGATCCGGCGGCGGTGGCCGAATGGAAGAAGAATCTAACCGCAGAGAACGCAGAGGACGCGGAGGGGAAGGACCTTGCGAGCCGAACAGGCGAAAGCCAACCAGGGCGGGTCAACGCCCGTCCGACAGCGGGCGCCCGCGCGAAGTCACAACCCACAGGCCCGAGCTCCCAACCCTCCGCGTCCTCTGCGCCCTCTGCGGTTGATTCCCCCTCCCCCGACGGAGAACAGATATGACCATCGAAAAAGGCGCCATCCCCGCCGACAGCGAGCTGGCGAAGGACCGATTCGTCAAGGGATACACGCGATCCGTCAACGCCGACGCGCGGACGGTCACCGGCGTGGCCAGCACGATCGAGCTGGACCGCGACGGCGAGATCATCCTGCCCGCCGCGTTCGCCAAGGACTGGACCCGGTTCCTCGGCTCGTCGGCGCCGTTCCTCGGCCAGCACACCCACCGCTCCGCCGACGCCGGCCCCACGCAGATCGGCTGGGTGATGTCCGGCCGGATCTCCGCCGACCAGGTCGAGTGCCTGTTCCGCTACGCGATGACGGCGATCGCCGACGAGTGGTGGCGGCTGGCCTCCGACCCGGCGGGCAAGGGTCACGCGTTTTCGATCGGCTTTCTCCCCACGAAGTGGGTCTCGGGGACCGTGGGGGAACTGCTGCGTGAGTTCCCCGAGATCGCCGAGCCCGTCCGCCGCGCCGGCCTCGAGACGGCCGACCGCCTCCGCGTCTACGTCGAGATCGAGCTGCTGGAGATCTCCGCGGTGGCCGTCCCCTCCAACCGCCAGAGCCTCCAGCAGCTTGCCGCCAAGTTCTTCGGCCAGGCCGACGAGGCGAAGGCCGTCGACGAACTCAAGAAGCTCGTCGGCCAGGCCGTCGCCGAGCAGCTGGCCGACTGCCCGGAGATCAAGGCGTTGGCGGAACTGAAGGAAATTCCCGACCAGGTGGACGGAATACTCGGCCGCGTGCTGCTGGCCGTCAACGATGCACTGGACCTACTCAAGGCCTCCGCGCCTGACACGATCAACCCCTCCGGAGACGCCGACGGCGACCTGGCCGATCCGGATGATGACGGGGCTGAATCGACGGCGGCGGAGGCCTCGCTAAGGGCCGCCACAGCGGAAGCGGCGAGGGCCTGCCAGAAGGCCCTGTCCGTGTTTGAAACCCACTCCGACAACTGACGTACACAAGGAACCGACTCATGGAAAAACTAGTCAATCTCCTCACGCAGCTCGCGGGCGAGTACGCCAAGGGCGGCGCACGCGACGAGGCCGTGCTCGCCAGCCACTTCCAGGCGGCCAGTGCATTCCTGGCCACCGACGAGGCGCGCGGCTACGCGGGCACGCCCGAGCTGACCAAGCAGCTCGCCCAGCTCCGCGCCGACATCGACGCGATGGCCACCCGCCAGAGCAAGCTGGAAAAACTCGGCCTCCGCGCCGAGAACAACCGGATCGTCGTGATGAACCACGACGAGGTGACCAGCCTCCTCAAGGTCGGCAAGGTCTTCCGGTACGCGGACCACGCGGAGGGCTTCGCCGCGATGGCCTGCCGTCAGCTGTTCGGCCAGACGCCCCGCTACAACGAGCTGGTGGCCGCACGCACCCGCGAGATGGCCGAGGCGATGGCCAAGGACATGGACCCCGCCGTCTCCGCCTCCGGCGGGGCGCTGGTGGCCAATATGTACATGGCCGACCTCATCACGGCGATGGAGGCCGTGGGCGTGCTGTTCACCCAGTGCGATCGCGTCCCGCTGGTCACCACCGGAAGCACGGACTGGCCGAAGCTCACCGGCGAGCTGACCGCCTACCCGACGGCCGCCATGGCGACGATCGAGAAATCCGCGCCGACCTTCGGGACGGTCCCGCTGAGGCCCGTCAAGTGGGCGGTCCGCGTGCCGGTGCCGAACGAGTTCTTCAAGAACCCGACGCTGCTGACCGCCCTCGGCCAGCGCCTCGGCCTCTGGATCGTCCGGGCGATCGCCTACGCGTTCGACAACTGCATCGTCAACGGCGACGGCACGGCCGCTTACGGCAACATCGACGGCCTGCTGCACGATACGGACATCTCCGCCATCACGCCCGCCGCCCACACCACGCTGGTGACCTACGACGGCACGGACGTCGGGGCCGTGATCGCCGGGATGGCCAAGGACTACGTCACCGACCCGTACTGGATGATGAGCCTGTCCGCCGAGCGGACGCTCCGCAACCTCAAGAGCACCGTGGGCACGCCGCTCTACGAGCGGGGCTCCAACGGCGAGCCGAACACGATCGACGGCTACCCCTACAAGATCTGCCAGCGGTTCCCGGCGGCCGCCGCCGCGACCGCCGCGGTCCCGTGGGGCGCGTTCGGCGACCTCCGCCTGGCGTACCTGTTCGGCGAGATGGGCGGGATCGAGCTGGCCACCAGCGAGCACGTCCAGTTCAACGAGGACATGACCGTCCTGCGGGGCATCGCCTACGCCCATGCCGCCCTCAAGGACGCCGACGCCGTGGTCCGCTGCGTCTGCCACGCGTAGGACGGAACCAGAGGAACTGAAACCGATGACCGCAGAGGCGCAGAGAGCTCAGAGGCAGCAAGACCGTCCCCCCGCCTCTGTGATCTCTGCGCCCTCTGCGGTGAAATCCCAACCCCAAAACCTTACGGAGAAATACAGATGAACCGGAAACACAACTGGACCCCCACGAGGATTCTGGCGGCGATCAGCGCCGCCGCGATTGTGCTGGTGATCTCGATCGGCCTGAGCTGGATGTCGATGGCCCCGGCCGCCGGGCCTGTCACGGGCGCCCTGTCGGCCACGGCCGGCTCGGGCGGGGTCACCGCCAAGACCTTCGTCAAATTGTCGGCGGCCAATACGATCGTCGCCTCGACGGCCGCCACGGACAACGTCGTCGGCGTCTGCGAGTTTACCGCAGCGGCGAACGCCATCACCCGCTACGCACCTCCCGGCACCCGCACCACGGTGACCAGCGGGGAGGCGATCGCGGTCGGAGACCTGCTCACCAGCGGCACCAGCGGCTACGCCTACGTGCTCGGCACGGGGGCCGCCTGCCGGTCGCGGGCGTCGGCGATCGCCCTGTCGGCGGCCGCCGCCGCCGCTTCCGACGTGGACGTGATGGTGATCGCGTCGGACGTGGGCCCGAAGGTGACGGCAACCGCCATCACCGGCAACGTGACGCTGACCGCCAACGACAGCGGCAAGACGTATGCCGTCGCCGCCGACGCCAACGCGACGCTGCCGGCCACCGTCGTCGGCGTCACGTACACGTTCTACATCAACGCGCCGGCCGGCACGTACCGCTTCGCGCTGGACCCCAACGCCTCCGACAAGTTCATCGGCCAGGGCATCACCGCCACCGACGACAAGGACTACTACTCCGCCGCCGCCACGAACAAACGCGGCGACATGGTCACCGTCGTCGGGGACGGCTCGCTGGGCTGGTACATCCAGCGCCAGGTCGGAACCTGGGCCAGGGAGTAGCCGCGAGGACGGAACCGGGAACCCGGAACCGGGAAACAGCAAGGAGAAAGTGCATGACACAGACGGAAAAGAACGACTCCGACGAGCTGGTGACGGTCAGCCTCAAGCGGGCGATCGCGTTCGGCGGTCTGGTCTTCCGGCCGAAACAGGAGCCGGCGCACGACGGCAAGCCGTCGCGTTGCGCCGAGCCGCTCATCTGCCGGATCCCCCGATCGGTCGCACTGGCCCACGGCCCGGATACCTGCGACATCCTGCCCGACACGCCGCCGGCCAAGGCCGTCGATCCCGACGTACGTCGGGACGCCGCCGACAAGCAGTTCACCGGCGGGAAGAGGAAGTAGGGAGAAGGTCGATGAGGAAGGTCGATGAGGAAGGTCGAAGGTCGAAGGTCGAAGTGAAGAGCTTCGCGATTGCGCGGCCCTCCCCTCCGCCTCCCCCCTTCGACCTTCGACCTTCGACCTTCGATCTGTCTTCGACCTTCGATCTTCCCCGCCCCCGTCGGTCGGGCCCGGCTGAGCGGCACCCCAGGGCTGCTCGCCGGGTCCCGGCCCCGCCGCCCTCCCGATGTACATCGGGAGGACGGTCGGGCCGGGAAAGGCAACCGCAGAGGAGAGAACGGATATGGCGCTGAACAACAACATCGAGGAGATCCGGGCGGCGTGCATGAAGGCGCGGGACGCCGAGGGCAACTGCCAGGTGAAGGCCCTCATCGACCGCGTCTCGAACAACGGCCAGATCTACCAGCGGGGAACCGTCTTCCCGATGGAGGCCAGCCTGGCCGCCGAGCACGTCCGCGCGGGACAGGTGGAACTCGCGGGCTGAACATGGAGAGTAACCGCAGAGAACGCAGAGAACGCAGAGAAGAGGTTGGATTGTCCGGGAGGCGGAACCCCAACAAAATCGTCCTCCCCCTCTGCGTCCTCTGCGATCTCTGCGGTTACTCCTCCCCCCGGAGCGCGACATGAGCCTGTGCAGCCGACAGAACGTCAAGGACCTGCTGGGCCTCGCCAGCACGGACACCGCCAGCGACTCGGTCATCGACCGGCTGCTGGCCGGCGTGTGCGACCAGTTCGCGCGGTTGGCCGGGCGGATCGTCGGAGGCGTGCCCTGCCTGGAAGCCCCGGCGGGCGCCAAGTATGAGTACTTCTCACCCGAGCCGAGGACGCGGTTTCTGTTCCTGACGGCCCGACCGGTCGTTCTGATCAGCTCGATCAAAGAGGCGACGCTGGGCGGCTGGGACGACGTCGTGGACCTGGTGGAGAACACGGATTACCAGCTCCACACGTCGCGGGGCAAGCTGATCCGCAGCGGGTGGTGGATGGCCGGCGACATGACGGTGCGCGTCCAATACACGGGCGGCTACGTGTTCGCGCCGGCGTGGGTTTCGGGCACGTCCTACGTCCCCTACGAGTACGTAACGTACGACGGAATTATCTACAAGTGCAAGCAGGCGGTGAGCGGCGCAATCACCCCGGCCAGCGACCTGGACCATTGGCTGGCCCAGCCGTCGGCATGGGCCGTCCCCGAGGAGCTCCGCGACGCCGCCGCCAAGCAGACGGCCTTCTACTGGCGGAGGATGGCCAAGCTGGGAATCGTCTCCGAGGGCGTCCAGGGCGCCAGCATCCAGGCGTACGCCAAGGACGATTTCCTGCCCGACGTGAAGCGGATCGTCGGGCGGTACGGAAGGAGAACCTGATGTGGACGGGAAAATCAAACCGCAGAGAACGCAGAGAGCGCAGAGGGGAGGCGACAGATTTTCCGTTCTCCGCGCTCTCTGCGTTCTCTGCGGTTTGATCTTCCCGGTTTCGAGCGGAGCGCACGATGGCTGTAGTGACACTGGAACTGTCCGAAGAGGCCCGGCGGAAGATCGAGCGGGATGTGAAGCTCGCCGCCGAGTTCGGCGGCCTGCTCGCCGACGCGATGGAGCACATGGCCGGGGCCGGCGGCGACGAGGTGAAGGAGCGACTGGCACTCGGCGAACTGGGGCTCACCATGCGGCACCCCGGCGGCGGTGGGCTCAACGATGCGGTGCACGGCTGGCTGATCGACCGCGAGACGCCGCTCGGGGCCATCGGCGTCAGCGGCAACCACCCGGCGGCCGCCTACGCGGCGATCCACGAGTACGGCGGGACCATCACGCCGAAGACCGCCGGCGCCCTGGCCGTGCCGATCAGCGACGAGGCGAAATTCTACTCCAGCCCCCGCGACATGCCGGGGCTGGTGATGATCCGCCGGCCCGGCAAGCCGCCGATCCTGTGCCGGGTCTACGGCGACCGGGTCGAGGTGCACTGGGTGCTGCTGGCCAGCGTGACGATCCCCGCCACGCACTGGCTGAGCCGGGGCGTCGAGATGGCCCTCGGCACGATGGCCGCCGTCGGCCAGGCCGACCTCGATGCGTGGATGGAAAAATGGTGAACAAGATGAAGAGTAACCGCAGAGAACGCAGAGAACGCAGAGAAGAGGCCAGGTGGTTCGGGAGGCGGAGTCCCAGAAAAATCGCCCTCCCCCTCCGCGTCCTCTGCGCCCTCTGCGGTTAGACCGTCCGCCATGGCCAACAAGATCGACAACATCCTCGCCGCGATCGAGACGAAGCTCAAGACGCTGATTACCAGCGGCGTCCTGCGTGCCGTGGTCCGCCGTCCGATCAGCGTGGTCGATGAGACGATCGTGCCGGTCGCGGGGCTTACGATCGATGGGAGTCGGATCCAGCGTTCGGGCGGGCCGGGCGCCGGGGCCTACTGGAACGTCCCGGTGAACCTCCGCGTCTGCACGCGGGCCCGCGACGTGCAGTGCGACCAGAACATCACGGAGCTCATGGCGGAGATCATGGCGGCGATCGACGCCCTGGCGGCCACGGGTACGGCGGGCGCGGCGATCGACATGCCGGGCTTCACCATCGTCGGCGGGTTCGGCGCGACGCCGGCCCCCGTCGGGGCGTACGCGGAAATCAGAGTGAGAATCCAGGGCGACCTGTTGGTCGCGGAATGAGGAGATAGGACATGGCCACCGGCGAATCGACGGCATTCTGGCTGCGATACGCGAAGCACCCGACGACGGCGATCAGCAAGGCCCGGCGGGCGGCGATCACGGTCACGACGGTCAAGGCCGAGGACCCCGGCTCGGCGCTCCAGGGCGCCAGCCCCGCCGCCGTGGCGGTCGGCAAGATGCGCGTGGACGTGCAGCTGTTCGGCACCGACCCCGCCGCCATCCGCGCCCTGCAGGCCGAGGCGACGGCCAACCTGGTGCTCGGCTACGTCGGCGATGCGGCGGCCAATGAGAAGCACACGCTGAAGAACGTGAGGTTCCACACGTTCCTCGGCCAGATCGAGCTGCCCGACCCCGACAACGCCGGCGGGACGATCGCGGTCTGGGGCATCGCGGGCACCTGCGTGGCGGCCTACGCCGACACGCTGGCACTGGCGTGGATCACGGCGACGGACACTTGAGGAAGGTCGAAGGTCGAAGGTCGAAGGTCGAAGTAAGAACGGACGGGATCGCGGAGCTCCTCACTTCGACCTTCGATCTTCAGAAAGGCTTGCGAACATGGCGACAGGACAATCGACGGCGTTCTGGCTCCGCAGCGCGACGCACGGGGCGGCGATCAACAAGGCCCGGCGGGCGGCGATCACCGTCGGCACGGTCGTGGGGGAGGACCCCGGCGCGGCCGACCAGCCGCTCAGCCCGGCGGCGATCGCCGTGGGCAAGGTCCGCGTGGACGTGCAGCTGTTCGGCACCGACCCCAGCGACATCCGGGCCCTGCCGGCGGCCGCCGCCGCCGACCTGGTGCTCGGCTACGTGGGCGATTCGGCCGGCAACGAGACCCACACGCTCAAGAGCGTG
>DATKXP010000206.1:0-18325 GCA_035529015.1 Phycisphaerae bacterium | reverse complement strand
CTGATGGTGTAGGTCGAGACGACGACCCTCCGCTGTTCGCGGACCGCCTCGCGGATGGCCGGCACCAGGTACGCGAACGATTTGCCGACGCCCGTGCCGGCCTCGACGACCAGGTGCCGGCCGCCCGCGAAGGCGGCATCGACCGCCGCCGCCATCTCGAGTTGCTGCGGACGGTGTTCGTAGCCCGGCAGGCACTTGGCCACCAGGCCGTCGGGAGCGAGGACGGATTCGGCGAAGTCGGTCAAGGCAGGCCTCGGGGGTTAGCCGGCGGGCTTGCCCGCCGTGTGCCTTTTGTCAACGGACGGCGCCGACCAGCAACTTAAGGGCCTTGTTCTCGCGCTCGCGGCCGGTGCACGTGGCGTCGTTCCAACTGGTGATGAGATCAAGGCTCGGGATGACGACCATGGCCCGCTTGCCGCCATGCCCGAAGGCGCCGCAGGCGTCGGTCGGGACGCCGGGCCAGTGGCGTTTGCCCTCGCGATCGACCCCGTTGGTCCACCAGAGCCAACTGTAGGAGCCCATGTGATCGGTCTGGTTGTCGGGGATGCGCGTCGAGCCGATGCTTCGCTGCCCCGGAATCATCTCGGCGGCCACCCCGCCGGCGCGGGGGATGGCGTTCGGCACGGGCTCCGAGACGGCCTTGACGGCCAGAGGCTCGGCGAGGATCTGCTTCCCATTCCAGTTGCCCTTGTTCATGTAAAGGAGGCCGAACCGCGCAAAGTCGCGGCACGAGATGGCCAGGCGCCCGGGCCGGTTCGCCGTGCCGAAGGCCATCATCGTCGGCTTATCCTCGCACCCGATCCGGTCCGTAAGGAGCGGCCGCAGCACCGTCTCGTCCACGTTGTCGAAGGTGGCCCCGTATACCTTGAGGAACAGCGTATCCCAGAACAGGGCCATCTGCCAGTCGTTGTAGGCGTAGGCGGCGCCGGGCTTCTCGGCCAGGCCGTAGCACGAGATCTGGTTCGCGAAGTGCCGCCACGTGATGCCGCGGTCCTTGTGGCCGAGGGCGGCGTTGATCCCCCTCAGGCGGGGCTCCCACTCCATGGCGGGCTGGTTGAGACTGGGGATCTTGCCGTTCTCAAGCGCCTTGAAGAGAAAGTGAGCGTAGACGGCCTTGGCCGCCGAGGCCACGTCGGCCCGCTTCGACACGTCGCCCCACGTGTAAACCAGAAAGCCGTGCCGCACGACGCAGGCGCGCCCCCCGACGTAGTCGGCGCACGCTTTCAGGGCGGACGCATCGAGGCCGACCTCGGCCGGCTCGCGGGTCTCCCAGGTCTTTCCGGGGAAGACCCGGACAGGTCCGGCGGCCGCCGCAACGGACGCGAGAACCAAGAGGGCAACGGCGGGCAGGATGAGCGTTCGCGCGGGCATCATCGGCCCTCATCGCTTGCCGGTGTGCCGGCGTCGAGGTCGTCGATGATGCGCACGGCCTCGGCCGCGGCCCATCGGATGCAGGGCATGCACTTCGTGTCCTTGGCATTCTCGCGGTAGTACCGCTCGAGCGCGCCGGGATCTTCCCAACTGAACCCCAGGATCGCCGCGCAATCGGTCGTGCCGAACTCGTCGGCAAAACGGTGCACGAGCGCAGCGGCCAAGCGGTTGGCCTCGTCCTTTCTGTCCGAGATCGACCCGTCCACGGCCCGGTCCACCGCCAGACCGATAGCCATGACGGCACCGGTCAGGGCGCCGCAGGCCCTGCCGGTGTGTCCGATGCCGCCGCCCATCGCCAGGGCCACGGCGGGGATGCACGACGGGCACGCCAGGCCGCACGTCTCGGCCACGCCCCACAGAACCGATTGGGCACAGTTGTAGTGCTCCTGGAAATGGGCCTCGGCGCGGTCGGGCGCGGTTTGGCACGATTCGGGCATGTCGAGCAGCCTTGCTTGTTCGTTAGCGCACCGCATGAGCGCGGCGGCAGACCCGGTTGCCCAACGCGAGCGGGCCCTGCGGCGTCGGCGCGAGGGTGCCTTCGGTCGGGCTCGACGGCGAGGCGGGCCTTGCGCCTCCATCCGGGGGTTCGTCAGCGGGCGATTATAGCGCCGCGGGGGACGCCAATCAAGACACCGCGACAGGGGGGCAGGCACCCCGTCAACGCTACAGTTCCAGCGTGAGGGCGTCGAGGGCGGCGTTGATCCGTTGCGTCTCCTCGTCGGTCAGCGTGAAGGCGGCAGCGCCGGCGTTGTCTTCTGCCTGCTCGGGGTTCCGCACGCCCACCAGGGCGCAGGTGATGCCCGGCCGGTGCATCGTCCAGTTGATGACCACCTGGGCGATGGTCGCGTCGTGGGCCTGGGCAACCGGGCGGAGACACGTGTGGAGAAACGCGAGGATCGCCTTCCGGTTCGCAGGCCGGTAGTACGGGCTGCGGCTACGGAGGTCGGTGTCGGGGAACGTGCGGTCCAGTGTCACCTTGCCCGTCAGGATACCGTTCTGCAAGGGGCTGTACGCGAGGATGCCGATGCTCTCCGCCATGCAATAGGGAATGACGTCGGCCTCGATGCCGCGGCGGACCATGCTGTACGGCGGCTGGTTTGACGCAAGGGGCACGACCTTCCGCGCTTCGTCCATCATCTCGGGGGTGTAGTTCGAGACGCCGACCGCCCGGATCTTCCCCTGCTCAAGCAGCCGCGCGCACGCCCCCATCGTCTCTTCAACCGGGTGGGCGGGGTCAGGCCAGTGATGCTGGTAAAGGTCGATGCAATCGACGCCCAGGCGCTTGAGGCTCGCCTCGCACTCAGCGATGACGCTGTCGGCCGTCGCGTACTTCGAGACGCGTATGGGGTTGCCGTCGAGGTCCTGCGTGTCGAAGTGGTTCGAGCCCTCTCCGGGCGGCAGGTCCCACCGCAGGCCGAACTTCGTCAGGATCCGGACCTGGTCCTGGCGGCCGCGGATGGCCCGGCCGACGACCTGTTCGCTGTGGCCGAAGCCGTAAACCGGGGCGGTGTCGATGGTGGTCATGCCCAGGTCAATGGCTTTCTGGACACCCGCGACGGCCGCCTCGTCGTCGGTCCCACCCCAGAGCCATCCGCCGATGGCCCACGCCCCGAGGGCGACCGGGGTGACCTGGACGTCGCTCGTGCCGAGTTGCCGTCGCTGCATGTACCGCTTCCTTTCGTTTTCGCCCGCAGATGGTCAGGAGGTCCGGGCGGACGCCACAGCGCGCTGCGGCCTACCCCTTCGGCCCAAGCAGGCTGACCTTGCGCCGGGGGTCCTTGCGGCGGGTCATCTCGAGCGCGTTGAACTTCAGGATAGCGATCTCGGCGAGGTAGGCGACTTCGCTCTCCGGTTCGAGGTGCCCGGCCCAGACCTTGTCCTCTCCCTCGGAGACCGTGATGTGCAGGTGCGGCCGGCCGTCGGCGATGATGCCGCTGACGCTCACCAGTTCGAGCGGCCCGCGCAGGGTGAAGAACTCATCCTCGGGCGGGAAGTCCGTGTGCGTGATGTAATGCATTTGGCAGGTCTTGAGCGTCCCGATGCCGGAGACCACAACGCCGTTTCGGATGTCACGTTCTGCAATGGCCTGCTCGATAGACTCCAGGAGCATCTCGCCGGGCTCCAGGGCGACGATGACGACCTGCACGTCGCCAGTGTGTTCCATCGTTTTCATGATGCAGGCCCCTTGCGCGGTCAGTCCTTGACGGTTTCGTCGAGTTCCCGCCCCAGCGCCTCATAGAGTCCCCGTCGCCCCTTCTTGTCGCGCTGGTGTTCGGCGTTGGCGTGGCGGGCGACGTCGAGGGCGACCTTGCGCGGCACGACGATGACACCGTCGCCGTCGGCCATGACCATGTCACCCGGATGGACGGTCACGCCGCCCACCGTGACGGGGATGTCCATGGCGTCGAACTCGAGCCGCCCCTGGACCATGCTCTGGGAGCACATGGCCGACCAGAAGGGGATCTTCTGGAGGATGATCTCGTCGGTGTCGCGGACGCCGCCGTTGGTCACGTAGCCGCGCGCCCCGTTCTTGACGCCGCCGAGCGAGTTGTTCGAGCCCATCAGGCCCGCGTTGACGCCGCTTTGGTCGATGACGATGAAGTCGCCGGGCTCGACCTTGCCCATCCACGGGTACGAGCACACGTTGCGGTAGTACTCGCCGACCCATTTCCAGTACTCCTGGGGCGTCATCCTCGGGATCTTCTCGTCGTACGGCACGTAGCGGCAGGTGCGTGCGATGCCGAAGGCCCGCGTCCGCCACAAGGGCCGGATGGCCGGACTCATCGAGCCCTGCTGGTGCATCATGAGCGTGTCGAGGCCGTCGCGGACGTCGGCCACGCGCAGGTCGTCATACGCCGCCAGCAGGGCGTTGCGTTCGTCGCTCGAGGGCTTCACGGGCGTCCCTTTCGATCTGTGCGAGCGGACCCGGGTCGAGTTTCCAGTCCTGGTAGCCCTGGAGGATGAGTTCCAGGTAGTCGGGGTGCGGCAGAGCGAACGTGTGGCCGGGGTTCATCTGGTAGGTCATGGCGTCGAAGACCATCCGTTCCGATGCGACCCGCGCGTGGAGGCGGCGGTACAGGACGGGGCAGTCCTCGAACTGGTCCAGGGCCGCCAGGTCGCGCAGGTTCACCTCGTACAGCGCTCCCTGGACCCGGTCGCCGGGCGAGGGATCGACGTCGGCCCAGCAGCGGAAGACCAGGCGGTGGTCGGGCAACGTCGCCCGCACGAGCGGCACGGCGTCGGGGCACCACAACGCCATGTGGGCGCGGCTGAGGTTCGCCCCGTACGCGAAATAGAGCGTATCGGCACTCGGAGGTGTCGCCTGCATGGCCCGTGCAACGTACCGCGCGGGCCGCGCCTGTCAAGAGGGAAAGACGTGGGGTTTCGCGTCAGCCGCCGGACGCCTGCGGCGGGTTGTCGTTCAGGCACGCCGTCACCGTCTGCCGGTCTATCCGTGAATCAGCGGCGGCAGACAGCGGACACAGACCCATTGGCTCTTGCCGTCGCGGCGGCAGGGGAACAGGACGGCCTCCCGTTCGCTCGCCCCGCAGCGGAAGCACGTCTCGGAGATGATCTGCGGGCCGCGTTTTTCCTGCTCGGCGTGAGCGGCTTCGGCGTCGAAGGCCGGCGCGTCGCGCTCTTCAATGGCCAGTGCCCCCGTCGGGCAGACGCCCAGGCAGAACCCGGCCCCGTCGCACAGTTCCTCGCGGATGACCTTGGCTTTACCGTCCACCAGTTCGATCGCCCCTTCGGCGCACGGCGCGACGCACGCGCCGCAGCCATCGCAGAGTTCCTCGTCGATTCGGACGATCTTGCGTTTGACCGTCTTGCCTGTCGCCACGGGGCGTCTCCTCACAGGTTCCGTTTCCACCCCTATCCTACCGCGCAAGGGTGCCGGGGGCTTTGACGCAGGTCAAGAAAGGGCAATTGGCACAGTCCGCATGACGTCGAGGCCGGCGGAGACCTAATACGAGCGAACCGGGTTTTGCAAAACCGAGAAACTTGTTGACAAAGTTCTCGGAATCGTAAAACTGGTATCTGGTGCCACATGGCGGACTCGCGGACACAGCGTGTGCTGCAGATTGTGAGAGAGGCGGGGGTCCTGCGACCCCGGGATCTTGACCCACACGGCATCCCCCGGCAGTACCTCCGTATTCTTCATGATCGAGGTCTTGTGCGTCGCGTTGGTCGGGGACTCTACGTTGCTTCAGATGCCGAGTTCACGGAGAACCACGGTCTTGCCCTGGCCTCCAAGCGGATACCAGGCGCAGTGGTGTGTCTGCTGTCCGCTCTCCGTTTCCATGAACTGACCACCCAGAGCCCGTATGAGGTCTGGATGGCGGTCGGAAGACGGACGCTGTTCTCGAAGAAGGCTACGGCTGGAGTGCGCGTCGTGCGTTTCTCCGGCAAGGCGCTTGTGTCGGGTGTTGAAGAACACAGGCTTGAGGGTGTACCGGTCAGGATCTACAACCCCGCCAAGAGCGTTGTCGACTGTTTCAAGTACCGCAACAAGATCGGCCTCGACGTGGCCCTTGAGGCGCTTCGCGACTGCTGGCACCGGCGCCGCGCCACCATGGACGACCTGTGGCAATACGCCCAGATTTGCCGGATGACCAACGTCATGCGGCCGTATCTGGCATTCCTGACTTGATTTGCCGCGGACCTTTAGCGCTGGGCGCTCAGGTGGTTCCGGCCCCAGCTACGACAGGTGCTCCAAGGAGATGTCCCGCCACAGCCGCCTTCCAAGGTTCCGCTTGCCTAGGTCCGGAAACGGGCGGCGAACTCCTCGAATAAGTGGTAGCGCTCCGCGTTACGCCGATAGCGTCTTTCTGCCTCTTCCCGTGCGCTGGAGTCCAGCTTCTGATAGAACGCCTCCAAGTCTTGCAGCACTGGACCTGAAACGGGTGTGCTGAAAGGTCTGGACAGTGTCCCTTCGATATCCTCCGAAGGTGAGTACTCGATGACTGGCGTAGCCCCGCTTCCAGCTGCGTAAGTCTTCTCGGCCGCCACGCCACGGCTTTCGTGTCCTTTGAATCGGGGCCGATATGCGGCTACCGCGTCGGCTTGGTCAATATAGCGGAAATCCCTTTGCGTTATTTGGGCATCGATAGTGCTCATGTGGCTGCTCATCTGGTCTGGCGTGTTGAGTTCTTGAGCTTCTTCGACTTTGATCGTCAACGGGAAGAGCTCCGGGTCCTCAGGCACAAGGCTCTCGTAGTCGAGCCCAATATCGGACAGGTCAGCGGGCCATCGAGCATCGATCCCAACCTGGAAGGTTTCTGCCTCGGCCTCCTCACCTGGCAGCGAGTTGACAAGAATGCGGTCATCTACGGTCAGAGGGTCAAAAACAACAAATTTCTGATGAATGTGCCGACGATGAGCCTCGATCTCGTTCCGGGCCTTCGGGTCATCTCTGACGTTTGTGATCTGACAGGCGGAGTAAAGCCTCGGGCGCTTCGGCTCAAAAAGCAGACGGTACACCATCATGCGCGGGTGCTTGGCCGCAAGGTACACGTTCTCAATACCGCACGCGTCAGCGATGAGATCCGCAATGCCGCATTCGACCTGCCGCCAGTTCAGGAGTTGATGGTAGCGATACGGGTATCCGCGCTCCAGCCTCTGTCGGCACGAGTAGAGATCATCGATGAGCGTGATGCAGATGGCAGGGTCCAGGCGCTCGACGGCCTCTGAGGAGCATGGGAATACAGGAATGCTCCCGCATTGGTGGCAGGCGTGTAGCGATAGGAGGTTTACATCGGCGTGTCGCAGCCTGCCGGACATGCGGCCGATGGCTGCTGTAACTGCTTCCCGTTGGTTCTTCTGTGTTCGTATGAGCAGGACGCCAGTGCTATCACCCAGGCACTCGCGTATATCGAGCACCTGGATTCTGGCGCCTGTCATATGTGCTTGACAGACATGCGCCAGCGAGTTAGCCGCGGTTTCCTTTGCCACGCCCGAGGGGCCAAAGAGGACGATGTTGATCTGGTTTCGGGACGTGGCTTCCCCCCTGGCGGTGCGATGCTAGTCCGCCTTCAGAACCTCCTGCAATTCCCTAATCCCAAGGAAGCAGCCGTCGACGATGACAACGGGGCTGTCGAAGTCTCCGGCCGAGGTGTCAGAGACAGTGTATGTCGCTCCACACGAGTCCAGCAACTTTCGCATCTGATCGCTCGTCTGGGTTTCGTCCGTATACAGGATGGCCGGCAACTTGCCAGACCTGATGCCGTCTCCAAAGTCGCACATACAATGACCCCTTTCCCCCTAACGCAGCTGGCAGGCCGTATCTGCCCCTTGCCGATTGCCCCTTAAAGTATACTCAAAATCGTCACAAAAGCAAAGATGCGCTCACAAGTATTGCCGCTCGCCCATCTCTCGCTCGAACCGGGCACAAGGCTAGCGACGGGCTGGCGGGCCGTCAACGGAATTCTCTGCCTCAACAAGCAGGGGTGGAGACCGAGTTGCCTGCATGCCTAAGACTCTTCGCGGGCACCGCCGCCCGAGAGGGCATCGAGCGCCTCGGGCGTGCGAACGGTGATGACTTTGCCGTCCACGGCCAGGACGTCGCTTTCGGCGAGGCGGGCAAAGGCGCGGCTGAGGGTTTCGGGTGCCGTGCCGAGCAGTCGGGCGAGTTCCCCTTTCGGGAGGTCCAGCCGCACGCTTGCCCCCTTCTCCAGCGCCACGCCTTTCCTTCGCGCCAAGTCCGTCAGGTACCGCGCGAGGCGTCCGGCGGCGTCGGTCAGCGTCACCTGCTGAACCAGCGACGCCAGTTGCCGGCACAGCCGCGCAAGCGAGGCGATCATCCCGAACGCCAGGGCCGGATTCTCGCCGAGGCCCGCCAGGAACCGGTCGCGCGGAAAGAACGCCAGGCGACTCTCGGCCAGCGTCTCGGCGAAGGCCGGAAACGTCTCGCCCGCGAACATGGCCGCCTCCGCAAACGCCTGGTTGGGTGCGAAGACGTGCAGGATCTGCTGCCGCCCGTCCGGCGACAGTTTGTACACCTTCACCTGTCCTTCGAGGACGACGTAGAAGCCGTCGGTGGGGTCGCCCTCGCGGAAGATCGTCCGGCCCGCGGGCATGCGGCGGGCGAGGGCCAAGCGCGCGATCGATTCCCGGGCCCCGTCGTCGAGACCCGAGAAGAGCGACACGTGCTTCAGCGATTCGGCAATGCTCATGCATGCCCCCATGGCAGCGGCCCCGCGCGGCGGCGGCGTGGCTGACAAGGCGCTACGGCGCCCCCGTCTTGGTGCTCGGCGTCCCCGGCAGTTCCATCAGTCGCCGGACGGCCCCGGCGAACCAGCCGCTCTCCCAGTGGTGCCTGCGCCGGGTTCCGTTATCGTAAACGTGGGGGATGCCCAGGGCGAGCATCTTCCGGTGCATCGCTTCCGTCTGGTCGCGGAAGTTGCCGTACCCCAGGAGCACGAGCCGCGCCGGCCCCCCCTTCAGCAGAGCCGCGCGCTGCTCGATGAGGGCACTGATCTTATACCGCTCGAAGTTCTCCTGCGTGCCGAAGACCTCGCCCATGCCGTACTTCGTCGGCGTCTGCTCCATCATCGGCGCGTCCCACGCTGCAGCGCGGCCAAAGACGTCGCCGTGGCGGAGCAGCAGGCTGAAGGCGCCCCATCCGGACTTGCTGAAGCCCACGAGCAGCCGACCCTCGGGCCGCGCGAGCGCCGGCTGGCGCGCCTCGATGAGCGGCAGCACGACCTTCAGCAGGTAACTCTCGTGGCGGACCGCCGGGTCGGTCGGATGGTCGGCGTACCACGGCGTTGAATCGAAGGCGGGCGCTACGCAGATCAGGCCGAACGTGTTGTGCACCCCCGTCCGCCTGGCCTCGCCGATGCCGCTGCCCCACCGGCCGCCGGTGCCGCGATCCACAGGAAGGATATACAAGACCGGGTACCGCTTGCCAGTCTCGAGACCCTCCGGCAGGAGCACCTCCACGGCGTTGGGGCCCTTCAGGTACTCGCTCGTGACGGTGTAGGTGAGGATGCCGTCGCGGGCGGTCGGCCCCTCGACGGCGGGCTCGGCGGCGCCGGCGGTCGCGCCGCTCGCCGCGGCGGCCAGCATCGCGATGCCAAGCAGCGGGGCGTGCATGCGGCCATTGTAGGACCCCGCGCGCCCGCTCACAACCGTCTTCGGCGTCGCGGACGGGGGAGGTGACGTTCCCTACTCTCCCGGGCGCATGGCGCGTTTTTCCCGCTCGGACAGGATCGTCGGCCGATGAGTCCCTTGAACACCCTCACGCCCTCCGCCGCCTGCGTCGAAGCAGCAGACCCAGCCCGCCCACAGTCAACAGGGCGAGCGTCGCGGGTTCGGGTAAGGCCTCCAGCGTCAGACTGCCTGGGCCGTCCACATTCTCGTATCGCAGGTCGAACGAGATGCCCCTGCCGGTGAACCAGGGGTCGGTGACCACGTCGCCGAAGGCGCCGTCCAGGCCCGCGGCCCACGTCATGACGACGAACTCGTCACCCACCGCCGGCACGAAGTCGTTCCACGGCAGGATCTCCAGCGTCGGGGAGTCCTCCAGGAGGATCGTCCCGTCATCCGCGATCTGGTCGTGGTTGTCGTTGCCGAAGCCCGGCGTCGTGCCGCCCAGTTCCACCTGGACCTTGCCGCCGAAGCCCTGGTTGGCGCCGGAGGCAATGGCCGGGCTCTCGCCGGGAGCGAAGGTTCCGCGAATCAGCGTGTTCTCGAAGGTGCCCTTGCCGGTCACGGTCCAGGGGGCGTCGAAGACGATGCGCTCGTCTAGGCCCGTGCCGTCGCCGGTGACGTCGCCGTGGTTCTTGAAGTGCCCGTTCACGTACCCGCGGCCCACCATGTTCTTGCCCTGTTCGAGCAGGAAGTGGGCGAAGGGGTCGGACGGGTCGGCCGCGCCGGCCGTCAAGACGCCGCCGCTTGCGCCGTCGCCGAGTTCGGTCAGGGACCCCAGCACGGCCTCATTGCGGTCGTAGAGGGTGACCGTGTGCGCCCCCGTCAGCAGCGACCCGTCGCTGAAGAAACCGTCATAGGCGGCACCATCGCCCAGCGTCAAAGAGCCGGTCGCTTCGATGGTTGAGCCAAAGCCGGCAGCGACCTTGGCGTTGACTGCCCCCGACCCGCACAGGTTCTTGCCCGTGCCCAGCGCCACACCGTTCGCCGCGGACAGCGTGCCACCATCCACTGTCGTCAGTGTCCCCAATTGAGCGAATCCCCTGGCGAGCAGTTCCAGCGTGGCCCCGGGATCGACAACGATTACGCCGTTGGGCATGGCAAAGCCGGCGTAACTGCCGGCCTTGCCGACGGTCAACGTGCCGCCCTCGGCCGTCAGGGCCGCGTCTGCGGCGCACGAGAATTCCGCATCGATGGTCCCGTGCCCCTCGACGGCGCCTCCCTCCCCCAGGTTGAACCCGGTCGCGGCGATCGACTCGCCGTCCAGGGCGACGCGGCCGCCCGATACGACCCGCACGTGTCCGCCGACGGTCATCGTGGGGTAGGCCATCGTCATGGCCGTCTCGATGGTCGCGTCGCCCGAGACCGTGATGGACCGCTGAAGGAGAGCCCTCGCGCCGGTGCCCGTCACGAGGAGGTCCTCGTACAGGTCGCGGGCCTTGAGGCCAAGGCTGAAACCTGCCCCGGCCGCGACGGCCAGGAAACAGCCCTCTGCCGGGACGTTGCACTGGCCGTAGTAGTTCCAGCCCCAGGCGGCGACCGACCCGTCGGCCTTGAGGGCCAGGCCGTGGTAAATGCCCCCGGCGACCTGGGTGACGCCCGCGAGGCCCGCCGGGACGTTGCACTGGCCGGAGGTGTTCTGGCCCCAGGCGGCGACCGACCCGTCGGCCTTGAGGGCCAGGCTGTGGCAGTCGCCCCCGGCGATCTGGGTGACGTCCGCGAGGCCCGCCGGGACGTTGCACTCGCCGAAGCCGTTGTAGCCCCAGGCGGCGACCGACCCATCGGCCTGGAGGGCCAGGTTGTGGAAACCGCCCGCTGCGACCTGGGTGACCCCCGCGAGGCCCGCCTGGACGTCGCACTGGCCCCACGTGTTCCCACCCCAGGCGGCGACCGACCCGTCGGCCTTGAGGGCCAGGCTGTGGTCCATGCCCGCGGCGACCTGGGTGACGCCCGCGAGGCCCGCCAGGACGGTGCACTGGCCGTCGTTGTTGTCGCCCCAGGCGGCGACCGACCCGTCGGCCTTGAGGGCCAGGCTGTGGCAGTCGCCCGCTGCGACCTGGGTGACGCCCGCGAGGCCCGCCGGGACGGTGCACTGGCCGTAGTCGTTCCGGCCCCAGGCGGCGACCGACCCGTCGGCCTTGAGGGCCAGGCTGTGGGCCCCGCCCCCGGCGACCTGGGTGACGAACCCGAGGCCCGCCGGGACGGTGCACTGGCCGTAGTTGTTTTGGCCCCAGGCGACGACGGTCCCCTCGTCGAGGTACCCGACCTCGGCGGCGGCAGGCAACGTGGCTGCCAGGACGGCCAGGACCACGAGACTTGCGACTCGAGCGGCAGTCTTCATCATCGGCTCCTTGGGACTGAGTAGCCCTCGTCCGCGTGAAGCAGACAGGCGACGTCCGGGGTCCTTCCCCCGGCCGTCGCCCTGAACACGTTGGTCTATCGTCTCTTGCGCTTGCGCCCGCGTCGTCCCAACCCCCGTTGGCCGACGCCGGCCTCATCGCCCCGCAGAAGCGGGGCCTTCCGGCACGGTCCTCCAGTCCGTCGGCGGAATGCGTGCCCGACGGCACCCCAGGAACCCCTCCGGAACCTCCAAGGCAGGTCCCGCAACACCCCGCAGCGCAGTAAAAAAGGACGCGCCCGCTCACGCGCAGGCACAGCCCGAGTGCTCACCATCCCCCATCGTCGGCAAGTATACCCCACGAATCGGCCAAAGGCAAATCAAGAGCGTGGAAAACTCTCACCATGCGAAGATTCCCCACGACGGCCGAAATGTGGCAGAATGCAGCCGGTCACAAGCGGCAGGCCGATCACCCGCCGCAGGTCCGGCCGGCGGCGGGGGTTTTCGACCTGCCTTCCGCCGTTGCCGCGTCAGTTGGCCCGCGGATGGGCCGCCTCGTAAATCTCCTTGAGGCGGCCGGCGGTGACGTGCGTGTAGATCTGCGTGGTCGAGAGACTGCGGTGGCCGAGCAGTTCCTGGACGGCCCGCAGGTCGGCTCCCCGTTCGAGCATGTGCGTGGCGAACGAGTGCCGCAGCGTGTGCGGGCTCACAGCCGGGTCCAGGCCCGCCATGGCCAGGTACTTGGCGAGTTTGCGGCGGACGCTGCGGACGTTCAGGCGCCGGCCGTGCCGGTTGAGGAAGACGGCCTTCTCGTCGTGGATCTCGGTGTGCGAACGGGCTTCCAGGTACCGGTTCATCGCCCGGACGGCGTACGACCCGAGCGGCGCGAGGCGTTCGCGCCGGCCTTTGCCGCGGACGCGAACCACTTCGGCGATGGGGTCGATGTCCTCCAGGTTGATGCCCACCAGTTCGCTGACCCGCATGCCGGTGGAGTAGAGGACTTCGAACATGGCCGCATCGCGAAGCGATAGAATGTCCTTGCCCTTCGGCGCGGCCAGCAGGCGCTCGATGTCGTTGGGGTTGAGGAACTTCGGCAGCCGCTTGTCCAGCCGCGGCGTGCGGATGACCTTGACGGGGTTGCGCTGGACCTGGCCCTCGCGGGCGAGGAACTTGTAGAAGGACCGGAGCGTGGCGATCTTGCGTGCAATGGTGGCGCGGCTGTAATCGGCCCGCCTCAGTTCGGCCAGGAAGCCGCGCAGGTCGATCGGACCGGCGCCGCGGATGCGATCGCACATCGCCTCGTCGTCGGTCGCCTCGGGCGACTTGGCGCCTGAAGCGAGGAACTCGATGAACTGCGCCAGGTCGGCGGCGTAGGAGCGGATCGTGTGCTCGGAGAAGTTCCGCTCGTGCTGGAGGTAAGTGAGGAATTTCCGGGCTAGGGGATTGGCCATGGGTGCGTTCGGTTTCAGGGTTCCTGCACCTCGCCGACGGCGCGGCCAAGTTGCCGCTGCGTAATTTGCCGCGACAGCACGGCGGCGTCAAACCAGTCGAAATCCAACTGCTCGTTTTCGGCCCACTGCATCAGTTGGCCGATCGCCTCTTCTTCCTTCCCCACGTCGCATCGAACCAGGTACCGGTCGGCTCCCTTCACGAGCGAGAACTGGTACCCCCTGGCTGTCGTTTTCAAAACGCCATACCCCTCCCGGGGAAAGGACGTTGCGGTCCTTGCCGCGGTTGCGCCACTGGACTTATCGGCACGGCAGGGGAATGGCTTTACGGGAATCCGGCCCGGCGGCGCCTGCGGGAGGCACCTCCGGCCTCCCCCCACCCCTTTTAGGGTTGACGATGCCGCTCCGGGAGGGTAGATTACGCCGCTTCAGGAAGCGGGGAGGGTGTGCGCATGGCGGGCGCTCCCGCGCGACCGCAGGAACACCAGAGCAACCGGGTTTCGCATGGATCTGGAAGACCTAAGACGCCGGATCGACGAGATTGACACCAAACTGGTGTCTCTCCTGAACGAGCGGGCCCGCTGTGCCGTGAAGGTCGGGAAGATCAAACGCGAAACCGGCGAAGCGTCGATCTACAGCCCTGCGCGCGAACGCGACGTCTTCGAGCACATCATCGAGGCCAACGACGGTCCCCTTTCGGACCAGACCCTGATGGCGATCTGGAAGGAGATGATGAGCGCGAGCCTGTCGCTCGAGAAGTCCCTGAAGGTGGCCTATCTCGGGCCGGCGGGCAGTTTCAGCCACCTCGCGGCCCTCGACAAGTTCGGACACAGCGTCGAGTTGGTCGCCGTCCGCGACATCTCCTCGGTCTTCGACCAGGTGGCCCGCGCCTCGGCGGATTACGGCATCGTGCCCGTCGAGAACACCACCGGCGGTGCTGTCCGCGACACGATGGAATGTTTCCTGTGGATCCACGGGCCCGTCAAGGTCTGTGCCGAGATGGCCCTGCCCATCCATCAGAACCTGCTGTCGAAGACGACGCTCGATAAGGTCACGAAGGTCTACTCGAAGCCCCAGGTCTTCGGCCAGTGCCGCCAGTGGCTGACCGAGAACGTGAGCCACGCCGACCTCGTGGCCGTGGGCTCGACGGCCGAGGCGGCGCTGCTGGCGTCGCGGGTCGAAGGCACCGCTGCCGTCGGGTCTGAAATGGCCGCATCCGTCTACGGCCTGGGCATCCTCGGCTCGGCCATCGAGGACAATCCCCAGAACCAGACGCGGTTCCTCGTCCTGGGCCGCGAGAGCCCCAAAGCGACCGGCCGCGACAAGACCTGTCTGCTGTTCAGCGTCTCCCACAAGGCCGGGGCGCTGGTCGAAATCCTCGACATCTTCCAGCGGCACACGATCAACATGACCAAGATCGAATCGCACCCGTTCCCGACGAAAATCTGGGAGTACTACTTCTTCGTCGACATCGAGGGCCACGCCGAGGACGAGAACGTCAAGGCGGCCCTCGCCGAAGCGCGGAGCCACTGCCCCCAACTTGAAGTCCTGGGATCGTTCCCTGTGGCCGTCACCGCCGAGTGAGCGACGTGAGACCCTCTTTATGATTATTGTGATGCAATCCAGAGCGGCCGACGCGCAGGTCGAAGGCGTCGTCCACCGCATCGAAGACCTGGGGCTGAAGGCGCACATTTCGCGCGGCGAGTTCCGGACGATCATCGGCGCCATCGGCGACGAGACCCTTCTGAAGCCCGAGTTCTTCGCAGGGCTGGCGGGCGTCGAGACCGTCATGCCCATCATGAAGCCGTACAAACTCGCCAGCCGTGACTTCCACCGCGAGGACACCGTCCTGGAGATCGGGCCGTTCAAGGTCGGCGGGCCGTTCCTGTCGGTCATCGCGGGGCCGTGTGCCATCGAGAGCGAAGACCAACTCCGCGAGACCGCCCGCGTTGTCCGCGACGCCGGCGCCGTGATGCTCCGCGGCGGCGCCTTCAAGCCGCGCACCAGCCCCTACAGTTTCCAGGGTCTGGGCGAGGAGGGCCTCAAGATCCTCCAGAGCGTCGGCGCCGAGGTCGGGTTGCCGACCGTCACCGAGGTCGTCGACGTCCGCGAGGTCGAGATGGTGGCCCGTTACGCCGACGTCCTCCAGGTCGGCGCCCGCAACATGCAGAACTTCCGCCTGCTGACCGAAGTCGGCCAGGCCGGCAAGCCCGTCCTCCTGAAACGCAGCCCGGCCGCCACCACCGAGGAACTCCTGATGTCGGCCGAGTACATCCTCAGCGAGGGCAACCACCGCGTCATGCTCTGCGAGCGCGGCGTCCGAGGGTTCGACAAGGCAACCCGGTACATGCTTGACCTGGCGGCCGTGCCGGTCATCCAGGCCGTTTGCCACTTGCCCGTCATCGTGGACCCGAGCCACGCGACCGGGCGTCGGGAACTCGTGCCGGCGATGGCCCTGGCGGCCGTGGCCGGAGGCGCCCACGGCGTTTTCGTCGAGGTCCATCCGGATCCCGAGAAGGCCATGAGCGACGGACCCCAGCAACTCACCCCCGACGCGTTTCGGCGCATGATGGCCGAACTCGCCCCCATCGCCGAGGCCGTCGGACGAACCCTGCAGCGGCCAAACGGTGGGCCATGACCGTTTAGCCGCGACCTTTTAGCCGCGACCGTTTAGCCGCGACCGTTTAGCCGCAACCTTTTAGCCGCGACCTTTTAGCCGCGACCCGAAGGGGAGCGCGTTTTATACAAACGATACGACTGGCCAACGCCAACGGAGACTCACCGAATGCGAAAGCCTTTCATCTGCGGCAACTGGAAGATGAACACGAACCGGGCCGAGGCCGTCGCCCTGGCTGAAGCCGCCGCCGCGACGGCCGCCGACGTCCCGGCCGTCGAGGTGGGCGCCTGCCCACCGGCGTGCTACCTCGAGGCGGTCCTCGCCGCCGCCGAGGGTACGCCCCTGGTTGTCGGCGGGCAGAACATGTACGTCGAGCCCAAGGGCGCCTTCACGGGCGAGATCGCGGGCCCCATGCTCGCCGACCTCGGATGCGCCACCGTCATCCTCGGCCACAGCGAGCGGCGGCACGTGTTCGGCGAGCCCGACGACCTCATCTCCAGGAAAGTGCACGCCGCCTTTGCGTGCGGCCTGAAGCCCATCCTCTGCGTCGGAGAACTCATTGAGGAGCGCCGCGCCGGCGACACCGAGGCCGTCGTCCGGCGCCACGTTACGACCGGCTTTGAAGGCCTCTCCGAGGAGCAGGCCGCTGACGTCGTCGTCGCGTACGAACCCGTCTGGGCCATCGGCACCGGCGAGACCGCCACCCCCGACCAGGCCCAGGAGGTGCATGCTTTTCTGCGGATGCTTCTGGCCGACCTGTACGATGCACGTCTGGCCCAGGCGGTCCGCATCCAGTACGGCGGGAGCGTCAAGCCCGAAAACGCACGCGACCTGATGGCGCAGGCGGACATCGACGGCGCCCTGGTCGGCGGCGCGAGCCTGAAGGCCGACTCCTTTGCAGCCATCATCTCCGAAGCCGCCAAGGCTAAGGGGCTATGAACCGTTTACCCGTCGCCGAAACGGCGATGAGGAAAGCCTGCAATCGACAACACGTAACACGAGGTGACCCGTGGCAACCGTATGTATGGTTCTGTTTGTCCTGACGGCCGTTATCCTGATCCTGCTGGTTCTGGTCCAGAAGGGCCGCGGCGGCGGACTCGCCGGCGCCTTCGGCGGCCCCGGCGGACACAGCGCCTTCGGAACCAAGACGGCCGACATCTTCGTCAAGGGGACCGCCGTCGTGGCAGGGATCTTCTTCGTCCTGTCCATCCTGGCGGCATGGATCATGCGCCCCGAGGAGGTCGTCGAACCCGAGCAGCCCGAGGCCAAGGCGCCGAGCGAACCCGGCCAGACGACGCCCACCGAGAAGGCCTCAGAGACGGGCGGCGACGCGACCGGTGAGCCGGCCGCCGACGCCGCCACGCCCGGCGGTTCAGGTGCGGCCGCACCTCCCGACACCCAGGATGCGGCAACCCGGGAAACCACGCCGCCCAAGTAACGCGGACTCCGGAGTCACGATGTCGGACCAGAACGCCATCCTCGACGTGTTCCGCGGGGCGGGGGCCCTTCTTGAGGGGCATTTCCTGCTCGCAAGCGGAATGCACAGCCCGACGTACCTCCAGTGTGCCCTCGTCCTGCAGGATCCCGGACGGGCCGGGCGCCTCTGCGGCGAGTTGGCCCGCGAGTTCGCGGAGGTCGATGTTCAGACCGTCGTCGGCCCGGCCATCGGCGGCATCGTGGTAGCCCATGAAGTGGCTCGTGCCCTGGGGGCAAAGGCCCTCTTCGCCGAACGGCAGGACGGTCGGATGACGCTACGGCGCGGCTTCGCCGTCGAGCCGGGCGAGCGGATTCTCTTGACGGAAGACGTGGTGACAACGGGCGGCAGCCTGCGGGACGTCCAGAAGATGGTCACGGCTGCCGGCGCCGACGTGGTCGGCGTCGCAGCGCTCGTGGACCGGACGAGCGGCCGCGACCCCGGCTTCGGCATGCCGCTGGTCTCGCTCGTCCGTGTCAACGTGCCGGCGTACGAGGCCGACGATTGTCCCCTGTGCCGCGACGGCCTGCCGCTCGTCAAACCCGGCAGCCGCAAACGGCCCGGCGAACGTTAGCCGCGGGGCTTGTCGAAGACCCGCCGAAGCGCGGCGTAGCCCGCGAAGGCGGGCCCCGCGCGTTGAGCGCGCTTGGCAACAGGCGCGCCGCGAAAGGTAATCGCATGATCCGCAGTATGACAGGTTACGGCGCAGCCCAACGCGAGAGCGACCAGGTCCGCGTCGGTGTCGAGATCCGGACCATCAACAACCGCTTCTTGAAGGTGACCCAGCGCCTGCCCGATGGCCTGGGGGCCGTGGAGGTGGCGATCGAGCGGTTCCTGCGCGCCGGCATCAGCCGCGGCACGGTGAACGT
>DATKXP010000205.1:0-3259 GCA_035529015.1 Phycisphaerae bacterium | reverse complement strand
CTCGTGGCCGACGGCAAGGTGTACGTCGGCACGCGGCGGAAGGATTTCTGGATCCTGGCGGCCGGCAAGGAGAAGCAGGTCCTGTGTTCGGTTGAACTGGACGGCGCCATGAGCGGCACGCCCACCGCGGCAGGCGGCGTCCTGTACATCGTCACCGCCAACCGTCTGTACGCGGTTCAGGAGGGCGGGAAGTAGGCGGCGTGGCGGGTGGCATGGCCACGCAAGCGTGAGTGCCTGTTTGGCGCGTGTGGCACGGCTGGCTTGCCCAGCCGTGGACACGTTTTGTGGCAAGAACACGGCTGGGCAAGCCAGCCGTGCCACATGCGATTGACTGCCTTGGCGGGTACGCAAGACACGTACCATCGGGTGGGCATGCCACGCGGCCGGGGAGGAGGCGCCGTCACGCCTTCTCGGCGGCTGCCACGCGCTCGGCCAGGAAACGGCCGGTGTAGGACGCTTCGCAGGCGGCCACGTCTTCGATGGGTCCGGCGGCGACCTGGTGCCCGCCTTTGTCGCCGCCCTCGGGCCCCAGGTCGATGATCCAGTCGGCCTGGCTGATGAAATCGAGGTTGTGCTCGATCACGAGCAAACTGTGCCCGGCGTGGACCAGGCGGTGGAACGTGGTGAGCAGGACCTGGACGTCGGCCATGTGCAGGCCGGTGGTCGGCTCGTCGAAGATGAACAGGTACTTCTCGCCCTTCTTCGGCGCCGCCAGGTAGGAGGCGAGTTTGAGGCGCTGGGCCTCGCCGCCCGAGAGGCTCGCCGTGTTCTGCCCCAGCCTGACGTACCCGAGTCCCACGTCCACCAGGGGCTGAAGGCGCCGGGTGATGCTCTCGTGCGAGGCGAAATGCGCCATGGCCTGATCGACGGTCATGTCGAGGATGTCGTCGGTGTTCCTTCCGTTCCACCGCACGTCGAGGACCTTCTTCTTGAACCGCCGCCCGCCGCACTCCTGGCACACGACCGTCACGTCGGCCATGAAGTACATGTCGTAGGTGACGGTGCCGACGCCCTTGCAGACCTCGCAGCGTCCGCCGGGCACGTTGAACGAGAAGTGGGCGGGCGTGATGCCGCCCACGCGTGCCTTCGGCGTCTCGGCCAACAGGTTCCGGATGGCGGCATAGGCCTTGACGTACGTGACGGGGTTCGAGCGGGTGCTCTGGCCGATGGGCGAGGAATCGACGAGCACGATATCGTCGATGGCGTCGGCGCCTTCGAGGTCGTCGCAGGTGCCCATCTCCTCGACGGCCTCGCCCATCCAGTGCTTGAACTGGCCGTACAGGCACGAGTGGACGAGGGTGGTCTTGCCGCTGCCCGAGACGCCCGTCACGCAGCACAAGAGGCCGAGCGGGATACGGACCGTGAGGTTCTTGAGGTTGTGTTCGCGGGCGCCGATCACGGTGATCCACCCTTTCGGGTGCCGTGCGTACGGCGAGACGGCCCGGTCGGTGTGGGTGGCCATCAGTTCGGCGGTCAGGCTGTCGTGGCACGCCGCCAGGTCCCCGGCGGGTCCCTGAAAGATGATCTCGCCTCCGGCCTCGCCCGCGCCGGGTCCGAGGTCGATGATGTGGTCGGCCGCCTCGATCACCTCGGGATCGTGTTCGACGACGACCACGGTGTTGCCCTTGGCGATGAGGTTGCGGAGGATGCCGATGAGGCGCTGGGTGTCGCGGGCGTGCAGGCCGACGGTCGGCTCGTCGAGCACGTAGAGCGTGTTGGTGAGGCTGGAGCCGAGGGCGCTGGCGAGGTTGATCCGCTGCGCTTCGCCGCCCGAGAGGGTTCGCGTCTGGCGGTCGAGGGTCAGGTAGTCGAGCCCGACGTCGTCGAGGTACCAGAGGCGGCTTCGGATCTCGCGCAAGACGACCGCCGCCTTCTCCTCGTCCTCCGGCGGAAGGCGCAGCCCGTCAAACCACGTTCGCAGGTCCTTGACGGGCATGACCGCCAGGTCGCTCAGTCGCGCGCCGCCCACGAAGACGTTGAGCGCCTCGGGCCGCAACCGCCTGCCCTCGCAGTCGGGGCATGGGTAGTAGCCGCGGTACCGCGCGATCATCACGCGGACGTGGACCTTGTACCGCTTGGTTTCGAGCCAGTCGAAGAACCCCTTGATGCCGCGCCAGTCGTTCTCGTCATATTCGGGGTCGCCCTGCCAGACGTACTGCTTGGCGGCGTCGGAGAGGTCCACGTAGGGCACGTCGGTGCGGATGCCTCGCTGGCGGCAGACCCGGCGGCACTCGCGGTGCAGGTGCTTGTAGGCCGGCGTCTGCCAGCAGGTGATGGTCCCGTTGTCGATGCTCTTGCGCGGGTCGGGGATGATCTTGGTCGGGTCCAGGCCGCTGACGCGCCCGAAACCCTCGCACGTCGGGCACGCGCCGACGGCGCTGTTGAACGAGAACAATTGCGGGTTGGGTTCGGGGAACTCGCGGCCGCACTTCGTGCAGTTGAATCGGATGTCGAAGGGCAGGCGCTGTACCTTCGCGCCCGCCGCTGCACGCGAGCCAGTCGCATCCGAGCCCGCCGCGGGAGCGGCGGGGCACTTCACTTTCGCAGCGTGCCCCGCGACTTCCGTCGCGGGCTCGGGAAGCACCACGACCGTCGCTCGCCCATGCCCCGCCTTGAAGGCCGTCTCGAGCGATTCGGCCACGCGCGAGCGGCTCTCGCGCGCCGGGTCGGCCAGGACGAGCCGGTCGATGACGACCTCGAATGCGGACGGCACCTGGTCGTCGGCCACCTCGGTGACCTCGACCATGCGGCCGCCGAGGTAGAGGCGCCGAAAGCCTTGCCGCTCCAGTTCCCGCCGCAAACTGTCCCACGGCCGCGCGCCGCGCTCCACCGGCGCGACGACCAGCAGCCGCGACCCCGGCGCCAGGCGCAGCACCTCGTCCACCGACCCGACGACCGTGTGTTTGACGACCCGGACGTTGCAGGCCGGGCAGATCGTCTCGCCGACGCTGGCGTACAGCAGCCGCAGATAATCGGCGATCTCGGTGGCGGTGCCTACCGTCGAACGGGCGTTCTTGACGGTGTTCTTCTGCTCCAGGGCGATGGCGGGGGGCAGGCCTGTAATCGAATCGACGTCGGGCCGCTCCATCTGTTCGAGGAACTGGCGGCTGTAGGCGCTGAGGGATTCGACGTACCGCATCTGGCCTTCGGCGTAGAGCGTGTCGAAGGCCAGGCTCGACTTGCCGCTGCCCGACACGCCCGTCATGACCGTCAGCGCCCGATGCGGCACCGTGACGGCGATGCCCTTGAGGTTATGCGT
>DATKXP010000204.1:0-17963 GCA_035529015.1 Phycisphaerae bacterium | reverse complement strand
GAGCGGGCTATTTCCCGCGCACGTCGAGGCAGACCATGTCGCCGGGATGGTTGCGGCAGTAGATGCGTCCGCCGACCAGGACCGGCTGCGTCCAGCAGGTGCCCGTCAGGACCTTCATGCGACCGAGTTCCTTGAACCCTTCGGGCGAGGCTTCGGCGACGGCGCATTCGCCCTTGGAGCCCATGACGATGAGTTTGCCGTCGGCCAGCATCAGGCCGCCGGCCTTCAGGCTGGATTCCGACCATTTCGTCTCGCCCGTCTTGTAGTCGATGCACGTCAGTCTGCCCTCGTTCACCTGCCCGTTGAAGCCGTAGAGGGAGCCGTCGTGGAGGACGCAGTTGTTCGCATGGTTCCGCATGTTCTTGTTTTCCCAGAGGGGCTTGAGGCCCGCGTCGGATACCTCGAACAGGGCGGCGCCCCGGTTGTAGCCCGACGAGATGAACAGCGTGTTGCCCTGGACGATGGGCGTGACGGCGTTGACGCCGTACTTCGTTTCCCAACGGTAGCGGCCGAGGATCTTTCCGTCGGCGGCTTTGGCCACGACGGGGCCGTAAGCGTTGAACGAGGCCACGAGCGTATCGCCGCCCAGTTCAAACGCGTACGGCGAGGTGTACCCGGCCTTGTCGGCCCCGGCCTTCCAGATGGTCTCGCCGGTTGCCTTGTCGAGTGCGATGAGCGGGCCCACGTCGATGATGAGCCTCTTGCCCAGGACCAGCGGCGAGCAGGCGAAGCCCCATTCTTCGGGCCGGGCGCCGAACTTCGTGCGGGCGTTCAGTTCCCACTTCACCTTGCCCGACGCCGCGTCGAGGCAGAACAGGTGCCCCTCGCGGCTGAGGGTGTACACCGAGCCACCGTCCACCGTGGGCGTGCAGCGGGGACCGGGATGGTTGCCCGCGGGGCAGGCGTAGGTGTGCTTCCAGACCTCCTTGCCGGTCTCGGCCGAGAGGCACCAGACGGTATCCTTCTCGTCGGTGTTGCCCATCGAGTAGAGGCGTCCGCCTGAGACGGCGGCGGCGGACCATCCCTGGCCGAGTTGGGCCTTCCAGAGGACGTTCGGCGGCCCGGCCGACCAGTCGGCCCGCCAGCCGGTCTCGGTGGAGACGCCGGTGCGGTCGGGTCCGCGCCAAGCGGGCCACTCGCCGGCCGAGGCGGCGGCGGGTGCCGTGGACGTGGGCGACGACGGCGCGGCGGCGGCCTCGGGCGGAGGCGGGGTGGCAGGTTCCGGAGACGCCTTCGACGCCGGTGCCGACGGCGTTTCCGGCGCCGGTTCGGCCTCGGCCCTTGGTGCTGGTTCCGGCGGCGGTTCCGCAGCGGGTTCGGGTGTCCGATCGCAGCCGACCGTCCACGCTGCCGCAAGGATGCACGTAAGCACCACGGCCGCTGCCCGTGCCGGTTTCCGTTCGTGCGGTGCGGGTTTCATGCCGACGTTCTCCCCAGTGTGTTCGCGTTGCCCGTGCAGGTGAAGCCGCCAGGACCACCGGCCAATCGCCGTATCCTACGGCAGGGGGGTGGCAGATGTCAATTGCCTCGCATGGTGGGACAATCTTGCCCTCCACCGGTTTGACTTGTGCCCGCTATACGGTATATTTGAGTAGGGTCAAGGATTCCGGAGAGCCCTAAGGGGCCCGGTTTGGGGTCATACCGTAGATGGCGGGGGCCTGATCACCGCTGCCGGAACCGTGGTGAGGCAGGCTGGACGGTTTCCGGCGGGAGACGACCATGCGGGGAGACGTTCCATCCCTGATTGAGCCGCACGCTCGGTTCGAGCCGCTCGAACCGCGACTGCTGCTCGACGGCAGCGTCGTCATCAACGAGATTCACTACGACCCGGACATCAAGACCGAACCGGCCGAGTACGTCGAACTCTACAACACGACGGCCGACCCGATCGACATCTCGCACTGGCGGTTCTCCGACGGCATCGAGTTCGAGTTCCCCGACACGACCATCCTCCCCGGATACGGGTACGTGGTCGTGGCCCAGAATCCGACCACCGCCTACAACAAGTTCGGCGTGACGGCCTTCGGGCCGTTCATCGGCCAACTTGAGAACGACGGCGAGCGCATCGTCCTGCGCGACGCCACCGAGACAATCGTGGACGAGGTCGATTACGGCGCGGGGTTCCCCTGGCCGACCGTCGGCGAGACCCCGGGGTACTCCATCGAACTGATCAACCCGGCCCTCGACAACGACCTGGCCGGCAGTTGGCGGGCCTCGGTCGGGATGGTTGTCGAACCGGTGACGCTCATCGGCGACGGCGCCGAATGGATGTACTTCAAGGGCCTGTCGGAACCGTCCCCGGGCAGCGATGCGTGGCGGTACACCGGGTTCGACGAGACGGGCTGGACCCCCGCCACCCTGGCCGTCGGCTACAGCAGCGAAGCCGACGAGCAGGCCTTCATCGAGACCGTTCTCGCGGACATGCTGGGCAACTACACCACCGTCTACTTCCGCAAGGAGTTTACGGTCGCCGACCCCGGCGCCGTCCCGGGCCTGGAACTCCTGGCACGGTACGACGACGGCATCAACGTCTGGATCAACGGCGAGCACGTCCTCGACCTCAACGTGCCGGGCACCGAACTGCCGTACAACGCCACGGCCTCCGCCGGGATCGACAACGCCCAGTTCGTCCCGAACAACCTGCCACCGCCGAGCGGCTATCTTCAGCCGGGCACGAACTGCATCGCCGTGCAGTTGCTGAACATCAACCTGAGCCCTTCGACCGACGCCTTCTTCGAAGGTATCCTGCAGACGTCCACCGGCGGGTCGCCCGGCGCGACCCCCGGCGAGCAGAACTCGGTCTACTCGGCCAACGCCCCGCCGCAGATGAGGCAGGTGGACCACTCGCCCACGCAGCCCGCCTCCGGCGAGGATGCCACCATCACCATCAAGGTCACCGACCCCGACGGCGTCGGCAGCGTGACGCTGGCCTACCAGGTGGTCGAGCCGGGCGACTACATCGCCATCGACGACCCCCGCTACAACGCCCCCGCCTACTGGACCAGCGGCGTGCCGATGTACGACGACGGCACGCACGGCGACGGCATCCCCGGCGACGACGTCTACACGGCCGTGCTGCCGGGGTCCGTCCAGGTCCATCGCCGCCTCATCCGGTACCGCATCACGGCCACCGATGCGCTCGGGGCGTCGGCCACGGGGCCGTACGACGATGATCCGCAGCCCAACTTCGCGTACTTCGTGTACGACGGCGTGCCGTCGTGGACCGGCTCGGCCCGGCCCGGCGTCGAGCCGGCCGTGGAGTACTCAAGCGAGTTGCTCGAGAGTATCGCCGTCTACCACCTCATCACCACGAACGAAGACCACGTGGAGTCGCAATACATTCCCGATTCGACGGCCGGCCAGGACTGGAGCAACCTGTACGTGTACCAGGGAACGCTGGTCTACGACGGCGTCGTGTACGACCACATCCGGTACCGGCCGCGAGGGGGCGTCCATCGGTTCAAGATGGGCAAGAACATGTGGAAGTTCGACTTCAACCGGAACCACTGGTTCCAGGCCCGTGACGACTACGGCGAGAAGTACGACGTCAAGTGGGACAAACTGAATTTCTCGGCCATCATCCAGCAGGGCAACTTCGGGCAGCGGGGTGAGCAGGGCCTCTTCGAGGCTGCAGGCTTCGCCCTCCATAACCTCGCCGGGAACATGGCCTCCAACACCAACTTCGTCCACTTCCGCATCATCGAGGACGCCGACGAGAACGGGCCCGACCAGTTCAGCGGCGACTTCCAGGGCCTGTACCTGGCCCTCGAACAGCCCGACGGACGGATGCTCGAGGAACACGACCAGCCCGACGGCAACTTCTACAAGATGGAAGGCGGAACCGGCACCCTTAACAACCAGGGGCCCACCCAGCCGACGGACAAGTCCGACCTCAACGCCTTCATGAGCGGCTACCTATACGTAAACAATCCTGATGCCACCTGGTGCGAGGCCAACATCGACCTCGAAGACTACTACACCTTCCGCGCCGTCGCCATGGCCATCCACGACTACGACATGCACGCCCAGAAGAACTACTTCTACTACCACAACCCCGAGACCGGCAAGTGGTCCATCCACAACTGGGACCTCGACCTGTGCTGGACCACCACGTACAACGGCGGCGGCGGCTGGGGACCTCTCTATGACGACAACAGCGGCACCGAAAGCGATGTCTTTCTGTTGAACATCCCGGAACTCCGGATCGCCTACAACAACCGCGTCCGCGAGATCGTGGACCTGCTGTTCAACCCCGAGCAGACGGGGATGCTTCTCGACGAGGTCGCCTCGTTCGTCTACACGCCGGGCCAGCCGTCCTTCGTCGATGCCGACGCCGCCATGTGGGACTACAACCCCATCATGAGTTCCAGTTACATCAACACGACCAAGACGGGCCCCGGGTGGTTCTACACGGCCTCGCCCACGGACGACTTTGCCGGCATGGTCCAGATTCAGAAGAACTACGTCGCCTCGCGCATGAACGCGATCGACCCCAAGGTCTCGTCCGACGAGGGCTATCAACCCAACACGCCCACCCTCACGTACACCGGCCCGGCACTCTACCCGGGAGATGGGTTGACCTTCGAGTCGTCGGCCTACAGCAGTTCCTACGCCGGCTTTGCGGCCATGGAATGGCGCATCGCCGAGGTCACCGTGCCGGGCACCCCCGAGTTCGACCCCACGGAACGCCGCAAGTACGAGATCGAGGCCGACTGGGAAAGCGGCGAACTCGCGGCCTTCGACCCGAACGTCACAATCCCGTCGAGCGTGGTCGAGGCCGGCAAACGCTACCGCGTCCGCGTCCGCATGAAAGACACGAGCGGCCGCTACAGCCACTGGTCCGACGCGGCGGAGTTCGTGGCCGGCGCCCCGCAGGGCAGTTCGGTGCCCCTGCGGATCACCGAGATCATGTACCACCCGGGCCCCAGGACGGCCGCCGAGATCGCCGCAGGCTTCGCCTCCGCCGAGGACTTCGAGTACGTCGAAATCCAGAACATCGGCCCCACGACGCTGAACCTGGCGGGGGTCCGGTTCACCAACGGATTCGAGTATACCTTCGGCTCTACCAGCGTGGCGTCGGGGGGCACCATCGTCGTGGCGAAGAACCCGACCGCCTTCGCGTTCCGCTACCCGGGCACCTCCAACGTGGTCGGGCCGTTCGTGGGCGGGTCGCTCAGCAACGGAGGCGAGACGCTGCGGCTCGAAGACGCCCTCGGCTCGGCCATCCACGACTTCGAGTACAAGGCCGGCTGGTTCGATCACACCGACGGCGAGGGTTTTTCGCTCGTCGTCCGCGACGCGGGACAGGACACCGGCCTCTGGGACTCGAAAGACGGCTGGCGCGCCAGTTGGCAGCACGGCGGCAACCCCGGCCAGGCCGACCCGAGCCCCCTGAACCCCGGCGATATCGTCATCAACGAGGTCCTCAGCCACCAGGACGCCGATCCGCCCGGCGACTGGGTGGAACTGCGGAACACGACCCAGGACGAGATCGACATCGGCGGATGGTACCTCTCGGACGATGCGGGCGACCTCATGAAGTACCGGATCGCCGACGGCACGACCATCGCCGGCGGCGGGTACCGGCTCTTCACCGAGGCCGACCACTTCGGCGTCGGCTCCGGCGCCCCCGGCTCGGTGACCGGTTTTGCCTTAAGCGAACACGAGGACAACGTGTACCTGACGGCCTCGCCGGCCGTGGGCGTCCTGGCCGGATACCGCGAGGACGAGGACTTCGGGGCCATCGAGACCGGCGTCACCTTCGGCCGCTACATCAAGAGCACGGGCGGCAAGGACTTTGTGGCCATGTCGGCCCCCACCAGCGACGACGAAAACACCTTGCCGCGCGTCGGACCCGTCGTCATCAACGAGATCATGTACAACCCGCTCACCGGCCACGAGTACATCGAACTCTTGAACATCACCGACCAGGAGGTCCTCCTCTACGATCCCCTGCACACCGAGAACCGGTGGCGGTTTACGCAGGGCGTGACGTTCCAGGTGCCCGAAGGGGCATCCATCGCTCCGAACGGCTATGCCCTTGTCGTGCCGATCGACCCCGCCACGTTCCGCTCCACCTACGGCATCGCCGCCGACGTGCCCGTCTGGGGACCTTATACCGGCGGCCTTGCCGACGAGGGCGAGACCCTCCAGATGGAGAGGCCCGGCACGCCGGAAACCGACCCGCCCTTCGTCCCCTACATCTGCGTCGATCGCGTGACGTACAACGATAACGACCCGTGGCCCTGGCAGGCCGACGGCGAGGGCTCGTCGCTCAACCGGCTGGTGTCCGAAGACTACGGCAACGACGTCGCGAACTGGGCGCCCAGCACCGTCGGCGGCACGCCCGGAGGGCCGAACATCAGCATCGATTACACGCCGCCCTCTACGCCCGCGGACCTCTCGGCCTACATCGTCAGCGACGCCATGGTCAACCTGTCGTGGGCGGCCGCCGCCGACCCCCAGAGCGGCGTCAGCCGTTACCGCATCTACCGCAACAGCCTGTTCGTTGGCGAAAGCGCTGGGCTGGCGTACAACGACACCGACGTGGCGGCCGGCCAGTTCTACACCTACCAGATTTCGGCCGTCAACGGCGACGCCGTCGAGAGCGACCTGAGCGCCCCTTCGGTCAGCGTCCAGATCGTCACGGCCGAGAGCGTCCTGGCGCCCGACGCCAACCACGTGGAGGTAACCTTCACGCATCCCGTGACACAGGCCACGGCCGAGAACAGCGCCAACTACAGCCTCATTTACGGGGCGGGCAACCCCATCGGCATCAGCCATGCCGCACGGCAGCCGGGCGGCACAACCGTCTCGCTCACGCTGTCGGCGCCGCTTGCGGCCGGCTTCGTCCACGCCCTGACGGTGACCGGCGTCATGGCCGAATCCGGCTCGCCCGTCGTGCCGGGCTGCCAGAGGACCTTCGGCTACGAGACGTTCGTCATGGGGAGCATTCTGCGCGAGTGGTGGCTTGGGATCGGCAGCAGCCAGGTGGTGTCGGCGTTGACCGGGCACGCGCGCTTCCCCGACGACCCGTCCGGCAGCGAGTACGTGACCCTGTTCGAAGGGCCCACCGACTGGGCCCAAGAGTACGGCACGCGCATGCGCGGGTACGTCCATCCCCCCGCCAGCGACGACTACACGTTCTGGGTTTCCAGCGACGACAACTCCGAACTCTGGCTCAGCACCGACGCCGACCCCGCCAACAAGCAACTCATCGCCAGTGTGCCCGGCTGGAGCAGTTCGCGCCAGTGGGACAAGTTCGCGTCGCAGCAGTCGGCGCCGCAGCACCTCCTGGCGGGTGGGCGGTACTACATCGAGGTCCTCCAGAAAGAGGGCAGCGGCGGCGACAACCTTGCCGTTGCCTGGACACGGCCCGGCGAAACGCCGCAGGCCAACGGACCTATCCCCGGCGCCTATCTGTCCGCCGGCGGCGGGTCGCCCGCGGTGACCGTCAGCGTCACGGCGGCCGATCCCGATGCCGCCGAGGACCCGGGCAACACCGGTGCTTTCACCATCAGCCGCGACGACACCTCCGGGGCCATGGTCGTGTACTACACCATGGGCGGCACGGCCGACGCCGGCGACTACGCGCCCGCGCCCACCAACTGGGTCGAACTGGCCGACGGTGTGGCGTCGGCCCAAGTCCAGGTGAACCCCATCGACGACGCCGCTCCCGAGTCCGACGAATCGGTCATCCTGACCATCACCAGCAGCCCCGAGTACGGGGTCGGCCAGGCGATCGCCACCGTGACGATTGCGGACAACGACGACGTGCCACCGCCCCAGGTCGTCTCGGTCGCCCTGAACCCGCACCCCAACCGCACCGAGCGCGGCGTGGGACAGATCGACCCCGGCGGCCTGGGCGTCGAGACCGTCCTCGTGACCTTCAGCAAGGACGTGACCTTCCTGCCCGGCCACGTCACCGCCGAAAAGGTCACCTTCGATGCTCTCGGCAACGAAATCGGCACCGTGCCGGTCGCCCCGGAGAGCGTCGTCTATGGCGCCACGAACGCCGAGATCCTCATCACCTTCGCCGACTCGTGGCAGACGATGGTGGACACGTGGGTCCGCATCACGCTTGCCGACACGATCACCGATGGGGGCGGCCAGGCGCTGGACGGCGAGCCGCGAAGCAACTCCAGCGGTCTCGGTTACATCTACGACTCAGGTGACGACCTGCCGAGCGGCGACGGCGCGGCGGGCGGCGCGGCCGTCTTTTACGTCGGCAGTCTGCGGGCCGACATGCGCGGCTACGGGCCCGGCGACGTCGAGCCCGACGGCGAAATCACCCCCTGGGACATCACGGGGTTCACGCAGAAGTACCTGGCCGAGGACCTCGACGCCGATATGGCCGGGTACGGCCCCGGCCAGGCCGAGCCCGACACCGACGTGAATCCGTGGGACATCAGCGGCTTCACATCGCGTTACTCGGCGGCGATGGCGGCGGGCACGCACCTCGAACCGCTTCCGACGGGCGGCGAAGGCCTGGCTGTCGGCACGCCCGCCCCGCTGCCCTTGACCGCGGACGAGACAGTCTCGGCGCTGACCGCCGCACCGGAGATCGGTCTGCTCACCCGGACGGCCGCTGAACCGGCGCCCGTTACCGAGCCCGCGTCGCCGCCCGCGAACGAGTCCGCCACCCTCGCGCCATCGGCTTCGGACGACGTCGCGCCCGATCTGCTCGTAGCCTCGGGTGACCCGGCCCCCTCAACCTCCGCGCCTTGGTCGCCGGTAGCGCCCGACGCACCTGCGACAGAAACGCCCCTCGCCGCCGACGGCGGGCTGATAGACCTGTTGGCCGCGCCGGCGCTGGAGATGCCGCTCACTATCTGATGCCTGCGCAGAGTTAGTCGCCCGTCTTGCTCCGGCACGCGCACCGCTGCGGGGTTGTCCCGCGGTCCTTCGAATCTCGACGGGCGTGGCGCGTGGAAAAGGCCCTCGGCTTGGGCGGCCGAGGGCCTTGAGATTCTCATCAGGCGACAGACCTTACCGCTTGCGGCGGATCAGCAAGCCGCCGAGGCCGAAACCCAGAAGGGCCAGCGTGGCCGGTTCGGGCGTGATCTGCAGGAAGGCGATCTTGGCGTTGCTCGCCCCGGCGCCCGGCATGATGGTCAGCCGCCCGTCGCTTACGGTCACGGTCGTGAGGTACTCGTCGAAGTGGTAGTCTGTTGACAGAGGCGTCGTGTCCGTCAGAGCAGTTCCTTCAACGTCGAGCATGTTGGTCTGGTTTGTGGCATCGGGGTCACCGCAAACGATGAAGACGTCATACTCGCCGTTCGGGAGGGCGATCTCCCATACAGCATCACCGGACTTCTGCATGTGGTTGATCGAGTCATAGCGTTCGTCCTCGCCGTCGTTACGATTGCGCGCCTCAGCCGTTGTATCCTCGTCCCACCCATAACTATACCCGTTGCCGCGGTCGCCAAAGGCATCGCCGGTATCGGAGAGGTAGCCCGCAGGCGTCGGGTCTCCGCCGGACATCTCGAAGTTGATTTTGATCGCGTCCGGAAGAGGCGCGTCGGGTTCGGTCGTCATCGCGCCAAGTTGGTAGAAGTTCTTGTTGGACGGCATGGCCCCGACGTTATACGTGCCGGCCGCGAGCGACGCGCCGAACACGCTCATCGGGCGGTCTGTACTCCCGTCGGTCTTTTCGCGAATATACAGATTCATGAGCGTGTCGGTGAACGTCCCTGCCGGCCCGATTGCGCTCGTAGTGTTATCGACCCAGTTCTGTCGACCCACCAGGCGGTCGTCCACGGTGATGTACATCCACCCGTCGGCCTCAAGCGTCACGGCGTAGTTGACGTCCGTCTCGGCGGTGGCCTTGTCGTTGTTGAACGTCTGGACGTAGTTGGCGCCCACGAGTGGCGCGGGGGTAGCGATAAAGGGATAGGTCCGATCCGAAAACACGTAGTGGCCGTCCTCGAGGCTCGTGCTGTCCGGCAGCGGCGCAGGCTGGTCCTTTACCGGATCTGTATTGCCATCGAACGCGCCGATGTGCGCTCTGTCCGCTGACTGACCGTTGGTGCGATCGACCGGAAACGTGATGATGTCCGCCATGGCCGGCACGGCAACCATCGAAACGACGAACAAGCCCAGGACCAGCAGAAGTGAACGTTGCATGGGACTACCCCTTTCGCTATGCCTCGAACCACCGTTACGTAGACAGAGAGTCTCTCCGCCCAAATCTCCCCCGAATCTCGCCCGCGCAGCGGCTTGCTGCACGGTTCACCTCGACATGAACGCCCCAAGCCCCTTTCTTGAGGCTACACCAATAGTAGTATAGCGCAAGAAACGCCTAACTGCAAACGGAAAAGACCCAAAAACGCGGAAGACCTGCCAAATCGGCAGTCTCGCCGTTGACGCGGGCCTGCTGCCAGCCAACCTGTAAACGGCGGAGTAAAAGTGCGGTGACCCCTCCCCGGTCTTTGTGCCAGATGTCATGAGAGAATCGGGTGTTGATTCGCCGGCTGGGCCGGAGGGAGGGGCGGAGCCCCGACCGGAGGACCAGCTGGCGTCGCCGCCGAGAACGCCTCGGCGGGCTTGCCTTCCAGGGTGGCCGCGAACGCCGCGCGACGTGGGCCTGCGTCTGCCCGCCCGGTGCCACCCTAACCATAGTACCAGGGTACCATGTTACCTGTTACCAGCGGCCCTCAGCCAGAGCGTTCACGCGAGCACAGCGGGGCGGTCTGACGGCTTCCGGCAGGAACTTGGGCAGGTATTCGGCTGCGCGCACCACACAAACCGGCGCGCGCTCACTCACGAAGGCACAGGGAAGGCTTGCAGGAAAGGCCGAATTGACAGGCGTTTGCTCGCCGTGGCGCGCCTACACACGCACTGACACATCTAACAGATTCCGATTTTAAGTCCCCAGCGTCTGCCGTTCCGCCACTCGCCCATATGTGCCGTAAGTGCTTTCTGCGCCGAACGTTGCGGCAGGCCGGAACGTGCGGCAGGCCCGTGATGCGAGGGAGGTTCCGCCGATTTCCGGCCCCCTCATCGCACGCCCCGTCGGTGCCGCGACCGCCGGATTGTCGCGCGCACTGAGGCGTTTGGCAAACCCATTTTCCGTGACCCCTTTGGCCGGGTGTGGTAAGGATTTCTGGCACGATACAACTTGGCGGCAGGGCCCCGCTCGCTGACGCTCGCGGCTAGTCAGGCACACGAACTAGCCGCGCACGTCAGTAAGCGGCTGGCCCAGCCAGAAATCGTTGCCCCACCCCGATGGTGCCCGGCCCGATTCATTTCTTGCAGCCGCACGCCCCGGCCGCCACAATGGGCGGTGCCGGACGCCCGTCCCGGCGCCGGGGCGGGCGGGCCCTGTCTGGGAGAACCGAGCCCATGTTTCTCGATCACCCCGCCCTGGAACCCATCCGGGGACTGATGCTCGATCCGGAAGTCACCGAGATCATGATCAACGGCCCCGGCTGCGTCTACGTCGAGCGTCACGGCCGCATGGAACCGTATCCGCTGGACTTCGGGAGCGAGGAGCCGCTGAATCTGCTGATCGCCGCCCTGCTGCGGCCGACCGGCCGAGCCGTCTCGGCGTCCGACCCGTGCATCGATTTCCGCCTGCCGGACGGGTCGCGCGGCAACGTCATCATCTCGCCGCTCGCCGTGGACGGCGCCGCCGTGACCATCCGCAAGTTCAGCAAGCAGTTGACGAAGGCGGCCGACCTGATCCGCCTGGGGACCCTCTCGCAACGCATGGCCCACCTGCTCGCAGCGGCCGTCAAGGGACGGGCGAACATCATCTTCTCCGGCGCCACCGGCAGCGGAAAGACCACGACCCTCCAGATCCTCAGCCGCCACATCCCCGAGTCCGAGCGAATCATCACCATCGAAGACACGGCCGAACTGAACCTGCAGCAGAAGCACGTCGTCCGCCTCGAATGCCGCCGCCCCAACGTCGAAGGCAAGGGCGCCGTCACCCTGGCGCAACTGTTGAGGAACGCCCTGCGGATGCGCCCGACCCGCATCATCGTCGGCGAGGTCCGCGGCGAGGAGGCCGTGGACATGCTCCAGGCCATCTCCAGCGGCCACGAGGGGTGCCTGGCCGTCCTCCACGCCAGTTCCCCCCTGGATGCGGTCTCGCGGCTCGAGATGATGTTGCTGTCGCGCGGCCTGATGCTACCGCTCTGGGCCGTCCACAAACAGATCGCCGCCGCCATCGACCTCATCGTCCAGCACTACCAGTTGAGCGACGGCACGCGCAAGATCACCCGCATCACCGAATGCACCGGCGTCGAGAACGACCGCGTCGTCCTGCGCGACCTGTTCGCGTACCGGCGGCTGCGGACCGACGAGGCGGGACGCGAAGTCGGCGAGTGGGTCTCGAGCGGCGGCGAGCCGCGGTTCCTCAAAAAACTCGAGAAGATGGGCTTCACCATTCCGCCCGAGGTCTATGCCGAGGGGTCCGACTCCTAGGGCGCTGTTCCACCTGAAATAAGGGGTGCCACTGGCGGCTCGCCCGCCAGTGCTTGTTGGCAGGTCGAGGGACACTGGCTGACAAGCAGCCAGTGCCACCCGGCCGCGCGGCAAAGGTCCCCAGTGGAGGTGCGACCATGGCACAGGCTGCTTCGTCGGACGCGGGGGGCACAACGGCGATCCATCCGTCGCGCCTGTTCAACGGCAGTTGCATGGCACTGGTGGCGGGGGCGGCCATGTTCGCCATCATCGGCGACGTCATGCTCGCACTGAAACAGGAGTTCGCCCTCACGAACACCCAGATCGGCATCCTGGTCGGATGGTCCGGATGGGGGTTTCCGTTGGCGATGTTCGCCCTGGGGGCGTTCGTCGATGCTCTGGGCATGCGGCGGCTTGTCATCTTCGCCCTCTTGTGCCACACGGCCGGCGTCGCGTTGATAGTAGGGGCCACCGGGTTCTGGATGATCTTCATCGGACTCTCCCTGCACGTCCTCGGCAGCGGCACGATTGAGGCCGTCTGCAACCCGCTCATTGCAACCGTCTATCCGGACGCCAAGACACACAAACTGAGTCAGTTCCACACGTGGTTCCCCGGCGGCATCGTCCTCGGGGGCCTGGCGTGCTACGGCCTGACCCGGTTCGGCGCCAATTACTGGCAACTCAAGATCGCCCTGGTCATGCTGCCGACCGTTCTGTACGCCGTCATGCTCCTGCCACAGCATTACCCCGCCACCGAGCGCGTCCAGTCGGGCGTTTCGTTCAGCGGCATGATTAAGGAGACGCTCCTGCGGCCGCTGTTCCTGGTCCTGTTAGTCTGCATGATGCTGACCGCATCGCTCGAACTCGGGCCGAACCGCTGGCTGCCCTCGGTGCTGACCGCGGGAGGCATACCGGGCATCCTCGTCCTGGTCTGGATCACCGGGCTGATGGCGGTCCTGCGGATGTTCGCGGGCCCCGTCGTCAAGGTGACGACCGACACGGGCCTTCTGCTGCTGTCGGCGGTCGTGGCAGGCGTCGGCCTGCTGATGCTCAGTTACGCCACCAGCATCTGGATGGCCGGGGTCGCCGCCACCGTCTTCGCCCTGGGCGTGTGCTACTTCTGGCCGACCATGCTGGGCGTCGTGGCCGAACGGGTGCCCAAGGGCGGGGCCTTCGCCCTGGGCGTCATCGGCGGCGCCGGCGGACTGTTCGTCGGATTCGTTGCCACACCCGCCATGGGATGGATCGCCGACGTATACCTGCACCGCGAACTCGTCGAGACGGTCACCGTTGACGGCCGCACCGTGGACCGCGCGGCCGAAACGCGCCGCGTCGTGGCGGAGGTCGAGCAGACCTATGCGGCCTGGGCCGACAGCCTGGGCACCGGACGTCTCGAACAGGTGACGGCCGACAACGCCCGCGAGGCCGTCGCCGCGGTCCGCAACGTCCTCGATGCCGCGAAGACGTCGGGCACCCTGCCCGAGGGCGACACGGCCACGGCCCTGCGCCTGGCACTCGATACCGGTCCGATGGGGAAAGCCGAGGACGCCGCCTCCGACGCCCAGCGCGCCGCCATTGAGGCCAAGGCATGTGCCGCCGCCATCCTGCTGCCCGCCGACAATGCGGGGGGCCTCATGTCGTTCCGCTACGTCGCCCCGCTCTCGATCGTGCTCCTGGTCATCTTCGGCGTCATGTTCATCCGCGACCGTCGCCGCCGCAAGACCGCATCACCCGCCGCAGACAACCCGCCGCCAACGTAGGCCGCGGCGTGCCCCGGCAACCATCTTGCATTGGGCGGCGGTGGGGCAGATACAATGCAGCATCGAAAAGCCAGCCAATGGGGCTGCCCAGGAGTTAAATGGGGAATCCCGGGTTCAGAAGAACGGAGACCGCACGCGATGGACAGACGAGCCTTCTGCAGGAGCGTGGGCCTGTCGGCAGCAGCGGCCCTTGCCGGAAAGTCCTGGGGTGCGTCAGCCGAAGCCGACAGGAAGAAGCCCAATCTCGTCGTCGTCTTCACCGACGATCAGGGCTACGGTGACCTGGGGTGCTTCGGCTCGAAGACCATTCGGACGCCGCGCATCGATGCCCTCGCAAAGGAAGGGCTGAAACTGACCAGTTTCTACGCCCAGCCTGTGTGCGGCCCGTCGCGCTCGGCGCTCCTGACGGGCTGCTATCCACCACGGGTCGCAGCCGACGGGCGTGGCTGGCAGTTGAAGGGCAAGGCGGTGACCATCGCAGAGGTGCTCAAGGGTGCGGGATACACGACCGGCTGCATCGGCAAGTGGGACGTCTCCGGCCGCCGCAACAGGCCGGGCATGATGCCGAACGATCAGGGTTTCGACGAGTACTTCGGGACGTGGGGCGCGAACGACGGCGGTCGCGTGGGGCTTGTCCGCAACCGCGACCCGCTCGAGGACACCAGGGACATGGCCAGCCTCACGGGCCGCTATACGGACGAGGCCATCCAGTTCATCCGCAAGCACAAGGACGGGCCGTTCTTCCTGTACGTGGCCCACACCATGGCCCACGTGGTGGTCGATGCCTCGGAGCAATTCAAGGGGAAGTCGAAGGGCGACCTGTACGGAGACGTCATCGAGGAGATCGACTGGAACGTCGGCCGAATCATCGACGCGTTGAAGCAACTGGGGCTTGAGAAGAACACCATCGTCGTGTTCACATCGGACAACGGGCCGTGGTGCCAACGCGAGGCGCATTACCGCGAGAGGCACGGTGGCCACCTGGCCACGGGCTCGCCCGGCCCGCTGCGCGGCCACAAAGGCAGCAACTGGGAAGGCGGGGTGCGGGTGCCGTGCGTGGTGTGGGGGCCAGGGCACATCCCGGGCGGACGCGAGAACTCAGGCATGGCCGCCACCATAGATCTCCTGCCCACGTTCGCGAAGATCGCAGGCGGGCACCTTCCGACGTACGACATCGACGGGATCGACCAGAGCGCCCTGCTGACCGGAGCGGCAACCAAGAGCGCACGGGAGAAGCACTTCTACTACCACAACGGCAAGTTGGGGGCCGTTCGTCAGGGGCAATGGAAGTTGTTCGTCGACGGGGCAGCGAAAAAGGGGCAGTCATTCTCTGACGTCCCGCTGGACAGCGCCCCCCTGGAACTCTACGACCTGGAGAGCGACATCGGAGAGAAGAAGAATATCGTCAGCGAGCATCCCGAAACCGTGCGAGCCCTTCTGAAACTGGCGGATTGGGCGGACCAGAACATCAGGCCCGTGGAAGGGTTAGGGTGAGCAGTCTGGTTCCGGTAACACCGGAACCGACCCCGGCATCCTCGACGTCCCAGCCCTGCGGCATGACCCAGCCGCCGTGGGAGGTGACGCCGTCGGCCGGGTAGTGTGGTCGCCCGCAACTACCGCTACTCTGTCAACTTCGCGTGGCCGCACGCAAGCGATAGCGCGGTGGGCAATCCTGCCCAGCGCAGCGGCCAAGATTGGCCGCCGCGCTACACATTCGCCGGAGTCCCTCGCCGGCGGTACGGTGTTGCCAGTGCTCTGGTGAGGGACGCGAGGGGATGCCTCGGCATGTTGCCCGGCGCTTCTGCCGGCCGGAAGGGAGCACGGGCTACGGCTTGCAGCCGCTACGCGTATCTCCTGGAGGGGTGATGGAGGCGGCGGCGGGATTCGAACCCGCGAATGGCGGATTTGCAATCCGCTGCCTTAGCCACTTGGCTACGCCGCCCCGTCGCTTCGTCTCACCCGCGTTGTGGCCACGGGCTTAACGGGCTGAAGATTCTAGTCGCCCGCGGTCCGTACGGTCAAGGTCTTTCGCGCGGTGGACAGGATTGCCCACCGCGCTATCCCCCTGGAACCGCTCACGAATCGCCCTGCCCCGAGACAAGGGCCTCGGGCAGCGTCTCGACGTAGGCTCGAATCTCGTCGCGGACGCGGCGGTAATGGCCGAGGGCCTCGTCCTCGCTCGCGGCACCCTCGGCCAGGCGCGGCGGGTCATCGAAGCCGACGTGCACCACCGTCGTGCGGCCGGGAAACACCGGGCACACCTCGTGCGCATGCCCGCACACGGTCACCACGTAGTCGAACGCGACGTGGGCCAACTCGTCCACGTGTTTGGACCGGTGGCCGGAGATATCGACGCCCGCCTCGGCCATGACCCGCACGGCGCGTTCGTTCAGACCGTGGACCTCCACACCCGCCGAGTACGGTTCCAGACGGTCGCCCTTGAGGTGCCTGGCCCACCCTTCCGCCATCTGGCTGCGGCAGGCATTGCCGGTGCACAGGAACAGGACGTTGAGTTTGCGCGAGTCTGCCACGGCACATGCCCTCGCCCGGCTGCCGGCCCGCAGCCGGCGACTCGCCGACACCGGCAGGCCAACGGCACATTATACGGAATCCCCGAGCGCTTGCCGCGCTCGTCTCGTATGAATAGACGGGGGCGGAACACACCACGGGGAGACCTCGCGTGGCTGCGGCGGCGAGGAGGCTCGCAGCGGACGCCGACCTAACGGCACCGCCCGCTCGCGCCGAGAAGCGAACCGGCCACCCTGTGGGCGGCCGGTTGGTGTCTTCGTGGTGCGCTCGAGAGGATTCGAACCTCCACCCGTATCAAAACGGACTAGGACCTGAACCTAGCGCGTCTGCCAGTTCCGCCACGAGCGCACAATTCGGATACGAGTCGCGTCTGCGGTCGTCTATACTACGCGCGCCGGAACCGCTGTCAAGCCCTTGGACGTGCTTTCGGGAGATCCGGCCATGCGCGCGACGCTGATCCTGGCGCTGGGGATTCTGGTGCCGACCCTGTGGACGCACGGTTACGCCGACGACGATTCGCAGAAACTGCTGCGCCCCTCGCCGCGCGTCCTGCTTGACCCCGCCGCGCACTACTCCCCCCTGCTCTTCACGAAGAAGGCCCCGACCCGGCCGGGCGAGTGGATGGCGGAGCATCCCGAACCGCGGCAGTCGTTCTCCGAGTACACCGCCGCCCACCCGTGCCGGCCGACGCGCGGGCGGCACACCATCGTCATCTCGGCGGTCGGCTCGATGTCGGACCAGGAGCGCAAGCGCCTTGAGACGTTCAAGGCATTCATGGAAGCCTACTACACGATGCCAGTCCGGATCGGCGAGGCACTTGGCCTGGCGGGCGTCAAGAACCGCGAGCAGACCTTCTTCGGCCGCACGGTCCCCCAATACCTGACCGGCGACATCCTGTACCAGGTCCTCCGCCCGGCCCTGCCCCAGGACGCGTACTGCCTGATCGGCGTCACGATGGAGGACCTGTACCCCGAGCCGTCGTGGAATTATGTTTTCGGCCAGGCGACGCTGAGCCATCGCGTGGGCATCTACAGCCTCGTCCGATTCTATCCCGCGTTCTGGGGCCGCCCCGAGACCGACGCCGCCACGCGCAAGGCCCTCCTGCGAAGCCTCCACACGCTCGTCCACGAGACGGGCCACATGTTCGGCCTCCACCACTGCCAGCAGTACGACTGCATGATGAACGGGACGAACAGCCTGGCGGAATCCGACACGCGGCCGATCCACCTGTGCCCGGTGTGCCTGCGGAAACTTCGGTGGAACATC
>DATKXP010000203.1:0-2254 GCA_035529015.1 Phycisphaerae bacterium | reverse complement strand
CCCTGGTATTGGACGCCGGGGTTCGGGTACCCGTGGACGGTGGAGTAGTCCTGGCCGCCGATGTTCTCGACGAGCAGGAACGCCCGGTGCTGCTTCCTGTCGCCGAAGTAATGGGTGATCTTGGTGTTGACCTCGGTAAAGTCGCCCAGCGGCGCGGGCGGGGCGTTGTTCGCGAGGAACCGTTCGTTCTCGTAGTCGCCGACGCGTTTCACAAAGGCCGAGAACTCCCACGAGTCGCCGAGCATCTGCGAAACGCCGGCGCCGACGACGAGGTTGGGCACCTCCTGGTCGTTCTGCCACTCGCCGCCCTGCTCCTCGCGGGCGTTCATGAGCGTGGCGTTGGCGAAGAACTGCGTGCCGCAGTCAAACCGTTTGCTTCGAACGTCCAGTTCCACGCCGCAGGACCGCCGGTCGCCGCTCTGGAACACCTGTCGCCACTCGCCGTTGACGAGAACCCGCTGGTTCATCGCGAGGGGGGCGTTCTGCTGGTCCACGTAGAAGAGGGTGGCCATGGCCTCGCCGAAGTCCTCCCAGGTGCGTTTGATGCCCACGTCGTACTTGAAGCGGGTCTCGCTGCCGGGCCGCTCGAGGTCCAGGGTGAACAGGCCCGGCTCAGAGGCGATCTGCCCCCACGCAAAGTTGCCGTGCAGCGACCACTCCTTGTCCAGGGGGTGGGAGGCGCCCAGGGTGTAGGTGCCGAGGGGCTCGGACCAATCGTCCTCGATCAGGACGGCCCCCAGGCCGCCGGCGGCGCTGCCTTCCACGTTGAAGCCGCCGAAGCGGTTCACCTTCTCCCACGTCATGCGGTAGCCGGTGTTGACGAGGAGGCCGTCGAAGGCGTGTTCGTCCACGATAAAGGCGGTGTAGGTCTCGATGTCGCCGGGGTTGCCGACGTAGAACCGCTTGCCGGTGGGCGTCCGCCAGCGGTTGAACGTGGTGCCGAAGCGAATCGTGTTGGCGTCGCAGGGCTTCAGGGTCTGGACGACGCGGGCGCCGTACTCGTAGTCCTCCTCCAGCCACCCGAGAAGGCCGGGGCGGTGGCCGAAGAACCGCCGGATGCCGTAGTTGCCGGTGATCTCGGTCGAGGCCCGCTCGTTCGGATGGTAGTGCGCCTTGCCGACGAAGGCGTACGTCCGCATGGGGTCGTACACGTCGCGGCGTGTAAGGAATTGGGGGTTGACGCCTCCCTGCGCCAATTCGAGTTCCCGCTTGCCGGTGAAGGCCATGTGCGTCATCGACAGGGTCAGCACGTCCGACGGCCGGTACTGGACGTTGGCGTAGACGTTCGTGATGTTCTCCTCGGCGTTCATCTCCTTGTTGCCGTCGGTGTGGCGGAACCCGATGCCCAGGCCGATCGACGTGCGGTCGTTGCCCTCGCCGTACGTCACCTCGGTCCGGCTGAGGTTGTCGGAGCCGTAGATTTGCGTGAGGGTGGCTTCGGGCTCGGTGTAGGTCTTGGGCACGATGTTGATCATGCCGTTCATCCCGCCCGGCCCGTGCAGGAGAACGGCCGAGGACCGGAGCACCTCAATCCGCTCGATACACTTGGCCGGCAGGAAGTAGTCCGTCTCGTGGAACTCGCGGAAGTACGCCCCGTCAACCAGGAACTCCGGGTACGGGTACGTCTGGCCGCGGACCGAGAAGAACTGCTTGACCTTGCGGCCGCGGGTCTCGGTCCACGCGCCCGGCACGTATTTCATGGCGTCGATGATCGAGTAGGCCTCGAGCCAGTCGATTTCCTTCTCGCCGACGACGCTGGTGGCGGTGTCGAGACCGGGCGACTCGGTCAGCGGCCGCAGCCCGAGGTCGCGCGGAGGCAGCGCGATGAAGATCGGCCGCTCCCCCTGCTCGACGGGCGGCTTCTTGGCCGTGATGACGATGTCCGGGACCCGATGCTCGTCCGGTTGGCCTTGCGGCGCATCCTCGGCGCCAGGGGCCTCGGCGTCCGGCTCGGCTGCAAAGGCGGTTGTGCAAAACCCTACCAGAAGGATGCACCAGACGCGTGGACGGTTACTCCGGGGTGTAGCGTTCATGCCGGCTTGTGCTCCTTATCTCGGTTCGCTCGGCACACCGCCTGAAGCGCGCGGACCAACCACACGCTTATAGGAAATACGTTCGCCGGCGCGGGCCGGGGACTAAAAAATGCGACTCGGTTGCAGGAGACAAGCGGTGGAGAAACCGGACAGACGGCCTACCGCTTCCGCAAGGCAAAGGCGTGAACGACGCCGTCGAGGGTCTTGACGAACCCGAGGTC
>DATKXP010000202.1:0-2983 GCA_035529015.1 Phycisphaerae bacterium | reverse complement strand
GAAGTCGCTGTGGCACTTGCGGAGGTAGTGGTTCCTGCCGACTCCCTCGTGGCGGGGCGAGGGCTTGACGCTTCGGATGAAGCGAAGCGGCGAGGAAAAGACGATCAGCAGGACGTTCTTCTCGCCGGCGGGGGCGAGGCGCTCGGTCACGTCCACCGCGTACTCGCGGTACATGTTGTCGAACCGGCCGAGGAGTGAGCCGTTCAGGTACGCCTCGGCGAGCGTGTCCAGGCCGCCGAACCGCAGGAATGCGGGGCCGCCGCTCGTCTTCGGCGTCGCGAACGTGCAGGCGTAGGCCCAGTCTTTCTCGCCGACCCAGGCGCTCTCGGCAGCGTTCTTGCCGACGCGCGGGTCGGGAATCTTCCCGTGGGCGAGCAGCACGTCATGGACCTGGGCCGGCATGGCGGCGTGAAGCCAGGTGTCGCCGGGCGCGGCGGCCTCTTTCGTCAAGGCGGCGATGTCAGGCGTGGAGGTGTCGAGTTGCCTGACGTGCCAGTTTTCGGTCAGGGTCATTGCGGACCTCCCGGCGGCCCCGGCGGCGGGCGCGGCCGCAAGCAGGATCGAAACCAGCGCCGCTACGGCGGCGTTTGGGTTCTTCCGGTCAGCCATGGTTACCTTTCGTCCGTGGGGGCAAGCCGTGGATCGGTCCGGCTTACTCGAAGAATCCCGATCCGGCGGCCAAATGTTTGCGGCAGACGTCTTCGTTGAGTTCGATGCCCAGGCCGGGCTTGTTCGGCAGTTCGAAGCAGCCGTCGCGGTAGATCGGGCCATCGAGACGTTCCTCGTCGGCTTGCGTGAGAAGGCCGGGGTTGAAGAGGCCCAGGCGCTGTCGCACGCCGGCGGTGCCGCTCCCTCGCGGTCGCGGCTCGGATGCTGCGCTCGGTGGCGGCTCGGCGGCCGCGCTGCGGGGCGCCAAGTCCTTGTCCAGCACGTGCCGCCACGACCACGTGCCGTCCCACTCGTAGTGGTTGACACCGTCGGCGTCGCGGTACCGTTTGGCCTGCTTCATATGGTAGGCGGCGCGGAGGCGGGTCCTGGTGACCTGGATGACGAAGAAGCCGTTCTCGGTCTGGCCGGTGTTGATGACCGTCAGGGGTTCGCCCTGGGCGCCCTGGGGCTTGTACGTGCGGAGTCCCGTGCCCGAGTGGCCGTGCAGGTACGCCACCACGTTATACGGGCGGACGGCTTCGTAGAACGCCTTCCAGTCGTCCTTGTGCCACCAGTCGGTGTCGAAGCCGCAGTGGGCCATGACGACGACGGGCCGGCCGGAGTCGCCCACGTTCTTCTGCAGATCCTTCTTGAGGAACGCCAGGGCGCCCTGGGGGTCGTGCCACACGCGGTTGTAACGGATATCCGGGTGCTGCGCGTCGGCCGGGTAGATACCCAGTTGAACCAGGTGCACGCGGTCCCAGTCCCAGGAGTAATGGAGGCCGTTCTCGGAGAGGTTCGTGATAAGGCCCTTCCGGAGGCGGATGCGATTGCGCTCCTTCAGGTGGGCCTGGGTGCTGAAGCCGAACCGTTCCTTGCCGACGGGCGGCCCGTCGTGGTTGCCCCAGGTCTCGAAGGCGGGGTACTTGAGCCGGCCGTCGGTTCCGTCGAGGCCGAAGTCCTTGACGAAGAAGGCCCACTGCGGCTGGGTCTGGTTCTTACCCTGGAACTGGCGGTCGCCGTCGTCGATGAGATCGCCAAGCGCCACGACGCCGCGCGGCCGGCTGATGGGATCGCCGCCCAGTTGCTCGGGCCAGGCCACGCCGGCGATGGCGTTTATCTGGTCGATGGTCGCGCGGTCGCGCTCGTTGCGGTCCTCGTTCTCGAAGGCGTCGTAGTGCGAGTCGGAGGTGGCGATGAACGTGACGCCGGTCGGTGCGTCGGCGGGGCCCCGCGGCCCGTCGGCGGCCCGGCACGACGGAATGAGCATCGCCAGGCAGACCAGCGGCAGCAACAGGCGCAAGGCACGCATGAAAGACCTCCCTATCGGCCGGATACGGGTCCGGCGCGTTCTGCGTCCCGGTTATCGGAAGCCCCTGCGGGCGGGGCCTGGTCCGCGGTCCTGATGCGCCACTCGTAGACGCCGGCCGAACGCCGCGGCCGGCACCGGACCCCGAGGTCCATCACGCCCGCCAGTCGGTCACCGCTGCAACCGGACGACGACGTACGGCGTCTCCGTCTCCAGGTCCGGGTGAATCTTCCCGTTGCCGCAGGTGTCCATCACCTCGATGAAGTACATGAAGTCCCATTGGGTGTCAACGTGTTCGGCGGGCACTTCGGCCTGGTACTGATCCTTCTCGCCGGTCGGCAGCATGGGCAGCGTCTGGTAATCAAACATCTGGTTGACGCCGCGGTACCGCAGCCGGACCCACTTGACGCCCGACGGGTCGCGAACCGTGGCGGTGACCGTGAGCGGCTTGCCGGCCGGTGCGCGAACGATCGGCTCGTGGGCGACGGCCGGCGGCTCGGTGTCGCGGGTGACCGTCACGGCGATGGGTCGGGTTTGGCCATCGGGCGGCCAGGTTGCGCGGCGTCCGGCCTCGTCGGTGGCCTCAAGGAAGTAGGTCAGGCCTTCGGTGACCGCCGATTCGGGAATCGCGGCGCAGTAGACGAACGGTGTGGTTCGTCCCATGTCAGCGTACGCGACGTCGCCGCGGGCGCTGCGGTAGCCGACGCGCACCCGCGTGAGCGGCTCCTGGCCGCTCACCGTTGCTCGGACCGTCAGGTCCTTGCCGGGCGGCGTTCTGCGGATCGGGACATGGGCGATGAGGGGGGAGGCCCCGGCGGCCTTGGGGCGGAAGTCTTTCCGCTTCTGCTCGAGGTCGGCGAGGCCGTTGTTCAGCAGGACGAGTTCGTCCCTCCAGTGGCCGGCCAGGCCCGACCGTCTGCGGCCGAAGGCCAGGTCATCGTGGTACATGTCGCCGGCGGCCTCGACGATTCCCTCCCACGCCCGGGTCGCCTCCCTCTCGTGGGCGATGGCGTCTTCGAGAGCGCT
>DATKXP010000201.1:0-3366 GCA_035529015.1 Phycisphaerae bacterium | reverse complement strand
CTCGACGCGGTCGCCTTCGATCCAGGCCGCCTTTGGCTCGGTGTAACGCCGCGAGTCCTGCACCACGATCAGGAAATACAGGTCCGGGTTGCCCGGCTTCATGCCGCAGCGCAGCGTGGGCGCGAAATTGTCCGGCGCCGGCCGCTTCGCCGGGTCGGGATTCGAATTGAAGGGGCCGATGTTGAACCGTTCCGCCGGAACGGGTGGCACCCCGGCCCATTCGGCCAGCTTGCCGTCGGCCGCGGCGCTGTCGGGCAGCGTGTAGACCGGCAGCACGGTCGTCCGCGGGTCGGGTGCTGGCTCGGCGGCCAGCGCCGCGCTGCCGGCCACGAGCATGGCTGCCATGCATACTGTCAGAATTCGAGCTGGGTTCAAGTCGGTCTCCTTATTATTCTTTCTCATGCGCAGTACTCCTTTGCGTTGATCTGTCCAGCTCACTGGAACACGATCTCGCCCCAGTTCGCCGGTTCCATCTTCAGCTCGAAGACCTCGTCGTTCACGATGCCGGTCTTCTGGTTGTTCCAGTGGGTGCGCAGGATCGTGTCCGCGCCGGCTTTGTCGCCGTGCGTGGCGCCGAAGTCGCCGCGCAGGACCAGGCCGTCCGTGAGCTTCAGCCCGAGCGCCGCCAGCGGGATCGCGGCCTCGACCACGTAGCGCTTGCCCTCCACCTTCGCGGACAGCTTGGCCTCGGCCAGAACCACGACGCTGTCCATCACGTATTCCTTGATGACGCCGGAGCTGAAGGTCTTGGGCTTCTTCTCGTCCGCGACCTTGCGGTACACCACTGCCGTGGGCTGGCCTTTGAAGTTGCCGATGGACAGGCGCAGGTCGCCCTTCACGGGTTCGCCGCGTTTCTTGTCGGCCGCGGGATCGGTCCCGAGCTGGAGGTCCACGGTGTCGCCGCGGGCGTACAGGAACTCGGGCGCGTCCGCGCCGTTGACCCACGGCGTGTCGTCCTGCACCTCCCAGCCGACGTAGAGATTGGCATCGTCGCGCGACATGACGACCCGCACACGCGAGCCCGACTGCCTCTCGAACGCCGGCTTCTCGGAATCCTTGAAGTCCGCGTCGAGGTTGCCGCTGAACGCCACTGTGGCCTTCTGGACCATGTACTTCTTGTTGCCTTCCGCAGACTGCTTTTGTTTCTCGCGGAAGGTCTGGGCCGTCTTCACGTCGGCGGCGCTCATCGCCACCTTGCCGCCGGGGACTTCCTGGATCGTCTCCAGTCCCGTGACCTCGACATTCCAGAGCCCGGTCTTGCCGGCCTGGATGTAAACCTTGCCGTCCTTGCCCTGGCGCAGGGAGCCGCCGAAATCCTCGCCGCCGAGGCCGGGGGGCACGTTGTCCAGGATGGCGCCCGGCACCGCCTGGTCCGGCCACTGGGTCTTGAAGGGGTCGCCCTGGAACAGGCGCGTGAGGTAGAACCCGTCCTCGGTCAGCACATGCCACTCGCCGATGTTGCCGTTGATGGCCCAGATGCCGCCGACCGGCTTGGGCAGCGCCGCGCTGCCTACCAGCCCGAAGGCGCCGCGAATGAGGCCGACTTCCGGCGGCGGCGCATAATGCGAGCCGTGCACGCCGCTGAAGGCGTTGGGGTACTTCCAGAGCAGCCGGCCGTCGGCCACGTCGTAGCACTCGAAGAACGTTTCCATCGCCGAAACCAGCTTGCGGTTGTCCGGCGTGGACAGCGCTCCGCCGCCAAAACCGGCAACCTTGCGGGCGCCGGCGACGTCATACCGGGGCGCTCCGCATTTCGTGAAGTCCGCAACCTTGAACTGCAGCCCGTTGGCGTAGAGGGTCAGGTCGCTGTTCATGTTGAGCGACCATTCGTAATAGCCGCCCAGCGTCAGCGCCGTCGGATGGGTCGCCAGCTCGTCGGGTTGCCGCTGTTCGTCGCCGTTCGCGTCGGCCCAGAACTCCGTCGTTTTCTTGGCCGGATCGGACACGATGGTCGCGCGCCGGGCAAATTGCGCATCGCCCAGCCGCTCGCGGATGGCCAGGACCTTGTTGCCGATCGTGACCAGGTACAGTTTGCCGTTGCTGCCCTCGGCATAGAGCGCAGAGTTGTGGATGCTGTTTTCGAAAGTCCCCAGGCAGACGTCGCGGCCGGTCTTCGGGTCGATCCGCCACTCGCAGCCCTCGCCGGCCATGACGTTCGGGTCGCGCGGGTTGATCGCGCCGCCGCTGGCGCCGTAGTGCGTGGGGCCGAAAAACTCCTTGAGGAAGGCGCCCTCTTTCGTATTCGCCCCCGCCCGGGCCTGCCACACGCTGAAGCGCTTGGGCGTCTCGTTTTGTTCGGCAACCCAGAGCTTGCCTTCCTTGTCCACCACGAGCCCGGCGGGGTTGAGCACCCCGTCCTGGACAAAGGCCCCGATGGCCGGGCGTCCGCCTTGGCGGCCGATGGCGCCCGCGGGCTTCCCGTCCGCCGTGAAGACCTGCACCTGCTGGACCTTGCCCTGCACGCTCACATACAAGCGGCCCTGCTCGTCGGCGGTCACGCCGCCCACCCCGTCCAGCCCAGTGATGACCGGCTTGGCGGCGCCGGTCTGCGGGTTGAGCGCCAGCACATTCAGCCGGTCCTGGACCACATACACGAGTTCGTCGTTCACGGCCCGGATGAAGCCCGGCTTCTCGAGGTCGATGAGTTTCTGAATCGCGCCGGTGGCGCCGTCCAGGACCGCCACGACGCCGGCGCCCATGGCTACACTGACGTAGAGCTTGCCGCCGCGGGCATCCATGCCTTCAATGCGCTCGGGAGCTTTCGCGCCTTTCTCCTTGGCGGTCGCCTCAAAGAGGTCCTTGATCGTCAGATCGGGCGAGTCCTTGCCTTTCCATGAACTGTAGATGCCGGTCTTGGCGTCGAGCCGGTAGATCAGTCCGCCGCCATGGTTGACATAGACGATGCCGTTATCCACAGCCACCGCCTCGCAGCTGCCGAAGCCGCCGTAGTGATGCCGCCACTGGACGTTGCCCTGCAGATCGCAGGCCACCAAGGCTTTGCCGGCCTCGGCGCCTGTCCAGCCGAGATAGACCTTTTCGCCGTCAGTGGTGCATGAGATCGGCACACCGTGATCGCCGCCCCAGTTGGAGGTGAGCGAGCTGTCCCAGGGCGCGCTGCCGCCGTTGCAGGCCCAGCCGCGCAGGCGCAGGCCGATCCCCTTGTGCACGATGGCCTTCCAGGTGTAATCGCCCGCCTTCACCGGCTCGCCTGGAGTGCGCCAGTACGGGGTGGTCAGGCCGTCCCACTTGACCTCGTGCTCGCCCTTGGCATAGAAGGCGCAGGTCAGCAACTGGCGCGCGACCGAGCCATCGGGGGCGAAGAGGTTCAGCGACACGTAGCCGTCGAACGGCATGGCGAAGCGCAGC
>DATKXP010000200.1:0-3243 GCA_035529015.1 Phycisphaerae bacterium | reverse complement strand
GAGTTCGTTTACGAAGGGACGTTCCCGGAGAAGTGCACCGACCGGTCGTTCATCGGCCCCATCTGGGCCCACCGCAAGATCGGGTACCTGCTGGACCAGATCCGGCTGCACGGCGAGGACAAGGAACTGAAGGACGAGGCCATCCGGCTGAGCGTGGCCTACGGCATCGAGACGCCGTACACGAGTTACCTCGTGCTGGAGAATTCGGACCAGTACAAGCAATATGGGTTGGCGGTCGGTGGCGCTGCGCCTGTCGCGGGAGTGCCTCCGGTCGTCGGGGCGCCGGCCACTTCGGCGCGGCCTGCGCGGGAGCCGGCGGCAGATTCGGCCCGGCGCGAGAAGGCGGCAGACCGGGTCGAGCGGGAGTTCGGCAGCGCGGGGCGCTCCTCGGGCGGCATCAGCATTGCCCCAACGGAAAAACCCACGGCAACGGGTGTCGGAGGCGGCGGCCCGCCGTACTCATCCGGCGGTTCGGTGGCCGGGTTCCGCGCCGGCGAGGAAGACCTGAAGAAGGCCGACACGGGCGCCAAGGCGGTGGACATCGCCCAGAACATCCAGCGTCTGCGTCAGGCGGAGAACTTCGGGCGCGACATGCGCGGCATGCAGAACGTGCAGCAGCGCGGGAACCGGCAGGTGGCGAACTATCGCGGCGTGTGGGTGGACGACCAGTTCCAGGGGACCGAGAAGGTGACGAAGGTCCGCTGGGGTTCGAGCGCCTACTTCCGCCTCGCGCGGGAGCGGACGGACCTCCGGGAGATTTTCAGCCTCGGCCAGCGCGCGGTCATCGTGACGGCCCGCAACCAGGCCGTCCTCGTCGACACCGACGAGGGGGTCGAGGAACTCGACGACGCGCAAGTGAAGGCGCTCTTCACGGACCTCGCGCCGCCGGACAGGCCGGCCAGGTAGGAGGCCGGGGCGGCGACGGTGCCGCGGCTCATCCGGCCGATCTTTCTGCGCGTCGTGGGCGGCGAACCGCCGCCCCGCGACGGGGCATCTCAGCCCGTGAAGTAGAGGTACACCGCCAGGATGATCAGCAGCACGACGGCCGTGGCGGTCACGTCGCGCCAGTTCCAACTGCTTCGGCTTTCGCGGCGATCTTCGTCGGTCAAGGTGGCGTACGTCAGCCCGCTGATCTTCTCGTACGCGGGCGGGGCGGTCAGGTAACTGACGCCCACCATCACGCCGATGCACACCAGGAAGATGCCCAGGCTGTAGTACTGGAAGAAGACGTTGTGGATGATCCAGAAGAAGGACCCTTCGGCGTACTCGGTGCCCCAGAGTTTGACCGGGGTGTCGACCCCCAGGCGGAACAGGCCCAGCAGGAAGCCGACGACCAGGGCCGCCAGGCAGCCCTTGGCGTTCAGGCGTTTCATGAAGACGCCCAGGAAGAAGACGACGAAAATCGGCGGGGCCAGGTACGCCTGGACGCCCTGGAGGTAGTCGTACAGCCCTTTGCCGCCCCGGATGACCGGGATCCACGCCAGGCCGATCGCCACCATCACGATGGTGGCCATCCGGCCGATCCAGACCAGTTTTTGCTCCGAGACTTTCGGATGCAGCCGCAAGTAGAAGTCCATCGTGAACAGCGAGGCGGAGGCGTTGAACACGCTGGAAAGGCTGCTCATGAGTGCGGCCAGCAGCCCGGCCACCACGATGCCGCGGACCCCCACCGGCAGAACGGTTTTGACGAGCAGCGGAAACGCCGCCTGGGCGTTGTCGCGGACGATGTGGCCCTGGTCGTCCATGATGGCGGCCTGGAGTCCCTCGGCCTTGCCGCTGGCGGCCAAGGCGAAGCAGATCATCCCCGGAATGATGAAGATGAAGACGGGCAGGAGTTTCAGGAACGAGGCCCAGAGGCTACCCCGGCGGGCCTCCGTCTCGTTCGGCGCGCCCAGGGCGCGCTGGACGATGTACTGGTCGGTGCACCAGTACCACAAGCCGATGATCGGGGCGCAGAACAGCATGCCCAGCCACGGATAGTTGCCGTTGAAGTACCACGCCATGCGGCCGGTTTCCTTGACGGGGGCCCAGGTGGCCTCGACGCCGGCGGGGACGAGGGGCTTCCAGAGGTTGAACATCTCGGAGCCGCAGACCTCGCGCAGTTCGCCCCAGCCGCCCAGCGCCTGGAGGCCGAAGAACGTCACCAGTGCCGCCCCCAGGACCAGGGTGAACGTCTGGAGCGTGTCGGTGTAGGCGACGGCCCGCAGGCCGCCGAGCACCGTGTACGCGCCCGTCAGGAGGATGATGAGGATCGAGCCGATCCAGAAACTGTCCATCCCCAGGAAGCGAACCTCGGGCAGAAGGGCTGAGAACACGATGCCGCCGGCGAAAATGGCCACCGCGATCTTGGTCAGTATGTACGCCACCAGCGAGATGATCGAGAGGACCCACCGGGCCATCGGGCTGAACCGCTTCTCCAGGAACTGGGGCATGGTGAAGACCTGGGACCGCATGTAGAACGGGACGAAAACCCACGCCAGCACCAGCAGGCACCAGGCGTGCAGTTCGTAGTGGGCCATGGCGACGCCGTCGGTGGCCCCCGACCCGGCCAAGCCGACCAGGTGCTCGGACCCGATGTTCGAGGCGAAGATCGAGGCCCCGATGACGAACCAGCCGAGGTTTCGGCCGGCCAGGAAGTAGTCGGTGGGCGTGTCCCGGTTCTTCCGGACGACCCACCACGACAGGCCGAACACCAGGAGGAAGTAGGCAGCCACGGCCAACCAATCGATCAGGCCCAGTGCATGCATGCGATGTCTCCCGCGTCTTGCTCGCCCCTGTGATACGGACTCGGCGCTACGCTACAGCAACCGCGGCTTGGCGCGGTGGGCCTAGAGGAGCCTGTTGCCCAATTGTACCACAAAGAATTTTTTTTGGAAGTAGCGCCCCTGGGGACATGGTGCGGGTTGAAAGGTTGAGCCCGTGACGGTGGCGGAGGGCCAGACGGTGATGGGTCCGAGGAAGCGGCGGGAGCCGAAGCTGTTTTATGCCGAGGTGAACCTGGACGAGCCGGGCCTGTTCCTCATTCTCATCAGCCCTGCGGTCGAAATTGATGCGGACCGCCGCGTGCCGCGTGACGTTGCCTTTGTGCTCGACACCTCCGGCTCGATGAAGGGCGAGAAGATTGAGCAGGCAAAGAAGGCGCTCGCATTCTGTATCGGGAAACTCGCCGCCGCCGACCGGTTCGCCATCGTGCAGTTCTCGACCATCGCCCAGGCCTTCGGCGAGGAGGGCCGCTGGACGCGC
>DATKXP010000199.1:0-4262 GCA_035529015.1 Phycisphaerae bacterium | reverse complement strand
CCGCCGCCAGAGGCAGTCTTCCGCGTCCAGCGGCTGCCGCGGCCGGCTGAAGGCCGCCGTGTTGTGCAGCGCCGCGACCAGGTGGCCGTTCAGTTTCCACGCCAATTCGTCGCCGACCGTCTCCACCTCGTAGGTGGCCTGCCACTCGGCCAGTTCAATGGCGCTCAGGTCTCGGAGGCATTCGCCGGGTGTCCGCCATCCTCCGAGGTCTCGGCAGAGTCGGGCTGCAAGGAGCCAGCTCGGGCGGCGGCGGATGCTTTTTTTAGGTCGTCGATGTCCCGCTGCGTGCGCTTGTTCAGGCGCTGGGCGATGCCGAACAAATAGTCCAGCGTGTCGGCCGACTTCCGGCCCAGGGCAACGATTTGCTCCTCGCTGAAGAGCCGCCGGCCGTTCTTGTCGCAGATGCAGCGGGCCAGGAAGTTCGCCCGCCAATCGCAGTCGACGAACTCGTTGGTCGTCGCGTCGACGTGATTGGCCAGGTACCGCTCGTAGTCGTCCAGCTCGCGCCCGGCCATGGTGTCCAGCCAGACGTGGCCGCCCCACTTGGGCGCAAACGCCTGCACCATCGGCCGGTCGTCGGCGGCCAGGATGGTCTCCGCGTCGAGCTCCGGCCCGTAATCTTCTTGTTCCGGCCCCGCCCCCTCGGCTTGCGCTTTGCGCGGGTCGTCGGCGGGATTGATCTGTTCGGCTGGCATGGTGGATCAGGGGTCAGGGGTCAGGGGTCAGGGGTCAGGGGTCAGGAATCAGGGGTCAGGGGCAGAATCAACACTGACTCCTGACTCCTGACCCCTGCTTCTCAGCCCATCAGGCACTCGAAGTCGAGGACCTGGACGAGGGTCCCGGCAATGTCAAGCGTGCAGTCCGCGGCGGCAATGTCCGGGGCGGTGTCGAGGCAGTAGATCAGCACCTCGGTGCCGGGCTCCAGCGTGATCGAAAAGGCGGCGCCGCAGAAGTCGTAGCCGTTGGCGGCGCCCGGCGTGATCGTGATGTTGTTCGCGTTGGTGCTCGGGTTGCGCAGCTTCATCGCCTGGACCTTCAGGCCCGTCCCGTCGACGGCCTCGCCGTTGAACCCAAACGTGGCGCTCAGGTCGATCGTGCCCGCGCCGGCGGCCAGGGCCTTCTGCTCGACGGCGTGCTTGGTGAACGGCGGCGTGCTCGAGGCGCTCAGTGAGTGCTTGAAGTCCCAGTTGGCGTGCGTGACCTTCGGCGTGCCGGCCGCCGGTCCGGCGGCGGTGTCGAACGTCTGCTGCACGCTGGTCTTGAGCTCGACGGATGCGGTGAACGTGTCGGCCATCAGGAGGTTCCTTCTTAGTTCTTGGTTCTTGGTTCTTGGTTCTTGGTGCTAAGAGCTAAGCGCTAAGCTCCAAGAGCTCGATCAGGGGTGCGTCGGCGCGCCGGTGCTGAGGAAGCTCATCTCGGTGGTGATCTTCTGGCCCAGCTTGCCCGAAAAGCCGCCGGCGTCCTGGAGGATGGCCACGTTCGAGTCGGTCCCGCCGCTCGGGAGCGTGACGGTGATCGTGTCCTGGGTGCCGACCGCCGGGATCGTGCCGCCCCAGTGGGCCAGCAGCGTGAACGGCCCGGCCTGCTTCAGCGCGCCGACCGCGTTGTGTTCCCGCCACTCTTCGAGTGACAATTGGTGCGTCGAGTCCTGCGCCTCCACCGTGTCGTTGCCGCGGTCGACGTCGAGGATCTCGCCGGTCAAGGCCCCGAACGACACGGTGATGCCGGTAGCGATGTAGTTGGTCATGGGAGTGGTGGGTGGTCAGTGGTCGGTGGTCAGTGGTCAGTCGAAGTCGGGCACGCTCTCGCGGTACCAGACGGTCAGGTCCAGGATCGCTTGAAAATCGTTCGAGTCGCTCGCGTCGTCGCCCGCGTGGTCGTGCAGGTAGCGGTTTTCGAGGTGGATCCCCTCCACGTCGATGGTCTGGCCGTCCGCGCCGAGCTTGCCGCGCGGGTAGCCGTCGAGCAGCTCGCGGAGTGCCTTTTGCAGGCCGGCCGCCTCGGTCTTGGTTTTCGCCCAGGCGTCGACCTGGACGCGGGCCTCGACGGTGCCATCCGCCGCGGTCTGGTGATGCCCGCCGATCTCTTCGGGATCGCGCACGAGCACGGCCGGCAGCGGCGTAGACTGGTCCAGCGTGTCCTGAAACACCCGCGCGCCGGCCTCGCCGAGGCTCGGCTGGCCGGAGAGGTATAGCTGCAGGGCGTCGGCAAGCGTGGTCATTTCGTGGGGCTCTCGCTTTGGAGCTGGACGCGGACGTCCTCGGCGATGATCCGGATCGAATCGCCGCGGCTCCGCTGGGCGGCCCGCAAAAGGAAGTTGTTGGCCTTGCTGTGCTTGGTGCCGAGCACGATCAGGTGCAGGTACTTTTCGGGGTTGCGGTAGGCGGCGGCCGTCTCGCCCTTCTTGGCGATCCGCATCCCCCGCTTGCCCCGCAGCACCCCGCGGCGGAACCGCTGGACCTTGCCGCGGGCATCTTTCTTGACGCCGATCACGGCGCCGACGCCGGTCGGCGCCGCCTTCGGAAAGGTGAACACGCGATACCCGAGGGCCTTTTGCAGGGTCTTCGTCTCGCTCGGTGCCTCCGCCTTGGCGGCCTTGACCGTGACGCGGGCCGCCTTGGTGATCGCCCGGCGCAGGGCCTTGCGCTGGAGCTTGGGGGCGAGGCTGTCAAACTTGCGCCTCAGCTCCACGTCGCCGATCAGCGTGATCGCGGTCGCGGCCATCAGTCCTCTTCCTCGATGCAGTCCAGCTCCAAGATCACATGCGCGTTCCCCACGTCTCGCGGCGGGCCCTTGATGTTCAGGATCGCCGTCCCCACCTTCAGCCGGTGGCGGCTGGTGACGTCCGACCGGTAGCGCATCACTACCCCGTGCGTCAGCTCCGCGTCGATCTGCTTGACGTTCCATCCCTCGCGCCCGGCCACCGGCAGAACCTCCGCCCACACCGTGGCCAGCGTCCTCCAGCTCTCGGCGGTTCTGGCCCCCTTGGTGTCCCGGCCCGCGCTCTTGTGCTGGATCACCACGGAGGTTTTCAGCCGCCCGGGGTTGATCGCTACGGCACACATCAGGCATAGGCTCCATGTCCCGAGAGGCTCAGCAGTCGCTCCACCGAGGCGGGCGCCTTCTCCGGCGCCGTCCCGCGGTTCTCGTAAAGGAACGCGACCAACGCCTTGACGGCCAGGACGATATTGGCCGGCACGTCGGTGGCCGCGTCGCCGTAGCCGCACAGGAACTCGACCGTCACGGCGTCGATGCGGCTGTAGGTGGACGGGTACGTGTAGCCGTAGGCCGGCTGCACGCGCCCCGGCTTGTGGTCGGCGTCGACCTCGTAGTAGCCGTCGTCCCACGTCTGCAGCGCGTTGCTCCCGTCGTAATACTTGATCCAGCTGACGGTTTGCAGCGGCGGGGTCAACTCGATCACGCCGGCCGGAAAGCCCGGCAACACCAGGTCCCACGTCGCGGTGATAAGCTGCTGCGAAAGCCACGTCTGGGCGTACCCCGTCGCCGCCTCGACGAGGGCCTCGAGGTCCGCGTCCGTCTCGTCCTCGGCCACGCCGTGCAGGTACCGCTTCATGTCCGCGGCGGACACGACGGCGACGGCCGGCGGCGTGATTTCAACCAGCGAACCGAGCACGCGATTCTCCTTTGGGGCGGCCCGCGAATCACGCGAATGAGACGAATTGTTTTTTCATGAGCCCATTCGCGCCATTCGCGCTATTCGCGGGCCTCTCGATCCTGCCTCAGAGCTGCGTCCGCCACCACGAGGCGCCGACGGTGAAGTCCTCGTTGACCGAGGAGGCCGACACGTGCAGGCTGATCGAGTGGTCGGGGGGCACCACCAGGCGCCCCTTGCATTCCCACTCCGTGCCGCCGCCGGGCAGGACGCCGGTCGCCTCGACCGGGCCGGACCCGCCGCAGGGGAACCAGCCGTCGTCGATCACGGTGGCGTCGACCTCGGCCCGGACCGGGCCCATCGACGGGCCGCGGCCGTCGCCGGTGCCCCACTTCGAGGTGATCTCGTTGGGCCCCTCGGCGACGTTGATCGGCCGGACGTGGAGGCAATACCACATCGTGTAGAACGACAGGGCCGCCGCGGAGACGAGCTGGAAAGAGAACAGGCGGTCGATCACCAGCGACTTGCCGCCGTAGTTCTCGCCGTTGTGGATCGTCAGCAGGCTGGTCGTGGTCGGCCGGACCACCAGGCCGGCGACGGCCGCCGTGGTCATCACGGACTCGTGCTCGCCGGCCATGCGCGCCAGGCC
>DATKXP010000198.1:0-4061 GCA_035529015.1 Phycisphaerae bacterium | reverse complement strand
GAGCATTTGCTCGACCGTCCGGCGCGGCGCGCTCTGGGCGCGGTCGCCCACGCGGTCCCATCGCACGCGGCCGGCGGCAAAGAGGTCTCGCGGACCGCCTCGCCGGGCGGCGCGGCTTGGCCGAGAACTGAGCGGAGGATGAATGCCAATTCGCACCGTTCCCCCCGTCTGCAACCGGATGACCTGATTGCCGGGATCGTCCGTCGCCCCAAGACCCTGGAACACGGCGTCGAGCCATGAGTCGTGAGGTCCACTATACTGCTCGTGACCGGCAAATATCAAGTAATCTTTTGCCCGGGTCATTGCGACGTACAGGAGCCGGTGCGATTCCGCCTGTTCGGCGTCGGTTTCCATGCCGCGGGCCAGGGCGAGGGCTCCCGACGTGGGCGTGCCTGCGGCCTTGCGGGCCGGCCGGTCCGCCTCCCCGGTGCCGCTTGCGTCCTCCTCCTCGCGCATGCGCAGGGCCACGCCCGTTGCCGGGTGGATGAACCACCGAGCCCGCGGGCCGCGCGGGGCGTACCCCAGGTCCGGCAGGGCCACCACCGGAAACTCCAACCCCTTTGCCTTGTGGATGGTCATGAGGCGGACGGTGTCGCCTTCTTCGGCCTCGACGGCGGCCTGCTCGGCGCGCATCTCGCTCTGCATGAAATCGGTGACGTAGTCCACGTAATCGCCGAGGGCCGAGGGGTCCTGCCGCTCGAAGTGCCGGGCCAGTTCCACCATCTGCCGCAGGTTCGCATACGCCCGCTCCCCTCCGAACCGTCCGACGCTGGCCGCGGCGTAGCCCGACTCGAACGCCACGCGGTCCACCAGCGCCGCAAGACCCAGACGGTCCTTCTCGGCGCCCCACGTGGCCAGCAGGCGCGCCGCACGGGCAAGACCGCGGCGATCCTCCGGGTGCAGCCCCTCGGCCTCGGCCGCCGCCGGCAGCGCTGCGCGAAGCGACGCTCCGAGCCGGCTGAGCCGGTACAGCCCCTCGTCGCTGACCGCGAACAGCGGCGACCGCAGCACCCCCGCCAGGTGCAGATCGTCGGCCGGGTCGTCCAGCACACGGAGCAGGTGGATGATGTCGAGCACCTCCTGCTGCTTGTAGAAGCCGCGCCCCGCGACGACGTAGTACGGCACGCCCCGGCGCTCCAGCGCCTCCTCGTACACGTGAAGGTGCGTCGTGCGGCGCAGGAGGATGGCGATGTCGCCGTACCGCACCGGGCGGGCGGCGTCCCGGTCGGCGTCCCATACCTTCACGCTCGCCGTCTTGACGATTTCCTCGAGCCGCGCCGCCAGGGCGCGCGCCTCCTGGGTGTGCCCTTCGTCGGCGTGAAACCCCTTCGGCTCGTCGGGGTCGAAGACGTGGATGACCTCGGCCACGTCGTCGTTGACCTGCCTGTACTTGCCCTCGATCGGCTCGTACGCTTCGCCCATGAGCGGGCCGAACAGGTGGTTGACCAGGCCGGCTGTGCCGGGGTGCAGGCGGAAACTCTCGGCCAGGGCCTTTCTGCCGGCGGCGGCGACTCGACCGACGGCCGTCTGGAAGACCTCGACCTCGGCGCCGCGGAACCGGTAGATCGACTGCTTGGGGTCGCCGACGCTGAACAGCGCCCCCGGCCGCAACGGCGCTTCCTTGCGCCGCCCGCGAGGGTCAGCCACGGCTGCCCTCGCAGACGGGCCGGAGGTCAGAAGGTCCACGATCTCGAACTGAAGCAGGTTCGTGTCCTGGAGTTCGTCCACCAGGATGGCGCGGAACCGCGCCCGGCACCGCTCAAGAACGCGGCGGTCGCTCCTGAGCAGATCCCGCGTGCGGATCTGGAGGTCCTCGAAATCCAGGGCCGACCGCCCCCGCTTGGCCGCCTCATAAGCGTCGATGGCGCGGCAGGCGGTCGCGTAGAAGGCCCGCGCGAGGGCCAGGTGCCGGCGCTCCGTCTCTTCGATGAACATCGGGAGCCCCTTGACGATCTCCTTGAAGGGGTCCCGCAGGCTTCTCATCGCGCTCTTGGCCTCCTTGAGCGCTTCCGGCGAGGGCCAGAGTTTCGCGCTGCCGCAGTTCACCTTGATCCCATTGGCGATGCGGTCAGCCGCCTCGGCCGCCAAGTCTGCCGTGCGAGCGCGCCGGAGCCGTTCGACCTGCTTCACGGCCTCCTGGCGAATCGCCTCGAGTCTGTCCGTGGGCTGCCCGGCCAATCGCTTCAGGGCGCCGACGGCGTTGCGAATCGCCGCGGAATCGACGAGCCGCTGGAGCGCCCCCATGACGTGTTCGCCGATCCGTTTCTTGAGCCCCGCGAGGATTTCGTCGTCGCTCTTGGCCATGACCGGCGCCGCCACGCGGTGGAGGACCTCGCGCCTGTCGCCGACGACCGTTTCAAGGATGTCCCGTGCGTCGTCCAGGCGGAAGTGCTCCAGTACCGCGAGCAGGTCGGCGTCCTCGGCGGCCAGAAGGTCCTCGACGACGGCGGCGACGACGTCCATCCTCAGAAACGCGGCCTCGGTCTCGTCGAGGATCGCGAATTGCGGGTCCACGCCGGCTTCGATGGGCCACTGCCGAAGCAACGCCCCACAGAACCCGTGGATCGTGTTGATGGGCGCAATGTCCACGTCCCAGTACCGCTGGAGCCACACCTGGAGACGGACGCGGTCGTTCGCCTCGCGGGCGGCCGCGATCTGTTCGAGACAGGCCTCGCGGATGCGGCCGCGCATCTGGGCGGCGGCGTTCTCGGTAAACGTGATGGCCGCCAGACGCGACAGGGCCAACTCCCCGTCCTGCTCCAGAAAGTGGATGTACCGCTCGACCAGGACGCGCGTCTTGCCGCAACCGGCGCCGCTCGTGACACAGAAGTTCTCATCGAGGGCCGTGACGACGCGCCGCTGGGCTTCGGTCAGGCGGGTCATGCGTCGTCCTCCCCGCCGTCGCCGGCCGCGTCGGCAAGAAGAGCGAGTTCGGGAATCGGATTGGCCTGCCACTTGCGTTGAATCCGCCACTCGGCGAAGCGGCAGATGCCGTTGAAATCGCAGCGCCCGGGACATCCTGTCCGCGGGTACACGGGATACCGTCCGAGCCGCATCGCGTCGATGAAGCGGCGGATGTACTCGTCGGCCCGGTCGAGGGCCTCGTCGAACTTCGGGTCGGGCTCGCCTTTGGAGTCTGAACGGGCCAGGCGTCCCTTGCGGCCCGGGTTTCGGACGGGCAGGAAGAACGCCTCGGCCCGTCCGCCGCCGCCGTTGAGGAGTTCGTCGGCCGCCCACAGGTACAGGGGCAGTTGGAAACTGGTCCCGGCCTGCATATCGCCGGCCGTTGGCGCCGAGGTGCCCGACTTGTAGTCGATGATCTGGTGTCCGCTGCCGTCGGCCGCGAGGTCGATCCGGTCGATCCGCCCCCGCAGCCGCAGGTCACCGTGCGGCGTGTCGCGAATGATGGGCTCGGCGCGCCCGGGCGGTTCGACCTCGCGCTTGCCGCATCCGAAGGCGATCTCGGTGTACGCCGCCCGCCAATCGGCCAGGCTCCTGGCGTGCCACCGGAGCAGGCCGCGAACGTCGCGCAGGATGTTCCGCTTCTGGACCTCCCACAGGGCCGGCGATCCGAGGCGGGCCCCTTTCTCGAGGTCTGTGAAGTAGGCCGTGGCCGTTTTCTCGAGCAGCGCGAGCGCCTGGTCCAGCGTCTCGTCGGTCACACGGCCCGCGAGCGTCTTCGACGCCGCCGCAGCCGCGAAGAGCCGCTCCAGAAGGCCGTGGTAGATGAGGCCGAGGCGCATGGGGCTGAGGTCGGCCGACGGCTCTTCAATGGGCCGCAGGCCAAGGACCTCGCCCGCCAGAAAGGCAAACGGGCACGCGCCGAACGCCTCCAGCCGCCGCGCGCTCATCGCCGTCTCGCCGGGGAAGCGGCGGCAGAGTTCCTCCAGGATCGCGCCCGCGCCGAGGCACCCGTCGAACGGGCCGAAGGCGTCGCCGTGTTCGCGTTCCCACTCGGCCGCCAGTCCCGAAAGCGCCGTCTCGGCCGCCGGGCCGTGCGCCAGCAACTCGCTGAGCACCGCCAGGTCGGCGTCGATGTGCCGGCTGCCGCCCGGACCCCA
>DATKXP010000197.1:0-16240 GCA_035529015.1 Phycisphaerae bacterium | reverse complement strand
TCCTCCGATCCCTGGCCGCTCGCACGTTCGAAGGGCTTATCACGGCCATTGGGATCGCCCTGGAACACGTCACGATTCACGACTCGATCGGCTGGTTCACCCACTGCGGATATGCGACATGATTTGTGAAAACCGCTCTAGCCGCGAGCGTAAGCGAGCCGTCGGGTGCCATGCCCACGTTTGCGTGTGCATGCCGTGGCGACAAGTGATTGGGCTCGTAGCCCAAGGGGCTTGCGCCGCTTACTTACGTGCGCGGCTAGTTTTCTCACGTGGCTGGTCGGGCGCGAGTGTAACTAGCCGCGAGCGTAACTAGCCGCGAGCGTAAGCGAGCGGGTGCCGTTCTCGCCACGACAAAAGACTTACGTAAGTCCGCTTAGCGCTTGGTATTCATCTGGCCCTTGAGTTGGTCCACAGCCGCCCGCGCCTGGCGGAGAACGCGGGCGGCCTCTTTGCGCTCGGCGTCGGTCCAGGTCGTGGGCCATCGGATGGCTGAGGCCGTCCGGAGGTCGGCTTCGATGGCGGGGAGAAGGCGCCGCAGCACCGGCGGATGGGCGGTGCCGTCGGCCGCCAGGCGCTCCAGGTGCGGCAGGCACCAGGCGATGCGGGCGGCCAGGCGCTCGGGCCCGCTCGGCTGAGGCGCCTGAGGCGGGGCCGGTTCGGCGGGCGGGGGAGGCTCCGCCGTCTCCGGCTTCCCCTTCTTTTTCTTCTCGTCCTCCTCCTCGGGCGGCGGCGGCAGGGGGATGGCCCTGCGCAGACGCTGAGCCTGGAAGAGGAGGAGGTGACGTTCCGGCTCGGCAATCAGGCTGTTCCACTCCAGGAACCGTGCGGCTTCCTCGGCGCGGTCCAGCGAGGCGTGGATGTCGTCGAACTGCTCCTGTGTGATGGGGCGGACCCGCGCCAGGATCGACGCCATGCGGAACACCTCGCCGATGAGCCGCCACGGACGCGACGCCTCCAATCCCCCGGCGGTTTGCCAGCCCAGTTTGGCGCGGATGGTCTGGACCAGTGCCATCGCACGGTCGCGCACCCGCCGCGCGCTGTCCTCCTCGACGGGCAGGACGCGGCGACGGTCGCTCAGGACGGCGAACGCCTCGTAGACGGGACCGAACACCTTCCTGGCGACGTCCGGATGGGGCGTCTCGGCCTTGGCCCATTCTTCAAGCAGCGCGAGACGCCGCTGGAGGCACCAGATGGGGTCGGCGTGAATCGGCGGCACGGGAAACCCGCCGGGGTAGGGATCCGTGTGCTGCTGTTCGACCGTGCGGACGGCTTGAACGCCCTTGATCCACATGTAAAGGTCGGTCTTGATGAGGGCCTCTTCCGTCTCGGTGATGAGTCCCGCGCCGCGCAGCGGCGCGATCTCGCCGACGGCCCCGGCCAGCGCAATGAGCAGTTGCTGCCTGGTGGCGGCGGTGAACGGGTAGGCCCCGCGCCGGCCCGAGACGACGGCCTCGGCCTCGCGCCAGGCGCGCGTGACGCGCAACCACTGGACCCGCCGGTCCAGGGGGATCGGCGGCGGCTTGGGGGCCGCCGGTGCGGGCAGCGCGCGGGCGGCAAGCAGGACCAACAGCGGCATGGAGCAGATGATGCGCCGATGCACGGGACGCTCCTTTTCTCCATACATTGTGCGACAACGGCGGCCCCGTCGCAAGGTGATACCGGGCGGCAGAACGGCGGAAGGTGCTTGTCCCTGCGGCTGGCGTCGGGGTACACTGACGCCTCGGCGGGGGCGTCGGCGTCGGTGCGTCTGCGCAAGGCGGGACCTGTGTCGTATATAGTGGTAGAGGACTGGCCGCGGTTGTGGTGCAGCCATTCTCGGCAAGAGGAGGTGGGCGCATGTCCCGGACGGCTTTGACGTGCCTGGCGGCGCTGACGGTCTGCGCCATGGCGGCGGCCATTGTGGCCGAGTCGGCCGATGCGGCGAACATACCGGGCGGCGGCAATTACAATAAGTGGGCGAAGACGGGCACCGAGAAGGACAAGGACAAGGACAAGAAGAAGGAAGATGCCCACACCAAGGACATCGAACGGCTCAAAGCCGCCACCGAGGCCGTCGAGAAAGAGGAAACCGCCGCAAAGGAAGCCCTCACCAAGGCCGAGGACGAGGCCGCCAAGACGTCCGGCGACGACGCCGCCCAGCGCGAGCGTCTGGTTGCCCTGGCCCGCCGCAAGGGCGTCGCGGCCTTCGAGGGTTGCGGGTCCAAGTACGGCCGGGTCCTTGTGGCTGCCCATCCGATCGGCCAACGGGCGGGTCTGAGCGACAACTCGAAGGCGGCGCTCCAGATGCTCATCGCGAAAGTCAACATGCTCCGCCGCAGCAACGTCGAACGCATCGCCGACTTGCACGAGAAGATGGGCAAGGACCGCAGTTCCCTGGCGATCCTCGAAGCGTACTATCGGTCGCTTCCCGAAAATCAGCGCTTTGCCGCCCTGTCGATCAAGGAACGGATCGACGCGCTCAAGGAAAGAACGAATCCGAAGCGCAGGGCCGGCGGGGCGCGGTAGAAGTCGATTGCCCGCCGTGGCGCGGCCATCGCAGGTGTCGGACGGATCCCGTTTCCACGAGACAACGCCGCGCGGCCGGTGTACCGTCGCCCGCCCTCGGTGGGGCATCACGTGAAGGGGCAGTCCGTGAGGATGACGTGCCGCGCGACGCGCCGGACCTTTCGCGCCGTTTTTGCCGCGCTGGTTTTTGCCGCGTGCGCGTCGCCCGCTGAGGCCGCCGAGTCTGCCGGCGCGGAACGGAGCATCAAGGACCCGTCCGTCCGCCGGAAGGCGGTTGACCAACTCGTCGAGCACTACCTCGAGATGTACGGGGAGCACCTCAAGAGCCGCGACTGGATGGCCCGGGCCATGGCCGTGATCGGCCTGGCGCAGATCGACGACCCTCGCATCACCGAGCGGCTGTTCACGGTGCTGGACAAGGACAAACTGCCGCTCGTCCGCGTCTACGCCTGGGAGGCGCTGCACTCGCGGCTGGGGTCGCTCGACGGGGAGCAGCGCAAGCGATGGGTCCAGACGGGCAAGACGCTGCTCGCGAAGGGTCTGCTGCGCGGCGACCTGCGCGTGGGGCTCATCCGGGCGGTTGCGCCCGACGGTCCCACCGACGAGAACCGCCAACTGTTCCGCCACCTGTTCAGCAAGACCAACTCGATGGACTCCTCGGACATGCGGACGCTGGCGGCCATGCGCGAGGTGCTTGCCCGGTGGCGTGACCGGGCGCTGATTGCCGATCTCGTGGGCGTCATGTCCAACCTGGACTGCGTGTTCCGGGCGGAGTACGTGCTTGGCGACCTCCCCTGGGCCGTGGGCGAGCGGGCTAACTCCTTCAGCAAGGAGGGGACGGCGGCGGCGTGCAGCAGAAGTCAGGACCTGTGGTCCAAAGCCCTGGATGGCGCCGGCGAGGGCGGGTTCACGCCGGAGCCGATCGACCCGTACAACGGCCCGTCGCTGGTCATTCCGGCCGCCGAGGAGATTGCCGACCCGGGCGATCCGAAATGGCGGAAGGAACTCGAACTGACGCGGTTCACCCTCGACCATCTCGACGTGACCCTGGCGGTGGACAGCACGGGTTCGATGCTGCCGGTCATCCGGTGGGTTCAGCGCGACGTGACGAAACTGATGCGGGCGTTCTATCTGATCAGTTACGAGCCGCGGCTCGCGATCGTCTTCTACCGGGATCACGGCGACGCCTACGTCGTCAAACCGTTTCCGTTCACGTCGAACGCCGACGCCCTGTCGCGGGCGATTCGCGGCATCGACGCCAAGGGCGGGGCCGACCAGCCGGAAGCCGTATACGACGCGCTGGTGACGGCGCTGACGAAGCAGAAGTGGTCGTCGAGCCACTACGCGCGGCGCATCGTGGTCGTGGTGGGCGACGCCCCGCCGCACCCCGACACCATGGGCGACATCGAAAAAATGGTCCGGGCCGCCGCCGAGAAGAACTTCAACTTCTTCTGCCTCAAGGTGCGCGACCGGTTCACGGCGGGGGACCTGAAGGATTTCGACCGGATCGCCGAGTGGGGCAAGGGACAGTCGTTGTGGGCCGAGTTCCGCGACGAGCGGTTCCCGGACCTCGAGTCGCTCGACGTGGCGGGCCGCGGCAGGCGCGTGACCAAGGTCCTGGCCTGGCAGGCGCCGCGCTTCTTCGGCGAGGTGGCCGAACCGACCCCGCCCGACGGGCCGTACCGGCAACTGGTCCGCGAGATCGTCCGGACGGCCATCCCGAAGGGGTATCGCGACAAGACCAAGCCGTTCGTGGACACGCTCCTGGAACACCTGGAAACCTACGTGCCGGAGCAGCGCCAACCCTTCGCCCCGTGGGAGGAAGAGGGGCCGGGCCCGGGAAAGCGCCGGCGCGAGAGGACAGAACCCTTCGATCCCCAAGCGCGGTAGGCGTGGCTCGTTCCGGGGGGCGGTGCCGTTTTCGTGTGGACGGGCCGCCGCAGGTTCGTTACGGTGAGGTGGCCGCGGCCCGCGCCGCCGGTGCGACGTTCTCTCTGCCGCTTGACGTGAAGACTCTCGGAAGTTTTGGATATCGATGGGCGCCGACGCCGCCGTTCCTGACTCCGACACCTCACCGTCCGGCCCGTCTTCGACCGTCCACGCCCGCCGCAACTTCGTCCTGGGGGCGCTCAGCCGCGCCATCGGCACGACGGCGTACGACTTCATCCACCCCGACCTGATCGTGGCCGGGCTCATTTACACGCTCACGCTGCCGGTCTTCGGCAGGGGTTGGGCGCTGGCGTTGGTGGCGGTGGTCTCGATGATCAACAAGGGCGGGTCGCTGCTGCCGCAACTCTACGTCAGCAGCCGCCTGGAGCACCACGCCCGGAAGCGCCCGTTCTATCTCCTGCTGATGGGGGTGCGGCTGTTTGGGGCGGTCACGCTGCTTGTGGCGATTCACCTGCTGGCGACGCGCGTGGACGCTCTGGCGCTGGGCCTCTTTCTGGCGGCGTTCCTGATCATCAGTTTCTGTTGGGGGGCGGGGCACATCGTGACGCTCGACATGGTCGGCCGCATGATTCCATTCGGGCAGATGGGCTCGTTCTTCGGCATCCGCGATTTCCTGGGCGGACTGCTTTCGCTGGTGGCAGGGATGGCCGTGGTGCAGCCGATTCTGAGCCGCGGCGGCGAGGCGAGGGACGGTGCGGTGGCGGCGAACTACTTCTGGCTTGCCGTCATCGGCACGGTGCTGGCCGCCGTCTCGATGTCGCTGTTTGCCATGTGCCGCGAGGGGGCCGGTCCGCGTGCCAAGCGCCGCACGACGGTCGGCGAGTCGCTCCTTCGCGGATGGCGGTGGCTCAAGCGGAATCCCGACTACCGGGCGTACCTGTGGCTTCGGATCGCGTTTCGGTTCAACTACCTGGCGATGACGTTCTTCATTCCGTACGGCGAGCAGAAACTGCGATCGTCGGGCGACGTGGCCGGCATAGCGTTGCTGGGCGGGGTGATGGTGGCGACGTTCAAACTCAGCCGCCTGGCATCGAGTGCCGTCTGGGGGTGGATGGCCGACGCCCGCGGCGACCGGGCCGTCCTGATCGGGGCGGGGGTCGGCTTTGCGCTGGCGCCGGCGCTGGCGTTGGTGGCTCCGGTGCTGCCGGAGGCGTTTCGGCTTCCGATTCCGATGACCCGGACCCACCTGGACCTGCCGCTGCTGGTGTACCTGGCGGCACTGGTGGGGATCGGTGCGGCGTTCCAGGCGAGCATCATCGGGGGCAACCGGTTCCTGGTGGGCCGCGCCCCGCCGCGCAGGCGGCTGTCGTACGTCGGGTTCCTCAACACGGTTACGAGTCCGCTGACGCTGCTGCCGCTGGCGGCGGCGGGTGTGGCGGGGTACTTCGGCATGACGACGCTGTTTGCGGCGATCGTGGTCGGCGGCCTGCTGTATCTGTTCTGGGCCGTCCGGATCCGGCCTGAGACGGGCACGGCGTCGGCCCGCAGGCGGGGCGGCTCCGCGCTGCCGGCGGGTATGGGCGACGGCGGTGCGTAAGCAAAGCGCGGCAGGCAGGATTGCCCGCCGCGCGACCTGTTGGCACACTCGCCCGTGCACGGGTCTAGCGGAGCTAGAACCTTCTCAACTGGATCTTCATCCGCTGCGTCGAGTAGCCGTATCCGTAGCCGTACCCGTAGCCGTACGAGGTTCCCTTGGGGTAGTACTGGTACTCATCGAGTTCGGCCAGCAGATGGGTGATCTCGGCGTCGTTGTTGGTGTAGAGATCGGGGACCTTGTACTTGAGGGTGAAGAGCTTCAGGTGCTTGAGGGCCTGTTCGGTCATGGCGCGGTTGTCGAGGTACGGTTTTGCGACGGCGTTCCACTGGATGGCCGCGGGCTTGCTCACGGCGCTCTGAAGGCGGGTCCGGGTCAGTTCGGGTCGCACCTTCTCGCAGTGTGCGACGGTGGCGCGTGCGGCTTCGAAAATGTTGTTGACGAGTTCGGCGAGGACTTCCTGCTCGTGCTGGCCGCTGTAACCGGGCTGAAAGATGTTGGCTTCGCCGAGCATCTTGAGTGCCTGGTCGGCGGCCTTTTCGAGTTGGGCCCGCTCGTTGAGGCGTTTGGCTTCTTTGGCGTACTTCTTGGCCTCTTCGAGGCAGTCTCCGGCCTTCACGGGCATGGCCACCTCGAGGACCTCTTCGAAGCGGCTGAGCGTCTTGCCGCCCATCTGGACGGAACGGCGGTTCCGGAGGACCTCGGCCGCTCCGAGGAGGCGGCGTTTGTCGTTGACGTCCTGGGCCAGTTGGGCCCGCCGGGCGATGGCTTTGGAGGCGCCCATGGCGTCCTTGATCTGCAGGTAGCACGTGATGAGGGCTCCCGTCGCCCGGACGCGGTCGTCGTACTTGAAGGTGTTCTGGTCCAGGCCGAGCAGGCCTTCCAGCAATCCGCCTGCCTTGAGCCAGTTGCCGGCCACGAGGGCCGACCGGGCCAGTTTGAGCGCGTCGTCCGCCTTGGCCGGATCGACCTCGATGGGTTCGATCTTGGGGGGCACAGGCTCATCGGCGGCCTCGGGCTTGTCGTCGGTTCCGGGCGTGGGCGTCGGTTCGGCCCCGGCCTTTTCGATGGTCTCGATGATGTCGCGCGGGATGGTCGTCTTGCCGCTGATGCTCTTGAGGACCACCTCCTTCTCGTTCTCTTCGATGATCGTGCCGGTGTACGTCTCGCCCGTCTTCGTGATGACGCGGTCGGCCAGGGCGGGCGCGGCCAGTGCGAGGAGCAGGCCGCCCGCGATGGCGGCAAGAGAGAACGACCGAAGCCGCTTCGCGCGGGCCTTTCGCCCGCCGTGTGGTACACTTGCGGTTGGGTACATGATTGACTCCCCCTGCTGGGTCCGTCGGCACCATCGGCCGTTACCGGCCTGTCGGCGATGGCACGCCGCACGTCCTTCGGCGAAACCACCATAGCGTTCTACGCGCGAGAATGCAAGGTCGCACGCAGAAACCGGCGCTCCTCTCGCGCACTGGTATTAGACCCCGCTCCGGCGGCAACGTTCCGCAGAATCTGCGGCCTTCGCGGTCATCACCGGCCGGTGCGCATCGTGGTGATTCGGACGCCTCCTGAAGGTTCCTGAGCGCGCTGTCGGCGTTCACTTCCGGGGCCGCCACAGGGGAGGCGCCGGCAGGATCCTCTGCCGCGCCGGGTCCACATGGTCCTTCTTCGCCCCTTTCTTCTTCGGGTAGTACTGGAGGTCGTCGAGTGTCTCGAGCAGGCCCTGCACGTCGGTGCTGTTGTACAGGCCGCCGGCGGCGAACTTCGAGGCAAACGGGTCCAGGCTTTTCAGGGCATCCACGGTTTGGCGCCGAAGCGCCAGGTACGCGCCGACCTGTGCTCCCCACCGCCGGGCAATCGGACCGGCCATCATCGGCGCGAACTTGTACTTGACGATGACCTCGCGGCGTTCGGTCAGCGTCGCGACCGCGCTGCGGGCGCCCGTCAGGATGCTCTCGACGAGTGGCTTGAGGATCTCGCCGCGTTGGCCGCCCGCGCCCGGGGTGTACCGGTCGGCTTCCTCGAGTTTGTCCACGATCAGTTTGCCGATGCGTTCGAGATGGCCTCTGGCGCCGAGGTGGCGGCTGTTGGCAACGAGGGCCTTGGCCTCCTCGACCAGGCGGTTGCCCTTCCACCGGGCGCCGGCGGGGACGGCCTTCTGGAACGTTCGGACCTCGCTGGCGTCGATCGTGATGCTCTTGAGGGTTCTCAGGGCCTCGGCGGCGGCCAGGACGAGCCGCTTCTCGTCCGCCTTGTCCGTCACGGCCGCCCGGCGGGTGAGCGCGCGGGCGGCGCCGGCGGCGTCGCCGATCTGAAGGTGGCACGTGGTCAGGTTCTCGGCCACCGTCCGGCGATCCTGGCCCGACAGGGCATTCGCAGCGAGCGCTGCCAGGCCTTCCAGGAGTCCGCCCGCCTTGAGCCATTGGCCCGACTGCAAGGCGGCTTCGGCCTGCTTCAGGGCGGCCGCAGCATCTGCGGGATCGACCGTCGCAGGGATAATCCTCGGCAGGACCGCCGCGGCGGCGTCGGGCTCTTTCGTGACGGCTTTCAGGTCGGTGCGTGCGATGGTGATCCGGCCGCCGGCCGTCTGGACGACGATCCGCTCACCCTCGTCCTTGACGACGGTGCCCGTGAAGACGGCGCCGTCGGTGGTCTCGACGCGGTCGGCCGAGACCTGCCCGGCCATCAGCGCGCAGGCGGCGCCGGCGAGGAGCACCCGACGTATCGGCCCGGCGTGAGACCGTCGGGCGAGGTGGCTCGACGCAGGCATGGACGTGTCCCCCTTGACCGGTTCCGCTTGCTTGTACGAGCGTCCCCGCGTTTTGCGCCGCGGTTGCGGCGCCGTTCTGTAAACGTACCGCGCCGGGGGGTTCGGCGGACAGCAAAAACGCGGCGTACCGCGAGGTCCGCCGGGTCGTGTGGCTGGTGTGTGTTGGAGCGGGCTCAGTTGAACTGCGAGCCAATTCGTCTCAAGGTGATTCGCAGTTGCTGAGGCATGCCCAGCATCATCACATGATACTGCAGTTCGTCGAGTTGCTTGAGCAGGGGTGCGATCTCGGTTTCGCCCCGCTTGTCGTAGATGCCGGGCACCTGGGACGTCGTGGCGAAGGTCTTGAGGTTCTTGAGCCCGTCCTCGGCGGCCTTTCGCCGCCCGAGGTACTGCGTGGCGTAGGTGTTGTACACGACGGCGGCCTTGGCGCTGGCGGCGCTGGTCCTCCAGTAGCGGCTGATGTTGGCCGCGCGCTCGGCGGTGCAGAGTTCGACGGCCTTCTTGGTGGCCTGGATGATGTTGTCGGCGAGCGACACCAGGGCATCTTCGCGGTGGGTGACGCTGAAGCCCGGGTTGTACAGGTCGGCCTCTTCGAGTTTGGCGATGATGCGTTTGCCGGCCGATTCCAGTTGGCTCATGTCGTTCAGGTCAGTGGCCTTGGTGCCGATCTCCTGGGCCTCGGTCAGCAGTTGCTTGGCCTTCCAGCCCATGGCGGCGGCGATGGCCTCGTCGTAGTTGGGGACGGGCCGGCCGTCGATGGTGAGGCCCATCATGGCATCGGCCTTTTCGAGGGCTTCGGCGGCGGCGAGCAACCGTCGCTTGTTGCCTTCGCCGACCACGAGGCCCGCCCGCTGGGTGAAGGTCTTGGCGGCTCCCTTGGCGTCCTTGATCTGGAGGTAGCAGGTGACCAGCGAGGCGGTGGCGCCCAGGCGCTTCTCGTGGGGGAACGACGCGGACGGCAGTTCCAGCAATCCGGCCAGGAGGCACCCCGCCTTGGCCCAGTCGCCCGCGGTGACGGCGGCCTTCGCGTACTCGAGCGCCTTGTGGGCGTTGATGGGATGGATGCGCGCGGGAACGATCTTCGGCGCACTGGGGTCGAGGTCCCGCTGGATGGAGGCGATGGTGATGAGCGGCACGCTCACCGTGCCGCTCTCGGTCCGGATGACGATCTGCTCCGGCGTCTCTTCGATGATCTTGCCGATGAAGGTCTGGTTCGACGACGTGATGATGGTGGCGGCCGAAGCCGGTACTGCCACGATGGCCAGGGCGCATACGCCTGCCACCATGGCCCAGCCATATGACTTCATGACGCTCCCCCTCCTGCTCGTTCGCAACCGTGAGCGTTGTTCTCGTTCCCCACGCCCACGGGGGCCGGCGGGTACGGGCGTTGGCAGTCTGTGCTGAACGGACACACCCGTCCGCGAGGGCAGTCGCGTCCGACAGTCCTTCTGTCCCCTAGTTACAATACCACAAAACCGGGCGGGTTCCGGGGAATAATTGCCGGACCGGTTACCCCACCGAAGCCGCCAACGCGCACGGCTCCATCCCGGGACGGGACACGGCGGGCCTCCCACCTCCGCCCGTTTATCGGCGATTGCCCGGCGAGCCCTTTAACCGATGCTGTGTGATACCCTCGCGGCGTGGCCCCACGGTGTCCGGGCCGGGCCTAGCCCTGCTCCTGGAGCGCGTCAACGCAGTCGAGCACGAAGGCGGTGTACGTGTACGAGGGCCCGCCACCCATCGCGATCGCCACGCCGCACACTTCCAGGATCTCCTCGCGTGTGGCGCCGGCCTTCAGGCACAACTCCACGTGGATCGCGATGCACGGGTCGCACCGGATGGCAACGGCGATGCCCAGGGTGACCAGTTCCTTGACCTTGTGCGACAGGACGCCGTCCTTCTCGGCAGCCTGGAGCATGCCGAAGAAGCCCTTCATCACGTCGGGCAGGCCGTCGCGCATTTCGCTCTGGCGGGTCTTCACTTGCTCGATGATGGCCTTCGGGTCCTTGCTCATGGCGTTCTCCCTTGCTCTCGGTTCTTGTGCCGGCATCCAGTGTAGGCGCCTGAGTGCCGCGAAATCAAGAGGGCCTGTATGTTGGCACAAGGTGCGGCGAGGCTCTATAATGTCGGCGGCCGTTGCGCGGCACGACGAGGTGTACGGCCGATAGCGCGGTGTCGGCTCTTGCTCAGGGAGGTGATCCGATGCAGCACGTCGCAGCCATCGTCGCGGTTCTTGCCCTCATGTCCGCCGCCGTCGGCACGGCGCGGGCGGCCGAGGTCCTCGTCGAGGCCGAATCGTTCGCCGAGCGCGGCGGGTGGGTCGTGGACCAGCAGTTCATGGACGTCATGGGGTCGCCGTACCTGCTGGCCCACGGCATGGGCCGGCCGGTCGCGCCGGCCCGGACGCAGGTCGAGTTTCCCCAGCCGGGCACTTACCGTCTGTGGGTCCGCACGAAGGACTGGATTCCCGAACATCACCCGGGCACGTTCAAGGTCATCATCGACGGCGTTCCGGCGGCCGTCGTCTTCGGCATGAAGGGGAAGGGCTGGATCTGGGAGGACGGGGGCACGGTCGAGGTCCGCGGCAAGAAGGCCTGGGTCGAACTCGTTGACCTGACCGGCTTCGAGGGCCGGTGCGACGCCCTCTACTTCACGACCGACTCCAAGGCCGCGCCGCCCGGCGAGCCCGGCGAGGCGATGGATGCCTGGCGCCGCAAACTGCTCGGCCTGCCCGACGTGCCCCCCTCGGCCGGCGAGTTCGACGCCGTCGTCGTGGGCGGCGGCATCGCGGGCACCGGCGCCGCCGTCGCGGCCGCACGGCTGGGCTGCAAGGTTGCCCTGGTGCAGGACCGGCCCGTCCTGGGCGGTAACGCCAGCAGCGAGATCCGCGTCCATACGGGCGGCCAGGTTGGCCCGAACGTCATCGCTGAGATCGACGCGCCGTACAACAAAGGGGCGGGCGTCACGCCGCACCCCACGCTCCGCTTCGACCAGCGCCGCCACGCCGTCGTCGAGGCCGAGAAGAACATCACCCTCTTCCTGAACACCCACGCGCTGCGCGTTTCGATGAAAGACCGCCGCATCACGAGCGTGGACGGCAAGCACATCGTCACGGGGAAGGAACTGCGATTCGAGGCCCCCGTGTTCATCGACTGCACGGGCGACGGGTCCATCGGCTACTGGGCCGGGGCCGAGTACCGCATGGGACGCGAGGGCAGCCGCTCGCACGACGAGTCCATCGCCCCCGAAACGCCGGACAAGATGACCCTCGGCACCAGCCTCATGTGGGGGTCCGTCGAGACCGACGCCGAGAGCCCCTTCCCCGACGTGCCCTGGGGCAAAGACGTCGCCAAGGACATGGAGGCCGTCGAAGGCTACTGGACGTGGGAGTACGGCCATTACCTCGACACCATCCAGGACGCCGAGGAGATTCGCGACTATATGTTGCGCGCCATCTACGGCGCCTGGTCGAACGCCAAGAACGGCAAGGACCGCGCCAAGCACGCCAGGCGGCAACTGTCGCACGTGCCGTACGTGGGCGGCAAACGCGAGTCGCGCCGCCTCATCGGCGACTACGTCCTGACCCAGGGCGACCTCCAGGCCACGCGCCAGTTTCCCGACGGCGTCGCCACCGGGTCCTGGTCCATCGACCTCCATTACCCGAAGGACTACGAGAAGTATCCCTTCCGCACGTACGCCCAGTTCAACAAGGTCAAACCGTATCCGATCCCGTTCCGGTGCCTTTACTCGAAGGACGTCGCGAACCTGATGATGGCCGGCCGCGACGTCAGCGTCACCCACGTGGCCCTGGGCTCGACGCGCGTGATGAACACGTGCGGCCAGATGGGCGTGGCCACCGGCGCCGCCGCCTGGCTCTGCAAGAAGCACCGCACGACGCCGCGCGGCGTGTACAAAGAGCACCTCCAGGAACTGCTCGACATCCTGGCCGGCCGCGGCGACTACGACGGCACGTTGAGGCCGACGGGCGCCGCAGCCGAAGCCGCCGCCATGCCCGTCCCGGATGCGAGCGGCCTGGAAGTCGGCGTGGCACGCAAGGGCGCGCACCGGAGCACAGGCGGCCACGAGATCGTCGAGATGCCGGACGACCTGGCAGGCCTGCCGTGCGTGACGGTGACGCGCGGCTCGTGGCAGGCGCCGGGTGCGGGCTATACGTTCGAGATGGACGGCCCCGCGACCGTCTACCTCGCCGTCCACCAGCGGGGTCAGGCGAACCTGCCCGAAGCGTGGCACAAGACCGACGTGCAGATCCTCTGGAAAACGCCGGGCAGCGACCGCACGTACACCGACCACCTCTTCTGCCGGGACGTCCCGGCGGGCAAAGTCGAGATCCCCCCACATGTCGGCCGCGAGGGCAGCAACTACGGCCTGCCGCACATGGCCATCGTGCGCGGCAAGGACGGGGCGAAGGTCAAGGTGAAACCCGCCGCGCCGTGAACGCTCGACGTAGCACCTTCCTTCGGCCCTGCCGTTCGAGCCCATTCGAGCCCATTCGAGCCGGGACCGGGAGGTCCCGGTCACGTTCCCTTCGCCGTGACGTGCCATGGCCGGGAAGATGACCCGACGCTCCCGCGTCGGGCTCGAAGCATCTCGGCGCTCCGGCGCAATCCTAAACATCGCGCGCCTGCCTCGCCGATATTACACCGTGAGCGAGGGAGGTGCCGGCCATGCGAAAACGCGTTCTTGCAGCGTTGGTCGTGGCGGCGGTCGTGGCTGCCGGGTGCGGCAGCGGCGGATGGGGACGCAACGCCGACGACTGCGTCAAACCCACCATCGCCGTCATGAAGTTCGAGAACCGCGCGCCCTTCCCGATGGGGTGGAACCTGGGCAGCGGCATGCGCGACATCCTGGTCGATCGTCTCATGGCCACCGAGCGCTACCACGTGGTTGAACGCGCCGAACTCGGCGCCGTCATCCAGGAACTCCAGTTGCAGCAGGGCAACGTCACTCGCCCCCAGGGCAGGGCGGAAATCGGACGCATCAGAAACTGCCGGTACCTTGTTAAGGGCACGGTCACCGATTTCGGCCACGTCTCCACGGCATCGGGCGCTTGGGGCGGATGGAACTGGGACATCTTCGGCGGGTCCAACCGGGCCGTCATGGGCATCATCCTCTACGTCGTGGACGTCGAGAGCGGCGAGATCATCGCCTGCGAGTCCCTCGAGGAATCGGTCCGGGCCAAGGACCTCTCGGTCCAGGCCACGTACCAGGGCGTCTCGTTCGGCGGGCAGGTGTTTCACCAGACGCCCCTCGGCCGCGCCACCGCCAAAGTCATCGGCAAGGCCGTCAAGCGGATCACCAGGGCCATCGCCGAGCAGCCCTGGCAGCCGCAGATCGCTCTCGTGGGCACGGGCGGGGTGATTGTCATCAACGGCGGCCGCGACCGCGGCGTCAAACCCGGGGCGGAGTTCGAGGTCCTTGAAACCGGGGCGCCGATCGTCGATCCGGCCACCGGCGACGTGCTGGGCCACTCGCAGGGCCGCCGCGTCGGACGCGTCATCGTCGAGAGCGTGGCCGCCCGGTACTGTGTTGCCACCGTCGTCGTCGGCGCCAAGACCGACTTCTGCGTCGGCCAGGCCTGCCGCGCCTGCGGGTAGGGCACGCCGGGCGGGCGCGCCGGCCGGCGTCCTCGCAGCGACTCCGCAGTTGACAGCCGGGCGCCGCCCCTCCTATCATGTCCCGGCGACGGGGAGAGGCGGACGCGCCATGGCCCACCAGGTCCGAATCCTGACCGAGTACTGCAAAGGGTGCGAACTGTGCGTCGCGGTGTGCCCGAACGGCGCGCTGGAGATGTCGGACGAGTTGACCGAGATCGGCGTCCGCCCCGCCCGCCCGAAACCGGACGTCGAATGCACCGGCTGCACGCTCTGTTACCAGGTGTGCCCCGACGCGGCCGTCGAGATCTGGGAAACGGCTGAGGCCTGAATCCGAGGTCTGAAATCTCAGGTCTGGGATTTCAGACCTGGAATTGCCGACCGGACCGCCGTCTCCCGTGCGCCGGCCCCGGACCGTTCAGCGGCGGACTCGCCGACGCTTCAGCGCCAGCAGGGTCGCTGCGCCTGCAAGCAACGCGCAGGTGGCGGGTTCGGGGACGCCGTAAGCGATCGCGTCTTCCCATCGCAACTCGGTTTCAACCTCGGCGCCCGGCGGCAGGAGGGCCCAGACCCAAGCGGGTATTTCCACGGGAACGTCCAGGAGGTAGAAGGGCCTGCTCGGGTCCAGGTCGCCTTGCCAGGTGATGCCGGCGTTTTCCAGTTCCTCGGCCGGGCCGGTGGCCGGATCGTGATAGTAGCCCGTCGTCGGCAGTTCGTAGCCGACGAGGAAGAGATAGTGTCCGCCGAGTCTCTCCCAATCGGGCCACGGGTTCGGCGGCATACGCCATTTGAACCACAGCCCGCCCAGCGTGATGATGCACGTATCGCCCTGGGCGAGCATCTGGCCGGTCCAGTCCCAATCCTGCTGATCGGGATAGGCGCCGTCGAGGTCGCGGCCTCGGCCTTCCGCAAAGGATTGGCCGGGGTAGTGTTCCGGCCGGTTCAGATAGGCCGCGAGGCCGTCGAGGGCGTCCTGCGCGTACGTTCCGTCGTCCGGAACGTCGGTGCTCATCTCGGCTGCCAGGTCCATCACCAGATCGTGTTCCTGTCCTTGGGTGCCGGGGTTGCCATCCGGCAGGCGGCCGAAGCCGTGATCATGCAGCCACACGATGCCATCTGCCGCGGCCGTGGGCCCGCAGTAGTTCCCACTGGGATAGGGGAAAGGCGGGGTCGGCAGTTGGCGGTCCTGGTAGAAGTCCGGGGCGTCTGCCTTGTACAGAACCGGCGCCCCCCATACCGGCGCGGCGAGCAGACCACCGGCCACGACCCAGGAAACCACGGAAAAGACAACCCGACGTGAGACTGTGGCTGAAGCAAGCATAACTCCCCCTCCCACTGGCATGAACCCGCGTAGCGTGGACATCCCCCGGATGCGCCAACCCCTCACTATAGCACAAGAATGCTTCAAATGCAAGAAACTGTCCCCGAAATTTCTGGAGGGTGCCCCTGAGTCAACCGGCACGGGGCACCGAGTGTCATTTCGGCTGAGGCCCGAATCTGCACACGTCCCACCGAAACGACTTGCCCGGTTTGACCGTTTGGGCCGTGGCCGGCGAGGGGGCCGTGGCCTGAGAGGATGACCCGCTGCTTCCGCAGCGGGCTCGGCCGGCGCCCGGCTCGGCCGGCGCTTGGCTCGGCTGGCCCCCGGCTCGGCTGGCGCCCGGCTCGGCTGGCGATCGGCTCGGCCGGCGCTCGGCTCGGCTCGGCTCGTGCTCGGTTCGGGTTCGGCAGCCGTTTTGCGTTGCCCTCCCCCTGCTCCCACCCTAAGATGATACAGCACCTTGTCTTGGGGAGGAGGCCCGCACCGTGGCAGTGAAGGCGGAAGAGAAGGTCCTTGTGACGGGGAACGTGGCGGCGGCCGAGGGGGCGGTCCGC
>DATKXP010000196.1:0-5289 GCA_035529015.1 Phycisphaerae bacterium | reverse complement strand
GCCGATGCCGGGCGGGGCCATCTTCTCGGCCCCGATGCTCGACCAGGTGGACGCCGACGGGTCGGTCGAGCCGCTCCTGAAGGCCAAGACAAACTACTGGTTCCGCCACATCTGGGAATACTGGTGGCCGCTGTATCCGGGGGTGATGCTGGCCATTTCGATCACGCGCCTGGAGGTGTGGCAGTTCATGCTCCTCCAGGTGCCGCTGACGCTGTTCGCCGTGGCGGTGGGGTACGTGCTGCTGCTTCGGCGGATCCATCCGACGGGCGACGCGCCGCCCTCCGGCGACGGGGCCGGCCCCCGGCCGCACTTCCTCGCCCTCATCCTGCCCATCATCGTGGTGGTCGCCTGTTTTGCCGCCGTCAGTCTGGCGATGTGGGGCGTCCGATCCGCGCGGCCGGATGTCCCGGCGCTCGATGACCTGGGTCTGAGGTTCCTGCCCATGATGATCGGCCTGGCGTGCGCCATCCCCACGCTGCAGGTCCAGCGGCCCCTGGGGTGGGAGAAGTGGAAGACGATCCTCTTGTCGCGCCGGACGGTATACATGGTCGTCATCATCGCCATCATCCGGATTTACGGAGGCCTGATCGAGACGCCCCTGGGCGGCGGCCCGTCGCTCGTCGAACAGATGCGAGCCGAGATGGACGCCTCGGGCATCCCGGTCCTGGGCATGATTACGCTTCTGCCGTTCATCGCGGGGATCACGACGGGCATCTGCTTCGGGTTCGTCGGGGCGAGTTTCCCCGTCGTCGTGGGCCTGCTGGGCCCGGACCCCTCGCCGGCGCACCTGATGGCAGCCACGGCGCTCGCATTCGGTTTCGGTTACATGGGGATGATGCTCTCGCCCGTGCACGTGTGCCTGATCGTGACGAACCAGCACTTCCGGACGCAACTGCTGCACAGCCTCCGCGACCTGCTCCTCCCTGCCGCGGCGGTGCTGGCGCTCGTGGTGGCGTATCACTTCGCCATCCGGTGGGTTGGCGGATGAGCGTGCCTGGCCGAGGACCCTCTGTGCTTGCCGGCACCGGCGCCGGCTGCTAAGGTGACAGGGGTCGACAACCGGGGAGGACTCCGTCCATGACCTCGCGCGAGCGGGTGTTGGCGATGATCGCCGGCGAGCCGGTGGACCGGCTGCCGCTGATGCCGATTACGATGATGTTTGCCGCCGACCGCATCGGCAGGCCGTACCGCGAGTACGTCACCGACCACCGCGTGCTGGTCGAGGGGCAGATCGCCACGGCCGAGGCGTTCGACCTCGATTACGTCTCGTGCATCTCGGACCCCACGCGCGAGGCGTGCGACCTGGGCGCCCCCGTCCGGTTCTTCGACGACCTGCCGCCGGCCATCCAGGAAGACAACACGTTGCTCGCGGACAAGGCGCGCCTGGCGGACCTGCGGGTGCCCGACCCGGCCTCGGGCGGGCGGATGCTCGATCGCATCCAGGCGGCGGCGCGCTTCAAGGAGCGCGTCGGCGGCAGCCTGCTCATCGAGGGCTGGGTCGAGGGCCCTTGTGCCGAGGGGGCGGACCTCAGGGGCCTGAACACGCTGATGGTGGATTTCTTCGACGACCCGGACTTCGTCCGCGACCTCTTCGCGTTTGCGGTCGAGATGGAACTGGCGTTTGCGCGGGCCCAGATCGAGGCGGGGTGCGACCTCATCGGCGTGGGCGACGCCGCCGCCAGCCTCGTCGGGCCGCAGATTTACGACGAGTTCGTCCGGCCCGAGGAGAAGCGGCTCGTGGACGGCATCCACGCGTCGGGCGGCCGCGTGCGGCTTCACATCTGCGGCAACACGCGGGCCGTCCTCGAGGGGATGGGGCGGTTGGGGTGCGAGATCGTGGACCTGGACTTCATGGTCCCCCTGGCCGAGGCCCGCGAGGCGATGGGCCCCGAGCAGGTTCTCCTCGGCAACATCGATCCCGTTCACTGCCTGCGTGAAGGCACGCCTGACGGCATCCGCGAGGCCCTCGCCCGCTGCCACCGCGAAGCGGGCGAGCGATACATCGTCGGCGCCGGCTGCGAAGTCGTCCGCGACACGCCGGAGGAGAACCTCTCGGCCATGCGCGGTTACGCCTTCGAAGCGCCGCTCGAAGCGTAGGGCGGGCACGAGGTGGTTCGTCTTTAACGCAGAGGCCGCAGAGAGAAAAGAGAGACCGCAGAGAACAGCGGAAAACTGAATCAACGCCTGCAGACGCAGGCCGGGACGGGCCCCGGTGCGCATCCTCCAATTTGAAATCCGAGATTTGAGATCTGAGATTTGAGATCCTCAGAGTCCCGGCCCGACGTCCAGAATCTCCCACCGCTGCTCTTTCGTCCCTTCGCCGTAGGTGACGACGTCGCCGGCCTTCTTGCCCATGAAGGCGAGGGAGAGCGGGGCGCGGTAGAAGTAGACGTGGTTCTCGACGTCGGCGTCCCAGGGGCCCAGGAACCGCAGCGTCTGTTCCTCGCCGTCGGGCAGTCGGCGTGCGCGGACCGCGCTTCCGACGGTCACGGTGTTGCCGGCGGCGAGGCTGGCCATCAGGATCTTGGCCTTGCCGATGTCGGCTTGCATGCGTCCGGCCCGTTCGGCGAGTCGGTCGCGTTCCTCCAGGGCCGCCATGAACTCGGCGTTGTCGCTCACGTCGCCGAGTTCGGCAGCGTCGCCGATGGCCTGGGCGTTGGCCGCAATCTGGATCGTCACCAGGTGGCCGTAGGCCTCCTCCTGTTTGTGCAGCGCCTGGGCGGTCGTGTAAATGACGGCCTCGTCTTCCCACGGCTCGAGGGTCGGGGTGGCGAAGTGTGACGGGTGGATCTTGCGCACCAGGTCGAGGACGCGCGACCGGATGGCATCGGTCAGGGCCCGGTTCCGCTCGACGGCGGCGCGGATGTCCTTGGCCTGGGCATCGTCGGACGCCTCGAGAACCGCCCGGAGCGGCCCGCCGCCGCGAGTGCCCACGGCGCTGCGAATCTCGGCGACCAGCGGCCGCAGGCTCCGGTCGTCGCGCGCGTCCTGGCCGATCTTGTCGGCGGCCAGGAGGAAACGGATCGTCAGCGACGTGCGGTCCATGTCGGCGAAGGCCCCGCCGAAGTGGTCGGCGGTGACGACGGTCCACAGCCAGAAGATGGCGGCGCGGCAGTCGTCGGGCCGGCGCATGATCTCGGCCGCCGCCTGGGCCAACATGTCATCGTGGCCGGCTTCGGAGAGGGCCGCCGCCAGGGAAGCGCACACGTCGGGCTGGCAGGCGGGGAGCGCCTCGGCAGAGACCTGCGGCCACGCGTCGGGCAGTGTCTCCCGGACGTGGGCCAGGACGCAGCGGGCCAGACCGGCATCGGGGAAGGAAGCGATGGCGGCCACGAGGTCGGCCTCGGGTGCGAGCGTCCGGAAGTCCGTCTCGGTCCGTTCGACGACGTCGGGGTGGCGGCGGTGCATCTCGGCCAGAACCGCCAGCGTGCCGAGGATCTCGGTGGGCTCGGCCGGCGCCCCGGCCTCCAGCCGCCGCGCGAGCGCCTCGGCGAAGTGCGCCAGGACCTGGGCCTCGGCCTCGGGGTCGTGGCCCGTCTCGCCGGCGTAGGCGAGGGCGAAGGCGAGCCGGGCGGCAGGCGTCTCGGCCTCGTCGAACGTCTCACGGGCACGGTCCTCGAACGACCGCGGCCGCGCACGCAACGTCAGCGTCGGCTGCGTGCCGCCCGAAACCTCGAGGTGCGGCGAGCGGCGGACGCGGTCCCGCGCCTTCGACCACCACTTGGACCAGGCCTTGGCGGAGATAACCGGCTCGAGGGCTGCCCTGAAGTCGCGGAACTTCATCTCGGGGCCGTTCGTCTTGAGGACGAGGCGCGCCAGTTCCGCCGGATCGTCTTCGGCGAGCGCCGTCAGCCGATCCGGCGAAAAGGCGAGCAACGCTCGAAAATCGCCAGGGTCACCTGCCTCGACGTTCGCGATCGAGACGGCGTCGTAGCCGCGCTCGCTCTTGCCGAACGAGACCTTCAGGACCTGGCGCTCCGGGTCCACGCCGAGGACACATCCGGGATGGCGGCGGCGGGGATCGATGACAAAGGCGCCGGGCGGCAGGGCCAGGAGCGTCTCCAGCCGCGCCACGGCCGTCGGCAGCGGCAGGTCGTTGCGGCCGAGCGTCATCGCGACGAGCGTGTCGATCCCGTCGGCCTGGGCGCAGGCCTGGCGGTACAGCCCTGAGATCTCCTCGCGAAGGACACCGCTTGCGGGGAGCAGATCGGCCGCACGCCGAATCGCGATACACGCATCGGCGGCCCGTCCCGTCTCCATCCACGTTGAGATGAGCAGCCAGGCGAGCGACTCAAGCGGTTTGGTCGCGTCCTGCTCCGCCAGTGCCTCCAGGACGCTCGTGGCGGCGTCGGCGCCGAAGGCCTGGTCTTCGATGGCCTCCATCCAGGCGGCCTCGAGGTCGTCGAACTGGCCTGCGGCAGCCAGGCTCAGCAGTGCCGTCATCTGCTCGTCATGCGACTCTTGCGTCATACCGGCGGTCTCTCCCGGATCTACTCCGTCGTCTGGTGCTTGCGGATGGTTTCGAGCGACAGGGCCCCCGCGGGCCCCATGCGGCTGCCGAAGATCAGGATGCCGCGCAAGGAACCGCGGAACTGCCGGTCCGTGCCGTGCCCGTGGATCGTTTCGTTGTAGTTGCCGATGGTGAGCGGCTCGCCGGGCTTGTACGTCGTCAGGCGCAGCAAATAATGCTCGGCGGGCGGGGTGAAGGTGAACTTGCCCGGCTTCGCCGCGCCCACCGGGGTGATCTGCATCGTCCAGGTGTCGATGCCTTCAACCCGGTAGGGCCTGGAGCCGGGCAGCGCGAAGGTGGCGGGTGCCGCCTGGGGGAAGTAGACGAGGTAGTACTCGCCCGGCTTGGCCAGGACGAGGTTGCCCGGCGAGAGGTCCTTGTCGGGCGTCATCTGCTCGTAGGGGGCCGCTTCCATAACCTTGCGGACGAGGGCGATGCGCGGCGGGCTCTGGCCGTGCAGGACGCCGCCCTTCGACCACCAGAGAATGTCCTTCGGGTGCTTGTACGTCTCGCCGTGTCCGACGTAGCAGCCGGAGACGGCGCCCAACCAGAACCGGTGGACCATCTCTTCGGCCGAGATGTTGCCCCAACCCTGGGGGATGTTGCCCTCGTACTTGCACTCGTCGTAAACGATGGGCTTGTTGTACCTGGTGCGCAGGTCGGCGGCGTTCCGGAAATCGGAACTCTGGATGCTGGCGTGGGTGACCCACGGCCTGGTGTGATCGTACCAGGTGCGGCAGTTGTGGATGCCGCGCATGCGCCCGTAAGGATCGTGGTCG
>DATKXP010000195.1:0-2377 GCA_035529015.1 Phycisphaerae bacterium | reverse complement strand
GACGTTCCCGCCGTCGGCGTTGCAGCGGGCCAGGATGTACGAGTACGTGTACGGCATGCATCGCACGTACGAGTTGCCGCGCGTGGTGGTGAACATGATGTGGCCGTCGGGCAGGTAGATGGGGTCGAGGTCGTCGTACGGCCCGTCCGTCAATTGCCTGAGGCCCGACCCGTCGATATCCACCTCGTACAGGTGAAACGAGGGCTCATCGTTCCGCCAGAAGCAGAAGAGGACGCGCTTGGCGTCGAACGAGAGGTCCGCCTTCCAGAACGACCCCGGCCAGTCGGGCGCGAGTTTGCGGATTCGGCCGCCCGGCGCGAGGCCGTCCAGGACCAGCAGCCGCCCGCCCGGCACGGCCATCATGCCGTTACGGTGCCGGGCCTGATGCGGCCACTCGCGACCCTGGGGGTACGGGTTGTCGATGAAAAGGACCTCGGTGAAGTCGATGACGGGGTTGGCGAGCACGATTTGGCGTTTCGCACGCCGCACGGCGAGGTAGAGGTCGCGTGCGGCAGCCTCGTTGGCTTTCGGGCCAAGGTCGGCGAGACGCTCCTGGAGGCCGGCGAGTTCCGCCAGGCGTGCCGAGAGGTCGGGGGCGCGTGGGTGCTTCGCCAGGCGCGCTGCCAGTTCCCTTGCCCAGCCGATCTCCTGGAGTGCCCGGGCGGCGAGCGGTTGGCCTTCGGCCTGGAGAATCCAGTCGCGCTCCAGGATGGTCGTTGCCTCGTCCGCCGTCAGGGTCCGCGTCTCGGGCAGGACCGGCAGGACCTTCGGCGCGGGGGCGTACTGCTCGAAGATGCCGGGCCGGCGCGGCGCCCGCGCCAGGGCCTGCTTCGCCGTGTCGGGGACGGCGGTGAAGACCTTCCACCGGCCGACCGGCGTGCCGACGGCGCCGGCGAGTTGCTGCTGCGACGCCCAGGTGCCGCTGTAACCCGTCGCGGGCTTCGTGAGGCCGGCCATGACGACGCAGGTGCCCGTGGGCGGATCGACCGTCAGCACGCCGCCGGTCCGGGCGTCGAGCGTCGAGTAATCGTTCTCGTGGTCGTGGGCGGCTTCGAGGTTCGCGTACGCCGACAGGCGCACGTCCTTGAGCGGCGCCTCGCCGGCGTTCGTCAGCACGAACTCGACGGCCGCGGTGCTGCCCTTGCCCAAAGAAGCGCGGATACGGATGCGCAGCCGTCCGTCGGCCGTCTCGACCGTCGCGACGGCCTGGTCGTCGGCAACCGCTGCGGCGGGCTGGAGGACCGTCAGGTTCTCGGGCGTCCGGTTGCCGGTGATGGGCGTTCCGGCGCGGCGGGGGGCACCGTCAGCAGTATAGTGCACGTACCACCCGAATCGGCTGCACTGGCCGCCGCGCTTCGACGTCAGGCTCTGCCGCTTGCCTTCCCAGAAGAAATGGCCCGGCCCTTCGATGGCGAAATCGGTCGCAGCGTTCCTGATCCAGGCGGTGGGCTGCGGTTTGGCGTCCGCCGGGCTCGCCGGCGGGTCGGGCAGACGTGCGAATTCCTGCCGCGCCGCCTCCAGGAGTTTCGCCACCTTCTCGTGCGAGGCGTCGAAGGCGAACAGGACGACCTCGCGTGCCGACCGGCCCGCCTCGACCGTCCCGAGGTGCCACGTCAGGACGCCGTCGGTGTTGCCGCCTGAGTCGAGCCCCGCGCCGAGGCAGACGCCGGCCCCGGCGAGCATCAGCACCGACACGATGACGGCACACCATCCTTGTCTCATCGCAGAAGCACCTTTGCGAGGCGACGTGTTCAGGTCCGGGGGCCGAAACCTCTTACAGAGAATACGGTCGAGCGGAAAGGTTTGACAAGGCCAAATCGCGGGCACCGCGCCCCAGATGAATACGACGGGCTTGGGCGCGGTCAAGGTTCACCGCGTCACGACGTGTCCGCGACCTTCCGGTCGCGGCTCGAAACAGCCGGGTGGCATGGTCACGCGCCTTTGCGTGACCATGTTCCAAACGCTATGATGGAGTCCGCACACGGAGGCAAGGCGCATGAACCGGCGAACGTTTCTGGCGACCACGGCGGGGGCAGGGATGGCGGCGCTTGGGCCGAAGACTGCCAGCGGCGCGGGTCCCGACGGCGAGAAGCCGGTGCTGCACCTGCCGGAGACGCTGACCTCACCCGTCAAGATCGCGTCGATTGACGTCCTGAAGGCCGGCGGCAACCATTTCCTCCGCAGCCGGTCGGCCGACGGCGCCACGGGCGTCGCCATGGCCAACTCGCGCATCGCATACCTGATGGGCATTCTCCGGCAGCGGGTCATCCCGTACTTCATCGGGAAGGACGCCCGGGACATCGAGCACCTCATCGAGGGCGTGTACGTCCACCAGTCGAACTACAAACTGGGCGGCCTGGCGTTCTGGAACTGCGCC
>DATKXP010000194.1:0-2341 GCA_035529015.1 Phycisphaerae bacterium | reverse complement strand
GGGCACGACCTTATCTTCGCCGAGGCGGGCCGGTCGCAGATGATGGCCCGGTCGCGGACCCGCAAACTCATCCAGACGGCGACGAACCGGGCGGACCTCTTCTTCGACCTCGAAAAAGACCCGCTCGAGATGAACAACCTGTACGGTTCGCCCGACTATAGGGACGAGATCAAGTCCCTGGAGGCGGCCTTGCTCAAGTGGCGGCCGCCGGACACCACGTTCAAGGGGTACCACGACGAGAACGCCCCCACCATCAAGGGGCCGAACGTGCCGCCTCGCGACCTCAGCCACCGGCCGGCCATCATCGAATACTACGCGAAGAAGATGGCCGACCTGCAATGTTAGCCGGCGGCCTCAGCGCCGCGCATCGAACTCGGCATGCGACGTATTAAGCCGGCGGGCTTGTCGAAGACCCGCCATAGCGGATCCGAGATCCGTGACGGCGGGCCCGCCGCGACCCGTTCGTGACTGCGAAAGGAGTAACCCATGAACCGCCGCCACTTCCTGAAAACCGTCGGTGCAGCCGCCGCGCTCGCCGCGGCCCCTCGATGGCCGTCGGCCGCCCACGCCGCGCCCGCACGGGCCAGACCCAACGTCGTCTTTATCCTGGCCGACGACATGGGCTACGGCGACCTCGCCTGCCAGAATCCGAACTCGCAAATCCCGACGCCCAACCTCGACGCCCTGGCCAAACAGGGCATGCGGTTCACCGACGCGCACTCGCCCTCGGCCGTGTGTACCCCAACGCGATACGCCGTGCTCACCGGCCGGTACTGCTGGCGGAGCCAACTGAAGCGGGGCGTGCTGCGGCCGTGGGGCCGACCCCTCATTGAACCGGACCGGCTGACCGTGCCGGCCATGCTCCGCCGGCACGGCTACGACACGGCCTGCATCGGCAAATGGCACCTGGGCTGGGATTGGCGCACCGCCGACGGCGAACCCGTCAAGGTTGGAAGCCTGGGGCAGGGCGTCGACTTCACCAAACCGATCGCCGACGGGCCGACCACGCGCGGGTTCGACTATTACTTCGGCACGGCCGTACCGAACTACCCGCCGTACTGTTTCATCGAGAACGACCGGACGGTTGGCATCCCGACGAAGCCGAAGCCCAAGTCGATGTTCGGCAATCCCGGTCCCATGCTGGAGGGCTGGGACCTGGTCGAGATTCTGCCGGCGCTCGAGCGCAAGGCCGTCCACTTCATCGAGAGCCGGGCCGGGCAACGCCCGGGCCGACCGTTCTTCCTGTACATGCCGCTGACCGCCCCCCACACACCCATCGCCCCGGCTCCGGAGTTCCGCGGCAAGAGCCGCGCCGGCGCCTACGGCGACCTCGTCTGCCAGGTGGACCACGTGGTCGGACAGGTCGTCGCCGCCCTGGACCGCAACCACCTGGCGGATGACACGCTGCTCATCTTCACCAGCGACAACGGCTCGCCCGGCCGCGACGGCACCGACATGAGCGGCCCGGTCAACTCGGTCCGCCGGTATGGCCATAACCCGAGCCACATCTACCGCGGTATCAAGGCGGACGTCTGGGACGGTGGGCACCGCGTCCCGTTTATCGCCCGCTGGCCTAAGCACGTGCCCGCGGGCGCGGCGAACGACGAACCCATCTGCCACGTCGACCTCATGGGCACACTGGCCGCCATCCTGGGCCAGGACCTCCCCGACGATGCGGGCGAAGACTCCTACAACATCCTCCCGGCGCTGCTTGGCCACAAACGGGACAAGCCTGTTCGGGAAGCCATCGTCCACCATTCGGCGGGAGGGATGTTTGCCGTTCGGCAGGGCAACTGGAAACTTATTCTCGGCCAGGGTTCCGGCGGCTGGACGCGGGACGGCAAAGGACCGGACGAACCGCCGGGGCAACTCTACGACGTGGCCGCCGACCCCGGCGAAGAAAAGAACCTGTGGCGCGAGCGGCCGGAGGTCGTCGAACGCCTCACCGCGTTGCTCGAACAATACAAAAGCCAGAACCGCAGCCGGCCCCTGTAGGCCCACAGGACGGCACCTGTCGGTCTCCCCGAACCGGCGCCGCCACGCAGAAAGGAGAAGCCTGTGAAACGCCGCACGTTCCTGAAAACGGTCGGCCTCTCGGCCGCCGCGCTCGCCCTGCCGCGCTCCCGCGCGTCGGGTGCGCCGCCCAAGGACAAGCCGAACGTCGTCCTCATTCTCATCGACGACATGGGCTGGACCGACGTCGCCTGTTACGGCAGCAAGTACTACGAGACGCCCAACATCGACCGCCTGGCAGCGGGGGGCATGAAGTTCACGAACGGCTATGCGGCGTGCGCCGTGTGCTCGCCCACACGGGCGGCCGTGATGACGGGCCGGTACCCCG
>DATKXP010000193.1:0-4887 GCA_035529015.1 Phycisphaerae bacterium | reverse complement strand
CCGACGGAGTTGGGAATCGTCGGGGCGGGCGGCTGGAAGCCGTCGAACGCCGTCTCCGGCAACAGCAGGCGTCGTCCGTAGTCGGCCAGGAGCAGGCCCTTCTCGCCGATGAACAGGACGCCGCTGCCCCATTTCGCCGGGCTCAGCGGCGTCTTGAGCGTCTCCGGCTTCACGAGCCCGTCCTGCTGGAGCAGCGTCAGCGGCCGCTTGCCGCCGTCGTACCACGTCAGGTTGACGGGCGGCAGGCTGCCGCGAGCGGGAAACTCGTACCGGACGATCAGCCAGCGCGGCGTGGTCTCGGGATGGACGGGGGGACCTTCGGCCTCGACACTCGTGGGATAGCGCAAGCCGAGCGCCCAGAACGGCAGGTCCATGTAATGGCATCCGAAGTCGCCGAGCGCCCCGGTCCCGAAGTCCCACCATCCGCGCCACCGTCCGGGCAGATAGCACGGATGATACGGCCGCTCGGGCGCCGGCCCCAGCCACAGGTCCCAGTTGATGTGGTCGGGCACGGGCGGCGTGTCTTTGGGCCGGTCCTGGCCGCCGTAACTGGCGCCCGACCAGACGTGGACCTCGCGGACGGGGCCCACGGCGCCGCTCTGAACGAGTTCGACGACGCGGCGGTAGTTGTCGCGCGCATGGATCTGGGTGCCGATCTGCGTGGCCCGTTTGCTCTTGCGCGCGAGGTCGGCCACCACGCGGGCCTCGTGCACGGAGTGGGTGAGCGGCTTTTCACAGTAACAGTGCTTGCCCATCGCAAGGGCCATGGCGGCAGCGGGCGCGTGGGTGTGGTCGGGCGTGGAGACGACGACGGCGTCGAGCCGGGCGTCCATCTCGCCGAGCATCTTGCGGAAGTCGGCGTACGTTTTGGCCTTGGGGAACTGCTTGGCCGCGCCGGCCAGGCGCTGGGCGTCGATGTCGCACAGGGCCACGATGTTCTCGCCGCGCACGCCGCCCAGGTTGGCCGCGCCGCGGCCCGCCACCCCGACGACCGCAATGTCGAGTTTCTCGTTGGGCGACGAGGCCGCCCGCGCCGACACCAGCGGTCCGGTGCAGGCGAGCGACGCTCCGGCAGCGGCCGAGACCTTCAGAAACCGACGACGGCTGATGGGGTGCGACATGGGTGATCTCCTCCCAGGTTCCTCGCAGGCTACAGGTGCCACGGGCTGCGCATCGCGCGGGTGAGAAGCCGATTGGCGGTCTCATCGTCAACGAACCGTTTGGTCGCGGCATCCCATCGAAGCCGCCGCCCACGTTGCACGGCGATGGCGCACAGTTGGCACAGGGTGTCCACCTCCATCGCCGCATCGATGGGGCAGATCGTCTCGGCCCGGCTCTTCACGCAGTCCAGGAAGTTGCGCACGTGGCCCGGGCTGTCGTACAGGCGAGTCTCGCCCGGCTGGGCGGCCGCGTTGAGCAGGCTCTTCGGATGAGCGTTCATCCCAGCGCGGTCCACGTGGACCCACCCCTCGGTGCCCTCGAAGACGGTGCCGTGGTCGCGGATTCTGCCGTAACGCCTCCGCCACTCATCCGGCGCCGGCGGGCCCGTGAAGTTCAGCGTGATGCCGCCGCCGTACGTGACGGTGACCCGCCAGGTGGTGGCCGTGTTGCACGCCCCGTGGTCGGGGATCGTGCCGGTGCCTTCGACCTCCAGGGGCGGGCCGAGGTCCGGCCCCGCGCCCCACAGCGCGATGTCCAGCGCGTGGATGCCCCAGCCGACGATCCACCCCCAACAGTAGTCGGCGATGAACGGCCAGATCTTGTACGGCTCGCCGGGGACGATGCTGTTCGCGCAGCGGTGTTGAGTATGCGGCACGAACGGGGCAGGGCCCAGCCACCTGTCATAGTCCAGGTAGTCCGGCACGGGGACGACCTCGGTCGAGCCGCCCGGGCGGCTGCCGGGGCACCACACGTTCATGGTGTGCATGCGGCCGATCCGGCCGTTCCTCGCGAGTTCCGAGGCGCGGCGGAACCGGCTGTCCGAGCGCTGGTGCGTGCCGAACTGAAACACCGTCCCGAACCGCCGCACCGCGGCGTGCAGGGCCCGGTCCTCGGCCAGGCTGAGGCCGATCGGCTTCTCCAGGTACATGTCCTTGCCGGCCCGCGCCGCGGCGAGCGCCATCAGCACGTGCCAGTGGTCGGGCGTGGCGATGAGGACGGCGTCGATGTCGTCGCGGGCAACGAGGTCGCGCCAGTCGGCGCAGGTGGCGCAACTGCGATCGGCGTACTGGCGGTCCACGCGGCGCTTGGCCATATCCACGCAGCACGTCTTGGCGTCGCAGACGGCCACGACGCGTGCGTCGTCCTGGGCGAGGAAGTTCCGCATGACGGCGTGGCCCTGGTTCCCCACGCCGATGCAGCCGACGGTGATCCGGTTGCTCGGCGCGACGCTCTCGCCCTTCCCCAGGGCGGACGCGGGGATGACGGACGGTCCGCCCACGGCCACGGCCGCAGCGCCGCCGAGTCTGGCCAGAAACCGCCGCCGACTTCGGTTCGCCGGTGTCAACATGGGCAGTCGATCCTCCGTCTCTTTGGCGCGCCAAAGAGCCGGTGCTTGCTTGATTAAGCGGCGCCCGTGCCTTCAGGTTTCCCCTATAACCCGCGAGGAGTTGGGGAGGACGGAACACGACTCCCATGCCCGGTCACGGGCGCCAGGGCTCCGGACCGCCCGGCTTGGCCTGGAGGAACTTGGCGTCCACCTCCTTGTACCAGGCGTGGAGTTGGCGGCGCATCTGAGCGACGCGGTCGGGGTGGCGTCCGGCAAGGTCGTCGCGCTCGCCGACGTCCTCGCGGAGGTTGTAGAGGTGGGCGCGGCCGTCCTCGAATCGCTCAATGAGTTTCCAGTCGCCCATGCGGATGGCGCCGCCGGGGAAACCGCCCTGGTTGGAGTAGTGGGGGTAGTGCCAGTACAGCGCCTCGCGCTCCAGTTCCTTGCCGCCGCGGAGCAGCGGCGCGAGCGAGACCCCGTCGAGGTGCTGCGACGGACGGGCCTGTGACCCGGTCATCTCGAGAATCGTCGGGTAGAAGTCGGTGCTGATGACCGGCACCTCGCAGACGCTGCCCGGGCGCGTGACGCCGGGCCAGCGGATCAGGAACGGCTCGCGGATGCCGCCTTCGTACAGCCATCCCTTGCCGCCTCGCAGGGGCAGGTTCGACGTGGGCGAGCCCTCCGAGGTGCTCAGCCCGCCGTTGTCGGACATCAGGATCACCGCCGTGCGGCCGGCGAGGCCGAGGTCGTCGAGTTTCTTGAGGACCTTGCCGACGGCGCGGTCCATCGACTCGACCATGGCCGCGTACACGGCGTGCTTCTGCAGGATTCGGTAGTCGCGGGCCATCGTGCCGTACTGCTTGCCCGGCGAGACCTGCTCTTCCTTGGCGAACTCGTCCTTGCCGTCCAGGCCGAGGCGTTTGGCCTTGGCCTGGTACTTCTCGACGAGTTCCTTCGGCGCCATCAGCGGCGTGTGGACCGAGTAGAAGGCGAGGTAGGCCAGGAACGGCCCGTCCTTGTGGACCTCGATGAAGCGGACGGTCTCGGTGGAGAGGCGGTCGGGCAGGTGCTCGCCGGGCGGGCCGTCGGTCAGACGCGGGTTGGCGTACGGCGAGAAATACTTCTTTCCGCCCCACGGTCCGCCGTGCCTGTGTCCGCCCTTGTTGACGTCGAAGCCCTGGTTCTCGGGCCAGTACTCTTCGGTGGGGCCCAGATGCCACTTGCCCGCGAAGAACGTGGCGTAGCCGCGGGCCTTGAGCGCTTCGCCCACGGTGACCTCGCTCAGCGGCATCCGGTCGTGGAGCGGCGCGGGTTTGAACCGGCCGGCGCGCGCGCCGCTGAAGAAGTTCGTGGCATCGACGCGGCTGGGATACTTGCCCGCCATGATGCTGTAACGCGTGGGACTGCACACGGGGTTGGCGGCGTAGCCCTGGGTGAACCGCATGCCGGTGGCGGCGAGCCGGTCGACGTGCGGCGTCTCGTAGAACGTCCTGGGGTTGTTCGCGCCGATGTCCATGTAGCCCAGGTCATCGACGAGAAGGAAGACGACGTTCAGGGGCCCCGCGCCCGTCGCGGCAGCGGCCCGCGTCCGCAGCGGAAGAGCCAGCAGGCCGGCGCCCGCGGCGGCCTTGAGAAAGTCCCGGCGACTCATTCTGCGTTTCATGCGATACGTCCCTCCAGGCGGTGCGGGCCGGATGCGGCCCGTCACACCGTCACCCACTGCCCCGTCTCGGCGGATTGCCGGACGCGTTCGATCAGTCGTTGGACGTAGATGCCCTGCGCAAGGCCGGGGTCGCCCGGCCCGCCGTCGCGCACCGCCTCCAGGAAATGGGCGATGCTGGCGACGTGCCCGCGCAGCCAGCCGATGCTGACCTTCGGCGACGGAAACCCGGTGGCGGGCTTCGGATACCGCTGGCCCGTGTCGATGCGGGTCCACCCGCGCGTTCCGCCCACGGGTGCGCCGGCGGCGGTGGCGTCGTACGCCTCCAGGTGGTGCGGGTCCATGTGGTTATAGCGCAGGGCCCCTCGGGAGCCGTGGATCTCGAACCGGAGTTCGTCCTCGGCGCCGGTGGCGAGTTTGGTGGCCTCGATGGTGCCCAGCGCCCCGGACCGCATCCGCGCAAGGACCATCACACAGTCTTCGGCATCGACGTCGAGCAGGCGCGACGGGTCGTCGGGCGACGGCCGCTTGGGGTACGCGATGTGCGAGGCCGCCGTCAGCGTGTCGTAGTCGCCGAGCAGATGGTGCATCAGGTCGAGGACGTGGGATGCGAGGTCGGCGATGACGCCGCCTCCGGCCGCCGCCGAGAGTTTCCACTTCAAGGGCGCCGCCGGGTCGGCGCTGCCGCCGTGCAGGAACGCGGTCCGGAACTCGAGGGCCTCGCCCAGGAACCCTTCCT
>DATKXP010000192.1:0-7449 GCA_035529015.1 Phycisphaerae bacterium | reverse complement strand
CCCCCCGGCGTTTTGTATACTTTACGAAAACGGCCTTTCCCGGGACCCCCTAAAATCGCGCTTTTCGGAGGGCCGAACCCCGTTTCTGAGCCAGAAACGGCGATTCGGGGCGCGAATGTTAAGATAGGCAAGGCAAAACTTACTCCTTTTTGATCGGTTTTTGATCGCTTTTTGCTCAAACTTACCCCGTTCTTGCTCCTTTTTACCCCTTTTTTAACCTACGTGGAGCGGGGCCAATATGTTCTAAAGTATACAAAAGGCGGGGACCACGGACCAGGGAACGGGGAACAGGGGCGGAGAACGGCTCGGAGATTGTTAGAACTCTAACAAAATCGGGAGGCGAAAAACGGCCCTGGCGCTATCGAAAAGGGCAATTTCGGCCGACTGGCTGCGCAAGAGCGGATTTAACGTATGGCGCGAATGCAATATGTGAGGCCGAAATCGGGCGATCTGCGTAAGGCCTTGTGTGGAAAGGACTTACGTCTCGGAAATGGCGGGAAAAGTTGTTAGAGTTCTAACAAAACCCGGGGACGTGGGGGGAACCTGCGGGTGGCATGGTCAGCCCGCAGGGTGACCATGTTCAGGGCCGGGGCCGTGCGTTTGTGCGGGCGCAGCGGCCTGGCGGCAGGTCCGAGAGCCTGAAAGGGTCCGGTTCCAGAGGCCAGGCCGGCGGCCTGGGTCAAAGGCCAAACCGCCCCGTCCCACAACCCCGCCCTGAAAGGGCGGAACAACTTCCCAGCGCCCTTTCAGGGCTTATGAATGGTGGTTGGATCGCTCGACCACCCCGGGCGTTGCCCGGGGCTGCCGGCTCTCGCCCCGTTGGGGCTGACGGCACCACGGCTGCCCTCTCCTTCAACGTCGAGCACTTGGTGCCGGCATAGCCCACGTTGAGGGATTATGATGGCCAGGGCGCCCCAAGGCGGTGCCGAGGCCGAAACGGCGGGGGAGATAAGGTGGTTGCCACCCATAGCCTGTCCAGTGCCCCCGGCCGCTCACGGAAGAGGAGAAAATGGTATTGTGTTCCCAGAATACCTACGGACGCCCGTAGGGGCGGACATTTCGAACTCGCGTCGCCGGCCCATGCCACGCCGCGCAAGACAACGGGCGGCCACATTGGACCGCCCGTATGAACACAAAGTCAAAAGACCGGCGTCCTTACCTGGCCATCCGGCGGCGGACGTACCCAACCAGGCCGCCGATGCCCAGGACCATCCCCGCCATCGTGACCGGCTCAGGAATCACCTCGGAGACACGGAACCCGATACCGCCGGTCCAGTTCGTCGGGTCGTAGGCGAACCAACCCGCCGCCTGGAGGTAGCCGTCGCCGTCTTTGAACGACCCGCCCCGCAAGCCGCGATTGGACCCGTACAGGATCGACTCGTTCCACTCCCAGACGTTCCCGCCCTGGTCGAACGTGCCGTAAGGGCTGTCGGAGTTCTGGAACTCGCCGGCGACCGTGGTGTACTTGCCGGAATCGATGGGGTAGACATAGGGGGCCGTCCAGTAGTTGGCGTTGTTGCCGGAGACGTCGGTCATGTCTTGGCCCGGGGCCGTGTTGCTGCTCGTGGGGTACTCGAAGTAAGTGCCGGTTGCCGGATCGTAGTACGCCGCCTTGTACCACTCATCCTCGCTGGTGATCGCCCATTTCCAGTCGGCCTCGCGTGTCACGGCCAGCAGGGCCGTCTTACTCGTGGCGCCGTCCAGGAAGTACGCCCCGTCCTCGGTGGTGCCGGCGCTCTGCGCCCCCGTCGGCTGGCCGTTGTGCAGCCAGTTGGCAAACCGTGCCGCGTCGCCCCAGGAAACATAATTCACCGGCCGGTTGACGAAATTGGCGTCCACCGTGTAGGTGTAGGGGTTGACCACGGTCCCGCCGCCACTCCGCGTGATCCCGCTGCCCCTGTCGGTCCGCGACATGTCCGCGTCGTACAGCGCGTAGATGTCCATACCGGCCACGGCATTCAGGAATGCCGTGTACTGGCCGGCCATCACCTCGTACGTGCCGATGTTGTAGGTGTAGGGCACCGAGCCGTAGCCGGTGTCGTCTGCCACGTTGCCGGGATTGCCCACGGTGACGGTGTCAATCGTAATGGCCTGCACCGCCCAGGCCGGCAGCAGCACCATCGCCGCCACAACCGCCGCCCTCGCCACGCCTCTTGCGCTGATCATCGCTAATGCCCTTTCATGCCATGCGAGTTGCCAAAGAGAAAGCGCGATCTCCAGTTCTCCCCCGGTTCTTTCATCACAACCTGTCAGCGCCCGAAAAGCAAAAGGCCGGCTTTCCCGGTGTGTGCCGGAGACCGGCCCTTGTTGGCAACAAGCCAATAAAACAGGCCGCGCTCCTCACCGGAGGCCAGCCCCGTAACATTCCGCTCGACATGTTTCTTGCCCCCTGCAAGGGGAACTATAGCACAGAATTTCAGCAAGTCAAGCAAGTTGCCATGCGTCAGTGGGAAGCGCCCCAGACATCGTACCCCCCTGGTTCGGATTCTGGCAGGATTCCGAACACAGGATGCCAATTCCTCCCTGCTACTGTGCCTTCCGGGTCCAGGGCAGACGGCACTGCACTCGTGCGGTTGCCTGACGTGCAGATAATCTATCGCGATACCCCTCGGAAGCAACGACAAGAAGGCGAGTGGTGGGGCTTGGCGGCCCTTGCTTGGCGCCGGGGGGTCGGAACATGGTCACCACCCAAGGTGTGGCTCGGCCACCTTCGGGATGACCATGCCACCCATCGCTCGGGGGCCCACGGTGGGGAGCGTGACGGGGAGGTTCCGCTCCCGGCTCGATGGGCGTGGCCGGCGTCAGGCTTTCAGGAGATCGGCGGTCATCTGCGGCGGGACGCGGGCGGCGTGGACGTGGGGGAAGCCGCTGCGGTTCGAGTTGAAGACGACCCACCCCAGGTCGGGCGTCAGGTACGCGTGAGGATGGGTGTTCTGGGCGCGGTCGGGCACGGTGCGCGAGTCGCACACGACGGCCGTCCTGCCGGTGGCGACGGAGCCGATCACGATCTTGTAGGTCCCTTGCCAGTCATCGCAGCAGAAGAGACGTCCGCATCGGCTGACTCCCACGTGGTTGAAGCGGTATCCCTTGGCGACCACCCTCGCGGCCTGCCCTGCACGGACGCCCAACAGGTTGCCCTTGTCGGGGGCGTAGTCGCCTCGGGCGCTGACCGACAGGAGCATCTCGCCGGTGGCGCCGATCCAGGCCTCGTGTCCGGTGCAGGACGTGGTGTGAGGCGTTCCGACCTGGAGTGTGGTCCGCTTGCCGCCGGGCACCGAGAGCAGATAGAGCGTGGCCCCCTCGGGCCCGACGAGTTGGAGGCGTTTGCCGTCGGGCGTGTACTTGCCTCCGCGGTTGTGCTGGATCATGAGGCGCCGGCTCTCGGCGAACTCGAACTGGGGATGCGGGTTGAGGATGAAGGGGTCGCGGTCAATCACATCATGTCGGCCCTGCTTCAGGTCGAACAGGACGATGCCGAACGACGTCCAGGCGTCGTCCAGCCGCTTGCCGCGCGCGAAGTACCGCCCGTCGGCCGACACGGTGCCCAGAGCGATCCAGGGCTCGTTCTTCATGTGGTAGACGGGCCGGGGTGTGCCCTCGGCCAGGTCGGCCCGCATCAGGTCGAGTTCGCCGCCGGGCGTGCGCTTGATGTAATAGAACGCGCCCTGCGGCGAGACGGCGCAGCCGGAGATGGAGGCGGCCGCGTCGAGGCGGTGCTGTTTCCAGGTGCCCAGTTCCACGACCATGAACTCGGTGCGGTTGCCGGAGAGTTTGGGGTTGTGCCGCTGGTACACGAAGTGCCGCGAGTCGCGCGAGCAGTAAGGGACCTCGCAGTAGATGTTCGACTGGGCGAGCGCCTCGGTGGTGACCTGCCAGATTTCGACGCCGTTGGGCAGCCGCTCGACGCAGACGGGTGCCTTGGCCGCAGGCTGTTCCCCGGCCGAGGTGCGATGGGCAACACCGACGACGGCAAAAGCGCCGGCGGCCATTCGGCGCAGCGCCGTGCGGCGCGTGAGGGTTCGATCCGTGCCAAGGCGGTTCATGGCATGGCCCTCCTGGCAATTCCCGTCTAACGAGCAATCCACGCGCGGCGGGCAAGCCCGCCGGCTAACGGTTCCGTAGCGAAACGCCGCGCGAGAAGTGCCGTTGTCGCATCAGGCCTTGGGCGCGTCGTATTGCGGGACGTTGAGCGTCTCGCCGTCTTTCAGGGCCGACTGGTGGGCGACGATGCCGGGCACGGTCATGGCCAGGGCCTCGTAGACGTTGACCAGGGGCCGGCGGTCCTCGAGGATCGCCGTGACGAACTCGTCGGCGAGCAGTCCGTGCGAGCCGCCGTGCCCCCCGCCAGGAACGCCCGGCGGAAGGGGCGGACGGGCGGTGTCGGGCAGGTTCTTCGCCACGCCGTGGTATCCGGTGTCGTCCATCCATCCGCGTTCGCCGAAGACGCGGCCGGTCTCGACGATGCGTCCGCGTACGGCCCTCAACTTGGACATGCGCGACGCGCCGCCCTCGCTGGTCCGCAGCAGGGCGATTTCGTCGGAGAACGGGTTGTCGTACCGGTTGGCGCCGGGTTGAATGGAGGGGAAGTCGCCGCGGAACCCGGCGCAGGAAACGGAGGTGAACCGCTTGCCGGTCACGCCGACGTAGTAGGCGGTCGAGTGGGTGGGATACCAGAGCGGCGGGCTGCCGATGCGCCAGCCCTTGAACGAGTCGATCGGCTTCGCGGTGTAATGATAGTACTCGCCCTCGGAGTAGACGAGGCGTCCGAACCCGCCGGCCCGGAAAATCTCGCGCATGGCGTGGCAGTCGGCCCGGTAGCAACTGGTCTCGGCCATCATGTACTTGAGGCCGGTCTTGCGGACGGTCTCGACGAGTTGCTCGGCCTCCTCGATGGATCCCCACGTGGCGGGCACGGCCGTCATGACGTGCTTGCCGTGCTTGAGGGCCTCCATGCAGTGCCGCGCGTGGCTGGGGGCGTCGGTGGCGACGAACACCGCCTCGATCCGGGGGTCCTTCACCAGCACTTCGAGCGATTCGTACGACTTCTCGCACCGGCAGGCCTTCATGAGTCCGGCCCGGCGGTCGGGAATCAGATCGCTGACGGCGAGGATCTTGACGTTCGGATGGTCCTGGAATCCGAAGGCGGCACCGAAGCGGCAGACGCCGTAGCCGACGATGCCGAAACGGATCTTGCGGTCGGAGACGGGCTGCCACGTCTTCTGCTTCTTCGGCTGCCCGGCGGCAAGGGTCTGCGCGGCCAGGGTGCCGGCCGCCGTCAGCCCCAGGGAACCGAGGCCGAGTTGCTCGAGGAACCTGCGTCGATCGACTGGCGTCTCGGACATGGATCGCCCTCCTTACGTCGGTGGTGCACGCGGCGGCGGAGTCGTCTCGCGCGGTCAGGCGTTATCATACCACCGGGCGCCCCCTTTGCCAGTTGAAGGTTGCCGCCTCGTGCGCGGTGCGCGGCCGGTCCGGAGACCGTACGTGTTTAACGTACCCGCCAAGGCAGTCAATCGCGTGTGGCACGGCTGGCTCGTCCAGCCGTGGACACGTTTTGCGGCAAGAACACGGCTGGGCAAGCCAGCCGTGCCACACGCGATAAACAGGTACGGAGACCCGCCGCGCACGGCGTGGCGCCGTGCCGCGCAGTTCACGGTTGAATTACGGGCGCACTTGCTTTATGGGTAGGTGCAAGGAGCCCACCATGTCAGCAAAGGAAACAGGAGTCACACGGCGAACGTGGCTGAAGGGCGCGGCGGCGCTGGCCGTGGCGCCGTACGTCGCGCCCGCGTCGGCGCTCGGCGCAGAAGGCGCCGCGGCGCCGAGCGAGCGTATCACCCTCGGCTTCATCGGTGTCGGCATGATGGGCCGGGGGCACGTCCGATGCTGCGTGTCGTACCCGGACGCCCAGGTTCTTGCTGTCTGCGACGTGGACCGCTGGCGCCGCGAGAACGCCAAGGCCACCGTCGAGCAGGGATACGCCGAGCAGCGGCCCGGCGCGACGTACCGAGGCTGCGCGGCCTACAACGACCTTCGCGACCTGCTGGCCCGCGACGATATCGACGCGGTGGTCGTCGCCACCGGCGACCGCTGGCACGCCCTGGCGACGACGCTGGCAGCCAAGGCGGGCAAGGACATCTACTGCGAGAAACCCATCTCGCTGACCGCCCGCGGGGCGCGGGCCATGGTCCGGGCGGTCGGCCGGTACGGCCGGGTGTGCCAGAGCGGGCTTCAACAGCGTTCGACGACCGAGTTTCACATCGCCTGCGACCTGGTGCAGCGCGGCGCCATCGGGAAGGTGCGCGTCGTGTACATCAACTTCCCCGGCACAAGTAGCGACGTGGACCTGCCCGCGGAACCCGTTCCGGACGGTCTGGACTGGGACCTGTGGCTCGGCCCGGCGCCGTGGCGGCCGTACAACCGGCGTTACCATCCGTACGGCCGGCCGCCGCACGTCGTGCCCTGGCACTTCTGCCGCGACTTCGGCGGCGGGAACCTCACGAGCAACGCCGTCCATGCCTTCGACGTGGTCCAGTGGGGACTGGGCATGGACGAGAGCGGCCCGGTCGAGATCACGCCGCCCGAGACCGGCCAGGTCCCCGTCCTGACCTACCGGTACGCGAGCGGTGTGCTGCTCCAGGTGGTCGGCCCCCACTTGGACGGACGGAATGTGTTCGTGCCGGAGGGCTGGGACGTGAAGACGCGCCTGACCAACTTCGGCGCCCTGTTCGTGGGCGAGAACGGTTGGGTGCAGGTCGGCCGGGGCGGTTACCTGAGGACGCACCCCGCGGAGATTCTGGAAGGCGCTCGCCGCCGGCCCGGCCAAGGCATGATCGCCGGCCACCATCAGAACTGGCTGAACTGCATCCGGACGCGCGAGCGACCGGCCTGCGACGTGTCGGTCGGGTGCCAATCGACCATCCTCTCGCACCTCGGGTGCATCGCCCACTGGACGGGCCGAGCGCTGACGTGGGACCCGGCGACGGAAGTCTTCGTCGGCGACGACGACGCCAACCGCTGGCTCGGCCGCCCGATGCGGTCGCCGTGGACCCTGTGACCCGCAAACTCCGCGCGGCGGCCTTCCCAGGCCGCCGCCAGACACCTTGAATCATGCGTGGTGGGCCTGGGAAGGCCACCACGCGGAAGCCAGGGCGACCTGCACAACAGGCTCTCTTATTCCTCGATACGGTACAGGTGCGTCTCGGTCCGCAGGAACAGCGCGTTGCCGGCGACGGCGGGGGAGGCCATCATCTTGCCGTCGAGGGCGTTGACGGCCAGGACCTTGCGCTCGCGGCCGGGTTCGATGACGGTGGTCTTGCCGCTCAGGCCGAAGAAGTAGATGCGGCCGCCGGCGTAGAGGGGTGAGGAGGCGTACTCGCCGCCGATCCGTTCCTGCCACACGATCTTGCCGGTCTTGGCCTCCACGCACGCGGCCGTGCCGGTGTCGCG
>DATKXP010000191.1:0-2747 GCA_035529015.1 Phycisphaerae bacterium | reverse complement strand
GCGAGAAGGACTTACGTCTCGAAAATGGCGGCGGAAGTTGTTAGAGTTCTAACAAAAATCGCCAGGGTGACGTGACTGAGTAACGGGGCAACTGGGGCCGACACCAAGGTGTGCCACCCTGGCACGGGTACGGCCCGTGCCGTGGCCGGCGGCCGGTCTTGCCCGGCCGTGCGTTGTTCAGGTGGGCAGGCCGCGAACCGCAACATTACCTCGCGCCGCCCAACGGGCCCCTTCTCAACATGGCAAGCCGCAAGGGCGCCAGGAACGGCTGATCGGCGGCAAACGCCGGCAGTAGGGGCCAAGCATGCCTCACCCGCACCCTCTCTCGAAGGTGCCGCGGCCGCTTCCCGTTCCGCGACGGGCCGCTACTCGGCCAAGGATTGACAATCCGTCAACGCGTACACGTCGCCCTTCTTCTCGAAAACGAGCCGAAGCCCTTCCGCGGAGATGTTCAGAATCCGCTTCTCACCCGACGCCGACGAGACGACTTCCGGTTTCGCCTGACGTTCTCGCTCCGAAAATGGGACAAACTTCCCATCGGCGGCCTCGAAGCCCCGGAGGCGCCAACGGTTTTCGCGGAGCCACTCGTCGGGGGGCTGGCGAATCTGCGGACCGCCGACGAAAGGATCGTCTTCCCGTCGGATCTTCTGGGCGTCACTCTTGCCGAAGACCAGAAGGAAGCGGTCGGGGGCCGGGGGCGGGCCCTCGAACCAGAGGGAGAAACCGGCCTCGGTCATCTCCTGCTTGACGGTCTCCGGCCCTATCTGCCTGCGGTGGCTCGCCTCCCGACGGGACAGCGGCTTCTGCGCTTCCCGGTCAAGCACGTAGACGCAGCCGGCCGGCGCAAGCCGCTCGTGGATCCTGGCCAGCAAGGCCTTGCCGTGGAAGAGCAGATGATAACTATCCAGGAAGAACACCACATCCACGGGCTCAGGGCCCAGATGGGGATCACCGTTTTCGGTGAGGACCGATGGGAGGGAAACGTTTTCGGGCAGCGGCGGCCGTTCGTCCTTCTGCGTGGCCCATTCTTCCAGAACGATCTCCAGCCCCTGGCCGGAAGCAGCCCGGAGGATCGGCTCCATTAACGGCCGCGCCTCTCCCAGAGCGATGAAGACCGGCCGCTTGTACTCCTGTCCAAGTGGAAGAAAGAGGCGGGAAGCCTGCCCCGCCGGGAGGGGCTTGAAGGCGTCGGGGTCCCGGCCGGGGCCCTCGGCGCCCTTCGGCCTTTCGAAAATAAGGACAAACGGCTCCTTCTCGTGCCAGCAGTCGTCCGGGCAGTCGACGAGGGCGAACCCCTCCTCCCTCGCTTCCCGGACGATCGTGGTCTCGGCGATGAAGAAATGCTTCTTCTCGCGGAGAGACCGCTCGACCCAGTCGCGCAACGTGCCGCGGTGCCGGTCGACCACGACGAAGTGGCCCCCCGGTTTCAGACAGCGCCATATGCCCCGCAGCATCGGCCGGGGCTTGGCCATGTGGTGGTAGACGTAGTGCATGTAGACCACGTCGACGGAATCGGCGGGCAGGCACGGGTCGTCGCTGCGGCCAAGGACCGGCCGGACCTGGGCCAGCCCTTTTTGCTCAGCCCCCTTTTTGATCGCCTTGACGTTGCTCTCGAAGATCTCCTCGGAGAAGACGGTCCCCGTGTCGCCCACAGTTTCTGCAAAGACCCATGTATCCCCTCCCCGGCCGGCGCCGACGTCGGCCACGACGGAGCCCTCGCCCACGCCGAGGCGGGAAAGGATGGCACGCAGGGATTCCGCACGGCTCTTCGGCCTGGCCGGGGACGTCTCACCGGACTGCCGATGCGCCTTCGCCGACTCGCCGGCCTGAGCCGCCCCCGCAGCACCTGCGGCCTTTCCGTTCTCGGCGGCAGGGAGCGGCGATATCGCGACCAGCATCGCGAAGGATAAAGACAGGAGCAACCAACCCCATCGTGAAACCTGGCACCGGCCCGAATGAAGGCACCACCTACGTGGTTCGCGTTCGATCAGCATCGCAATCTCCCTTCGCAGAATCCTTGAACACCGACACGCCGACGAGGTTGCGGCCGCCTTCAACTTGTCCCCGTCGCCAGCGGCCACGGTCATGCCGGCCCGAATTCCTCGATAAGGATTTCGGCCGCCCAGCGTGCGGCCCGACCCACGACCTGCGGGCAGTTCCCGCCCACGCCTTTCCGCACGTCTTGGCACAGTACCGTGCCGTAGTGTTCCTTGTACCGGGCGTACAACCGATGGGTCAGGCGATGGGCCGTTATTCCGGGGACACAATACTGTTTTCTCCTCTTCCGAGGGCGGCCGGGGCCGCTGGAGAGGCTATGGGTGGCATACACCTTATCCCCCCCGCCGTTTCGGCGTTGGCACCGTCTTGGGGCACCCTAGCCATCATAATCCGTCAACGTGGGCTATGCCAGCACCAAGTGCTCGACGTCGAAGGAGAGAGCGTTCGTGGTGCCGTCAGCCCCGACGGGGCGCCAGGCAGTAGCCCAGGGGCGCAAACCCTGGGTCGCCGAGCACCAGAAACAACGATTCGCTAAGCCCCGCAGGGGCGAAAGAAGCATGTGCCGCGCGCCCGGCCCGCCGTGTCGGCGCGACGACACGGGCGAGGCCTGCCTCGCCCCTACCAAGGCGCAGCGTTTAGCCGTCGGCGCCCGCGCCGACGGTCGTTGCCGTTGGAACATCGGCGCCCATTCCCGTCGCCGCTACGGCGACGGCTCAACGGGGCGAGGCATGCCTCGCCCCTGCCAAGGC
>DATKXP010000190.1:0-30792 GCA_035529015.1 Phycisphaerae bacterium | reverse complement strand
GATGCCGGGACCGTGGGAACTGGCGATCATCGCCATCATCGCCCTCATTCTGTTCGGGCGGCGACTGCCGGAGGTCGGCAAGAGCCTCGGCAAAGGCATTGTCGAATTCAAGAAGGGCCTGAGGGAAGTCCAGGACGAGGTCACCAAGACCGCCGACGAGATCGACAAGGCCGCCGACGATACCTAGAGCACCGTCCTGGGCAGCGCCCGCGCCGTGTCGAGCCGCCTGCGGCTTGGTGGGCGGCTCGTTGCGCTGGCCGCGATGTGCCGTGCAAGGGAGATCGGTCATGCCTATGCTCGCCTTCTGGATGCCGGGGCCGTGGGAACTGGCCATCCTGGCGGCCTGCTTCATGTTCTTCGTCGTGCTGGCTGCGGCTGTCGTGGTGGTCGTGGTGCTGGTGGCGCGCAAGAAGTCCGCCCCGCCTGCCGCCGCCCCGCAGCCGCCGACCGACGTGCCGCAGCCGCCGACCGACGCCTCGCCCCCTGCGTGACGCCGGCGGTATCCTGCCGCTCCTCCTGAGGGTCGCCCCAGACCGATGCTCGCCTTCTTCAATCTCGGCCCGTGGGAACTCGTCATCATCCTGGTCGCCCTGGTGGTGCTTCTGGGTGGGCCTGTTCTCGTCATGGCGGGGATTGTGTGGTTCAAGCGGTGGCGGCGCGAGGGGCAGGCGCGCGGCAAAGCGAGAGAATCGTAATCTCCGGCCGGCCGGCGAAACGGACCTTCAGCAGCCACCCCAGGCCCCGGTTGATGTACAACCACGACCCGCCCACCGGGTGAAGCCCTTCGTAACGGCGCTTGTTTCTGACCGGCAGGATGGGCGGCCCGACCAGCGGCACCTGGACCTGCCCCCCGTGTGTGTGGCCTGAAAGGATGGCCCCGGCGCCTGCTGCGGCCAGGGCGTCGGCGGCGTCCGGATTATGGCAGAGGACGATGCTGGCGGCGCCCTTCGGAACCTCCCGCAGCGTTTTCTCCGCATCGAGGCGGCCGGACCACAGGTCCTCGGTCCCCGCGATCCACACGTCCTGACCGTCTTGCGTCAGCCGCAGCGCTTCGTTCCGCAGGACGCGAACCCCCGCGCGCGGCAGGGCGTCGGCCACGGCCTGGGCTTTGGCATGCCTGGCCGGCCGGACGACGCCGTAGTCGTGGTTCCCGAGGCACGCAAACACGCCGAGGGGCGGCGTCAACCTCTCGAACAGCCCCGCCACCGCCTCGGCGTGCCGGGCCTGCCGACCCGTCACGAAGTCGCCCGCCACCGCCACGAGGTCCGGCTTGAGGTCGGCCAGACGCCGGAGCCCTTCGGCCAGATAGTCGAGCGGCACCTGTGGGCAGTGGTGAAGGTCCGCAATCAGACCCACCCGTACGCCTTCCCACGGCGCAGGCAAGTCCGGCACCGGCAGGTCGCGCTGCACGACGTCGATCCAGGTCGGCTCGACCCACCGGGCGTAGGCGGCGGCTCCGGCGCCGGCCGCCGGCAGCCCCACGGCTGCGCCGAGCAGACACCGGCGCGTGAGCCGGCGCGGGCGGCCCCCTTTCGCGTTGGCGCCTGGCGTGGCCATCACGGCGGTACTGTACACGCAGCGCAAGAAGGCTTGCAAGTCTCCGCTGTCTTGGTAGAATATGCCGCTTTGTGGGGCGGCGGGGTGGTCTGCCGCCCGGGGCGACCGTTTCCGCGGAGGTGACGCTGTGGCTGACGCAATGAGCGAAATCGAACGGGCGTGCATGGAAGGGCGGAGCGAGGAGGCCGAGAGGCTTCTCGCGCAGACCCGCGACGGCCAGGGCGAAACCGCCGCCTACCACTATCACCTGGGGTACGTTCGCGAGGCCCAGGGCCGCTATGAAGGCGCCATCGATGCCTACGAGCGAGCCCTCCAACTGCAACCGGCGCACCGGGCTACTCTCTTCCGCCTGGCCTACCTCTACGACCTTCGGGGCGGAGAGGATCTGGCCATCGACTACTACAAGCAGTGCGTCCAGCAGCCTCCCGTCTACGAGGGGGCCTTAATCAACCTGGGCGTCCTTTACGAAGACGCCGGCCGTTACGATGAAGCCATTGCGTGTTTCAGCCGCGTCCTCAAGGCCAACCCCAACCACCAGCGGGCCAAGTTGTTCCTGCGCGACGCCCGGGCCTCCAGGTTCATGTATTACGATGAGGAGAGCGAACGCCGACGCGACAAGCGGAACCAGGTTCTTGAAATCCCCGTGACGGACTTCGAACTCAGCGTCCGAAGCCGCAACTGCCTGCGCAAGATGAACATCAAAACCTTGGGCGACCTCATCCAGCACACCGAGCAGGAACTGCTCTCCTACAAAAACTTCGGCGAGACCAGCCTCCAGGAGATCAAGGATATGCTCGCGTCGAAGAACCTCCACCTGGGTATGACCGTCGAGGGAAAGGAACACAAGATCGGCACGCCGATGCCGGCAGCCCCCGTCATCATGGCCACGCCCTCACGCGACGACGGCGAGAGCGTGGTTATCGCCGACCTGGAACTCAGCGCACGAAGCCGCAAGGCCCTCGACCGGCTTGCCATCGCAAGCCTGGGCGAACTCGCGAATCTGACCGAGGAACGGTTGCTCGCCTGCAAGAACTTCGGCGAAACCTCCCTGAACGAGGTCAAGCAGGTGCTTCGCCGCTACGGTCTTGCCTTGAGCGGCTGACCCGGCCAGCCAAAGTCCGGAGTCCAAAGGACACAGCCGACGTGTGAGGCGGCCGGGGGTTTTCGGAACCGTCTCCGTGATCCTTGACTTTGGACTTTGGACGTGAGACGCTGAACTTTGGACTCCGAACTTTGGGCGCCTCTCTCCTTGTCCACGTGTGTTGCGGCGAGTGCGTAGCGGCCATTCTGGAGCCGCTTCGCCGCGCGGGGCCGTTCGCGCTCTTCTTCCACAATCCGAACATCCAGCCGCTCCTCGAGTTCCGCCGGCGGGCCAAGAGCGTCCAGGTCCTGGCCGACACCGAACGCCTCGACGTGCTGGTTGACCTGGCCTACGACCCCAAGGCGTTCCTGAAGGCCGTGCCGTGGGACCGGCCACGGCGGTGCCTGGCGTGCTACCGGTTGCGCCTGGCCGAGACGGCCCGCGTTGCCGCCGAGCGTGGGTGCACCACCATCACCACGACGCTCTTGACCTCGGTCCACCAGGACCACGCCGCCGTCCGTGCCGTCGGCGAAGAGGAGGCGACGGCCAGGGGACTCCGGTTCCTTTACGAGGACTGGCGCCCGCTGGCGGAGCATGGGCACGAGGAAGCGAAACGCCGGAACCTGTACCGGCAGCAGTACTGCGGCTGCATCTTCAGCGAAGAGGAACGGTTCGCCCCGACCAACCTGCACCTGTTTCGAGGAGGGGCTCGCGCGGGGCGCGAGTGCTGCGGAGGTAATACGTGATGAGACCTGCTGCACGGGACGGGCGCACCGCCGGCGCGATGGTTGCTCGAACCGCCTTGATGGTCTGCGTTACCGTCGGCTCGTTCAGCGGCTGCGCGTGCGAACGGCCCCGACGCGCCGCACGCATGGGGGCCGACGTGCCCCTCATCCGCGTTCGACTCGGCAGCGATGCACGATCGGTGGCCGTGGCGGTCGAGGGGTCGTGGCGGCTGACGGGCGGCCAGGGAGAGATCGCTTCCGGGAAGCGCCTCGACTGGACACAGGTTACGGCCGCCGGCGGCCATCTGGTCTTCGGGGGCATCGCCACGGTCAACGGAGCCGTGGAACTGGCCGGCGCGGACGACGGGCCCGTCCAGGTCTCGCAAGCCGTCGGCGGCAAGGCAAGGCGGCGCAGTTACCGCGGGACCCTGCGGGTCGCACCGACCGGCGAGGGCGCCGTGCGGCTGGTCAACGTCTTGCCGATGGAAGCGTACCTGGCGGGGGTGCTCGCCAACGAACTGTACCCGTCGTGGCACGTGGAGGCGTACAAGGCCCAGTGCATCGCCGCTCGCGCCTACGCGCTGAGGGAACGCAATGCGCGCCGCCGCCACGACTTCGACGTGTACGACTCGACCCTCAGCCAGGTCTACGCCGGTGTCGGCACGGAGACCGACACGGCGTGGGAGGCCGTGGAGGCCACGTGGGGCGTTGTCGCAACGTGCAGGTCGGCCGACGGCAAGCACGCCCTGTTCAGAACGTACTACCATTCGACGTGCGGGGGCGACACCGTACCGGCCGAGAGCGTGTTTGGGGGTTCAACGCCGGCGCCGCTCGTGGGGGGCACGCGGTGCACCTATTGCCGCGAGTCGACCAAGTACCGTTGGCCGGCGGTCGTGTTGACGAAGCGGGACGTGAGCGATGCCCTCCGGCGCAGCGGCTTGGCGACGCTCACGGCGCTGGGCGACGTGTGGCGCGTCGAGGTCGCCACCCAGACCGGCCGCGACGGACGGGCCCAGCGGATCCGCATCGTCGATACGGCCGGCAAGTCGGTCCTGCTGCGGGCCGGGTACTGGCGGATACTCGTCGGGGCCTCGAAAGTGCCCAGCACGTGGTTCACCATCGAAGACCGCGGCGACCGCATTGCACTGACCGACGGACGCGGGTACGGCCACGGCGTCGGCCTGTGCCAGTGGGGCGCCCAGTACCTGGCGGCCCACGGCAAGACCGGCGAGGAAATCGTCCGGTACTACTATCCGAAGGCTGAACTGGTCCGGGTGTACTGAGAAAACAATGGCGAATGGCGAAGCCCGAATGACGAATCAAACAGCAAGGCCGAATGCCGAATGACGAGGCGTGCACCGGTGCCGCCGGTTGGCTGTTCGTCATTGCTGTTTGGTCATTCACTCGTCATTCGGGCTTCGTCATTCGTCATTGGGGGCCGGGAATGATGGTGTCTGACCTGTTTGCCTGGAAGCCCGTTGGCGTCGCGGCCCGTGCCGGCGGCCCTCGTCTCGGCCGCCTCGCGACGCCGCACGGCGCCGTCGAGACGCCTGCCTTCATCCCGGTCGGCACCAAGGCGACCGTCAAGGGCGTCTTGCCGGAGACGCTCCGCCGGATCGGCGTCCAGATGGTGCTGGCGAACACGTACCACCTGGCGCTTCGGCCCGGGGCCGACGTGGTCCGCGACCTTGGCGGCCTGCACGCCATGATGGCCTGGGACGGGCCTATTCTGACCGACAGCGGTGGCTTCCAGGTCTTCAGCCTGGCGGCGCTGCGGGAGGTGACCGACGACGGCGTGACGTTCCGCAACCATATCGACGGGGCCGAGATGACGCTTAGTCCTGAGTCGGCCGTGGCCGTGCAGAACGACCTGGGGGCCGACATCATCATGGTCCTCGACATCTGCCCCCCGTACCCCTGCCCGCGCGACCAGGTGGCTGAGGCCGTTCGCCGCACCCTCGCCTGGGCCGAGCGCTGCCGCGCGGCCCACGATCGCCGCGACCAGGCCCTGTGGGCCATCGTCCAGGGCGGCGTGGAGCGGGACCTGAGAGCCGAGTGCGCCGAGCGTCTCGTCGCGATGGACTTCGCGGGCTACGCCATCGGCGGCGTAAGCGTCGGCGAGGGGCACGAGCACCTGCGGGACGTGGTCGGCTGGACGGCGCCGCTTCTGCCGGCCGACCGTCCGCGGTACCTGATGGGTGTGGGCGAGGTGCGCGACGTCGTGGCGGCCGTCGGGATGGGGGTGGACCTGTTCGACTGCGTTCTGCCGACGCGAAACGGGCGCAACGCCTCGGCCTATACGGCCGACGGCCTGATCCGCCTGCGGAACGAGCGGTTCCGGGCGGACGCTCGGCCCATCGAACAGGACTGCGACTGCCCGACGTGCCGCTCGTGGAGCCGGGGGACGCTGCGGCACCTGTTCGCGGCAGGGGAGATGCTGGGGCCGATCCTGGTGAGCATCCACAACCTGCGCTTCTACACGCGGCTGTTCGAGCGTCTTCGCGGGTGGGTCCGCGACGGCCGGTTCGAGGCCGAGACGCAGGCGTTACTTGACAGGTACTACCGAAATCACTAGAAAGAGTGCTCTTTGCCCGGCCCCGCTCCGGGCGGTCTGCCTGCCTGCGGGGCCTTGGTTACGAAAGGAACGCACCGTGCAGACCTACGCCATCATTGCGGAAGAGGCCGCGCCGCAGCCGGAAGATCAGAAGCCGCAGGAGCCGTGCAGTTGGCAGATGATGGTGCCGATGCTCCTGGTCTTCGTGGTCCTGTATCTCGTTATGATCCGCCCCCAGCAGAAGAAACAGAAGGAGGCGCAGCGGAAGAAGAAGGAGATGCTGGGCGACCTCAAACGCAACGACCACATCATGACGATCGGGGGCATCCACGGCGTTGTGGCCTCGGTCGGCGAGCAGGAGGTCACGATCAAAATCGACGAGAAGGCCGACGTGAAGATGCGCGTCTCGCGCGACGCCGTCAGCAGAGTCGTCGGCAAGGACGAGGAGGGAGCCGGCGAAGAGGGCGGGACAACCCTCGGCGACGGCTCAGACGCGGGCAGGTAGTACTGCGACGCTACGTTGCGCGGCGGGTCTGGAGTGCTCGCCGCGTGAAGGGCTGTTCAACGCGGGAGAACGCGGTTCTCTGCGCGGTGGGTGCGGAGACCCACCGTGCCAAAGCGCGGGCAAGGCAAGAGCATACTAGAAAATCGAGGCCGCAATGAGTCGATGGGTTTACTGGGTCAGTCTGGTTTTCATCGTTGTGGTGGCGGGGTTCCCGCTTTACGGGATCCTGTCGGATCCGCAGGGCGATGTGCGGGACCTGTTCCGCCTGGGCATTGACCTGGAGGGCGGAACCAGTCTCATCTACGAACTGCGCCCGCCCAGTGGGGGCGGCACCCCACCCGATGCCCGATCCGCCAAACGCGTCATCGAGGGGCGCATCAATCCCGAGGGGACGCGCGGGTACACCGTCCGCGCGGTCGGCAAGCAGCGGCTGGAGATCGTCCTTCCCGGCCGGCAGACGCGCGTCAGCATCCATGCCGAGGCCGTCACCAAGGAGATCCTGGAGTCGGCCGAGCAGCGCGCCAAGAAGCGGAAAAACACGACGGCGGTGGACAGCATCACGGCCAACCGCGACGCGCTGCTTGCCGGCACGCGGCTGGTGGTCCGGATGACGCCGCCGCTGTACCTCGACGACATCCAGAACCGCATCGCCCGGTCCGTCCGCAGTCTGCCGACCGAGAAACGCGCCTTGCTGACGGCTGTGGGCCTCGTGCGCGCCAAGGAACAGTGGGAGCAGGTCGAGATTCTGGTGGCTGTCCCGCCGGCCGACAAGGGGAAGGTCGGCGATTGGCGGGATCTGGTCATGACGGCCCTGGCCACGCAGCGCGACGTGACGCGCGTGAAGCGGCTGGTGCGGCAGGCGGGGTTTCTGGAGTTCCGCATCGTGGCCGACAAGGTCAAGGACCGCGACAAGGGCGCGAACTTCGAGAGGCTCCTCAGCCTGAAGCAGGCCGGCCAGCCCTCGGGCGACGCCCGATACAAGTGGTATCCCCTCGCCAAGGGATGGCAGTGGTACAGGAACGGTGCGCTCGATGCCTGGAACTTCGTCTACGTGGTGGATGAGGAGAGCCAGACGGTCGAGGCCCTGGTCGATGTCTCCGACGGCCAGAACGTGACGGGCAAGGACCTGAGCGGTGCCCGTCCCTCTTCGCAGGACGCCGAACCGATCGTCGTGTTCTCCCTCAAACAGGAAGCGGGGGCACGCTTCGCCCGCCTGACGCGGCCCGAGATGCGGAACCGCCAGATGGCCATCATCCTCGACGGCGTCGTCCAGTCGGCCCCGGCGCTACGGGCCACGCTCTCGACCGGCGGCATCGTCGAAGGCTACCGCAACGACATCCGCACGCGCGACGAGGTCGTCACCATTCTGAACTCCGGTCAACTGGCTGCCAGCCTCGGCGACCCCGTGACCGAACGGACCGTGGGTCCGGAACTCGGGGCCGACAACATCCGGAGGGGCTTTCAGGCCAGTCTCATCGGGTTCGGCCTGGTCGTCCTGTTCATCCTCATCTACTACCGCTTCGCCGGCCTGGTGGCCAACGTCGCGCTCATTCTGAACCTGGTGCTCATCATCTGCATCATGTCGCTGGTGCGGCAGGCGTGGACACTGCCGGGCATCGCGGGTCTGATTCTGTCGCTGGCGATGGCCATTGATGCGAACGTCCTCATCTACGAGCGTCTCCGCGAAGAGAAGGGCAGGGAGGGCAGCCTGGGCTTCGCCCTGAAGAAAGCGTACCAGCGGGCGTTCCGCACCATCCTGGACGCCAACCTGACGACGCTCATCCCGGCGTTCGTGCTCCTGTGGCCGGGCCTGGCGACCGAGGAGGTCAAGGGCTTTGCGGTCGTCATGATCATCGGCATCCTCGTCAGCATGTTTACGGCCGTGGTGGTGACGCGCATCATCTTCGAGACGGCCATAAAGTGGGGTCTCGTCAAGCAACTGAAAATGTTCCAGTTGTTCGCCGCCCCGAACCTGAATTGGATGCGGTTTGTGCGGCCGGCGGTGGTGGTGAGCGGGGGACTGGCGGCGCTCGGGGTCATCCTCTTCTTCACCCGCGGCGAAGGAAAGTACGACATCGAGTTCACCGGCGGCACGCAGGTCGAACTGATCGTCCAGGTGCCCCAGGGTCAGACGGAGGTACCCATCTCGACCGTCCGCGGACGCGTGACCGGAGTTCTCGGCCCGTCCGCCACGGTCCAGGAACTGGAGTACGCGTACGAAGCGGCCGAGGGCGAGATCGACCGGTTCCTCATCAGCGTGCCTGCCACCGGTGAGGCCGCCGCGGGCGAGGCCGCCGTCAAGGAAGCCCTGTCGAAAGCCTTTGCCGACATGCGGCCGGAACTGGGGACCAGCAGCGTTCAGGCAACTGCATCGGAGATTACCGAGGCGGAGATCCGCCGGCGCCTGGAGTCGAACCGACCGGCCGGAGCGAAGGGACCGGCCGGCGCCAAGGGGGCAGACCCCAAGCCGGCCGAGGCGAACGTGGCCGGGGCGACGCCCGCCGGACCCCCGCCCGCCGAGGAGAAGCCTGCGGCCGCTCCCTCTGCCCGGTACATCCCGTCCGAGGAGCGGCAGTTCCTCGGCAAGATTCGTATCCTGGCCGACGTCAGCCCACCCTTGGCCACGGGAGAGGTCCAGCGGCGCATCGACGCGTTTCTTCGCGACCGCTACCCCGACGTGGTCGGCACGCTGTACCGCATCGACGGCCGCACGCCCGGCCAGACGGTGGGAGAGTACAAGACGTTCGACATCTGGGTCCGCCAGGACTACGACGGCAAACGTGGCGACATGCCGAACCCGGCGTTCTGGACCGACGACATCGTCCGTCCGGCCCTGGGAGCGGAGCGGGCCTTCGCCTCGACGACCTCCTTCGAGCCGACGATGGCGGCCGAGGCGTGGGACAAGGCCGTCATGGCCATCATCCTGTCGCTGGCCCTGATGATCATCTACATCTGGATTCGGTTCGCCCGGTTTTCGTCGGGCCTGGCGGCGGTGGTCGCGCTCCTCCACGACGTTGTCATCACACTGGGTGCGGTCACGGTGGCGGCGCTGTTGGCCGGGACGTTCCTGGGAGACTGGCTGCTGTTCGCCGATTTCAGGATCAACCTGCCCATGGTCGGCGCCTTCCTGATGCTGGTCGGCTACTCCATCAACGACACGATCGTTGTGTTCGACCGCATCCGCGAGAACCGCGGCAAGTACGGCGATTTCAGCGTCGCGGTCGTCAACGCCAGCATCAACCAGACCGTGTCGCGGACCGTGCTGACGAGCCTGACAACGTTCCTGGCGGTGGTGAGTCTGTACATGTTCGCGGGGCGGTCCTCGACGGTGCACGGCCTGGCGTTCGTCATGCTCGGCGGGACGATCGTGGGCACCTACTCGTCGATCGCCATTGCCAGCCCCATCCTGGTGCTGCGCCAGTACCTGTACAAGGTGTACGTGTGGGTGTACCCCATCGTCGGGGTGGGGCTGCTGGTGTACTTCGCGTGCGTGTGGCGGACGCCCGGCGAGTTCTTCGGCTCGTGGGGCGGATGGGTCTGGACCGTGCTGCAACTGGCCTGGGTGGCTGTGGCGTGGTGGGTCGTCGCGCACGACGCGTACGACAAGGTCTGGCCGCCGGCCGAGTCGTCGCCGGGCCTGGCGAAGGCGCTGGCAGCCGTCAGCCTCCTGGCGCCGCTTGCGACGGTCGGCCTGTCCGTGGCGCTGCTCCTGGCGCGTGGGGCCGCCTGGACCGCATGGGCCGGCCCGGCGGCACTCGGCGCCCTGGCAACGGTCCCGGTCACGTGGGCCCTGTATCGGATGACCTGGGGCAAGACGGTTCAGAAAAGCTAATCGCCCCGGCCGGATCCCTCCGATACTATAGGCGGGAGAAGAGGGCGAGTCCGCATTCCCTCTGAAGGGATGTCCATGCGCCCGTTGACGAAAGTCGTCCTGGTCCTGGCGCTCGTCGTCATCGCCATCGGTGCGCTGTTCATCGCCAGCCGAGACTGGAGCGACCTGGCAAAGTACAAGTCCCTCGGCCCGACCTCCATCAAACGGCTTTCCGACGAGAAGACCGAGTACAGCGACCCCGTTGCCATGTACGAGCGCTGGCGCAAACGCCTGACTCAAGGCGACAAGGAGGACGGCTCGGATCCGAAGCCGAAACCCGTGGTGCCGCCGCCCGAGGACCGGGACCTCTTGTCGAGTTCACGCGACGAGGGGACCATCGTCGGGGGTGGCGGAACGGACACGGCTGTCGCGGGAGCCGACCCGCCGGGGCCGGTGCTGCGGCCCGGCGGCATCGTCGGCGATATCATCACGGGGCCGCTCCGGCCCAAAGCGACCGCGCCGGAGAACGTGCACATCGTCGCGCAGGGCGATACGCTCTACGGCATCAGTGTCGAGCATTACGGCAGCGCCGGGTCTGTGGGCGCGATCGTGGCGGCGAATCCGGGCATCGATCCGGACACGCTGAGGATCGGCGACCGCATCGTCCTGCCCAAGCCCGGATCCGACAAGCCCGCCGCGCCCAAGCCCAAGCGGACGAAGGTGTACGTCGTCAAGAAGGGCGACACCCTCATCGGCATCGCCCGCGAGGTCTACGGCGACGCGGCCATGTACCCGAGGATTTACGAGGCGAACAAGGACGTGCTCTCTTCGCTGAACGCGCGCCTCTACGTCGGTATGCGTCTGCGTCTGCCGGAACCGCCGTAAACGCCTCCACGCAGGTCACGACTCGTCCCCCGAGCCCGCGGCAGGAGCAGCGGGTTGTTTTTTCGTCGCGACGCAGGTATCCTGCGCGCTGCGGTGGAAGGGTCTTCCGTGCCCGACAAGCAACCTGTTCCCGTCATCCATGTTGGCACGTCCGGCTGGTCGTACGACGACTGGGACGGGCGCTTCTATCCCGAGCGGAAGGAGCGGGGCTTCGACCGCCTCGTCTACCACGCCCGGTACTTCGACTGCGTGGAGGTGAATTCGTCGTTTTACCGGCCGCCGAGCGCCCGTGCCGCCGCATCGTGGGTGGCGCGAACGCCCCGGAACTTTCAGTTCACGTTCAAACTGTACCGGCGGTTCACGCACGAGCGCGACCAGCCGTGGACCGCGGATGAGGTGGACGACTACCGCCGCGGCATCGACCCGGTCCGCGAGGCCGGGCGCCTGGGTGCCGTGCTCGTCCAGTTTCCGTGGTCGTTCAAAGCCGACGACCCCGCCTTCCGGCATCTGGAGACGATCCGGCGCGACTTCGGCGATCTGCCCCTGGTGGTCGAGGTGCGGCACGCCAGTTGGGTGTCGGACCTGGCGCTGAAGCGGATCAAGGACAACGGCTTCGGCTTTGCGAACATCGATCAGCCCGCGAGCCGCAGTGGCGTGCCGCCCATGACGCTCGTCACCTCGCCGGTCGGCTACGTGCGGCTGCACGGCCGCAACCGCGAGGCGTGGTTCTCGAAGACGGCCGGCCGCGACGCCAGGTACGATTACCTGTACCGCGAGGATGAGATCGAGGAATGGATCGAGCGGATCCGCGACGTGGCGCGCCAGAGTGAAAAGACCTACGTCTTCACGAACAACCACTATCGCGGCCAGGCGCCGGCCAACGCGCTTCAGATCCTCTCGAAGATTCAGGGGCGCCCGGTTTCCGTGCCGTCTCCGCTGCTGCAGACGTTTCCGTTCCTGGAAGACATCGTTGTTGAGGGCCTCGGCCCCGGCGAGCAGGGCGAGTTGTTCTGATTCACGCAATGGCGGACCCAGCGGCGGGTCTCCGGACCCGCCGCGCAAGGGTGAGAATGGACTTTAACGCGCGGTGGGTCCGGAGACCCACCGCGCGAAATGGCGAAGTGGCGTTGTCGTATTAAGGCGCCGTGACCCGTTCGCCCAAGAGTGCCTCTCAGGTAATGCTTGAACGCCCGGTGCGGCTCTGATACCGTCAGGGACGGCGGTTCGGACGGCGGGCTGCACGCGACACGTTTGCCTTTGGACTTTCGGGAGATTGCCGCACCATGGATCGAGAACAACTGGAGGCCAGCGTCCGGGGCTGCGGGCGGCGCTTCTTCACCGACATCGGCGACGAAGCGCCGTCCGTCTTCAACAAGAATTGGTGGACCGGCAAGGTGATGGACGCGTGCATGCACAACGAGCCGTTCAAGGTGCAACTGTTCCGGTTCATCGACGTGCTTCCGTATCTGACGACGAGCGAGTCGTTGGGTCGCCACATCCAGGAGTACTTCTCCCGCGACGAAAACGTGCCGGCGGTGCTGAAGTGGGGCGTCAAAGGCGTCGGCCTCGGCGGTCGCCTGGCCATGAAGGTGATGGCCAAGGCCATCCGGACGAACCTCGAAATGATGGCCCGCAACTTCATCGTCGGCGCCGAGGTGCCCGAGACCGTCAAGCGGCTGGGTAAACTGCGCGAGCAGGGCTTTGCCTTCACCCTCGACCAACTCGGCGAGGCCACCCTCAGCGAACGCGAGGCCGACCAGTATGCGGCAGGCTACATGGAGTTGCTGGAAGGGCTCGAGGGCGCTCAGGCGGCGTGGCCGGCCCTGGGCGGCGACGCGGCCGACTTCGACTGGGGCCACGGCCCCAGAGTCAATGTCTCCGTGAAGCCGTCGGCCCTGTATTCACAGGTGGACCCCGCCGACTTCGAGGGCTCGGTGGCGGGCATCCTGGCGCGCCTCAGGCCACTCTACCGCAAGGTCATCCGGTTGGGCGGCTACCTGTGCATCGACATGGAGATGCGGCGGCTGAAGAACATCACGCTTGAGGTGTTCCGCCGCCTCCGCGGCGATCCCGAGTTCCGCCAGTACCCGCATCTTGGCCTGGCGCTGCAGGTCTACCTTCGCGAGACGGACGGCGACCTTGACCGCCTGATCGAATGGGCCGGGCGGGAGGGCCTGCCCATCTCCATCCGCCTCGTCAAGGGGGCGTACTGGGACTACGAAACGGTCATCGCTGCGCAGCGGAACTGGCCGCCGCCCGTTTACACGGTCAAGGCCGAGACGGATGCGGCTTTCGAACGGTCGGCCGAGGCGATCCTCCGCCATCACGACATCTGCCACCTGGCCTGCGCGTCGCACAACGTTCGCTCGGTCTCGGTGGTGCTCGAACTGGCCCGCGCTTTGGGCGTGCCCGACGACCGCTACGAGTTTCAGGTCCTCTACGGCATGGCGGAGCCGTTTCGCAAGGCCCTGCTGAAAATGGTCGGCCGCGTCCGCCTGTACTGTCCGTACGGCCGGATGCTGCCGGGCATGGCGTACCTGATGCGGCGGCTTCTCGAGAACACGTCGAACGAATCGTTCCTTCGCCAGACGTTCGTTGAAGGCGTCGAAATGGAGCGTCTCCTCGAACCGCCGCAGGCCGTCCTCGACCGCGCAGGTGTCGAGACGGAGCCGCGCCCTTCGATCCCGGCCGGAGCCGGTGCCGATCTCGGCGAGTTCCGCAACGATCCTTTCCCCGACTGGACGTTTCCGGAGGCCAGGGACGCCTATCGCGGCGCCTTGGCCGGCGTGAGGCGGCAGTTGGGCAAGACGTATCCGCTGTTTATCGGCGGGCAGGAGGTCGTCACCGACGACCGGATGGACTCGGTGAACCCGGCCCGTCCGGACGAGGTCATCGGCCACGTCTGTCAGGCGGGGACGCACGAGATCGAGCAGGCCATCGCCGCCGCATGCGAGGCGTTCCCGGCGTGGCGCGACGCGCCGCTGCGCCGGCGGGCAGGATACCTCGTGAAGGCCGCGCAGGCTGCCCGCCGCCGAATCTACGAACTCTCCGCCTGGCAGACGCTCGAAGGGGGCAAGCAGTGGAGCGAGGCCTACCTCGACGTGGGCGAGGCCATCGATTTCCTCGAATACTACGCCCGCGAGATGGTCCGCCTGGGCGAGCCGAGTTACATGGGCGGCGTCGCGGGCGAGGTGAACGAGCATTTCTACCAGCCGAAAGGCGTCGCTGCGGTGATTGCCCCGTGGAACTTCCCGCTTGCGATCGGTTGCGGCATGTGCGCGGCGGCGATCGTGGCGGGCAACTGTGTGGTCTACAAGCCGTCCGGGCAGACGCCGATCATCGGGCACACGCTGCTCCAGTTGCTGCGCGAGGCCGACCTGCCGCCGGGCGTCTTCAACTTCACCCCGGGCCGGGGCAGCGTCATCGGCGACTTCCTCGTCGAGGACCCCCGGATCAGCCTCATCGCCTTCACCGGGTCGATGGGCGTGGGCCTGCGGATCATCGAGAAGGCCGGCCGCACGCCCGACGGTCAGCCGTCCGTCAAGAAAGTCATCGCCGAGATGGGCGGCAAGAACGCCATCATCATCGACGACGACGCCGACCTGGACGAGGCGGTGCCGGCGGTCGTCCAGTCCGCCTTCGGGTACCAGGGTCAGAAGTGCTCGGCCTGCTCGCGCGCCATCGTGCTCGACGCCATCTACGACCGCTTTCTGGAGCGGCTGCTTGAGGCCGTCCGGTCGGCCGGGATCGGGCCGGCCGAGGACCCCGCCAACCTCATGGGGCCGGTCATCGACCGGTCGGCCCGGGAGACGATTCTGGAATACATCGAGGTCGCGCGGCAGGAGGGCACGATTGCCTGGTCAGGCGACGTGCCCGACGACGGCTTTTACGTGCCGCCGACCGTTGTCACGGGCATCACTCCTGAACACCGCCTGGCGCAGGAAGAGGTCTTCGGCCCGGTGCTGGCCGTGATGCGGGTGAAGGATTTCGACCAGGCCATCGAGTGGGCCAACTCGACGCGCTTTGCGCTGACGGGCGGCGTGTTCAGTCGCAGCCCCGACCACCTGGAGCGGTGCCGCCGCGAGTTCCGCGTGGGCAACCTCTACGTCAACCGCGGGTGCACGGGCGCCATCGTCGGCAGACAGCCGTTCGGCGGCTTCAAGATGTCCGGGGTCGGCACCAAAGCGGGGGGGGCCGACTACCTGCTGCATTTCATGGACCCGCGTGTGGTGACCGAGAACACGATGCGCCGCGGCTTCGTGCCGTTTGCCGAGGCGGGCGGCGAGGCACAGGACGTGCCGGCGACGGCCGAACCCTCATAGGCGGGGCAGGAGGAAGGCGAGATGCCTTTTCAGATGACGGAACACCCCTTTCTGGAACAACTTGCTCACCGGTTCAATCTGCCCGTGCCCGAGCACCTGGACGCGGACGCCCCCCGGGCGGACGTCCGCGACGCGCTGGAGCGCTGGGGCGGCAAAGGCGTCGTGAAGGCCGACGTGATGACCGGCGGGCGAGGCAAAGCCAAGGTCGTGAAGGTGGTTGACGACGTTCAGCAGGCGATGGCCGAACTGCGGCGCCTGGCCGGTGCCGAGGTGGGCGGCATGCAGGCACGGACGGCGTACATCACGCAGTTCATCCCGGCCGACCTCCAGATCTACTCGGCCGTCACGTACGATTCGCGGTTCTTTGGCCCGTCGCTCACGGTGTCGATGAAGGGCGGCGTGGACATCGAGTCGGTCGAAGACCGCTTCAAGCAGACGATTCCGGTTAACGTCTTCAGGGGGCTCGACGCCTACCAGGCGTCGCAACTGCTCGAGGACCTCGACTGCCCGAAGCCCCTGGTCTCGATCCTGTCGCGGACGCTCGTGGCCTTCTGGGACATGTTTATCTCGACCGGCATGCGCCTGTGCGAGGTGAACCCGTGGCGGGTCGGCCCGGACAACGTGCCCTATGCATGCGACTTCAAGGCCGTCTTCGACGAGGCGAACTACAAACTCAAAGAGACCGACCTCCGGTTCCCCGAATACCCGGAGAGTGTGACGGAGTTCGAGGAGGAGATGGCTGCCTGGGACGCTTCCAGTTACCGTGGCCAGGCCCACGTCAGCGACCTGGGCGGGCATCTGGTTCTGCCGATCCTCTTCGGCGGCGGCGCGAGTACGATTATTACCGAGACTCTTGAGATTGCCGGCGGCAGCCCCATCTTCCTCTCCGACTTCGGCGGCAACCCGCCCTACGAACGGATGCTCGGTACGGCCGAGCGTTGCTTTCGCCATCATCTGGCCAAGGCGTCGGTGCTTCTCATTCTCGGAGGCAAGGCGAACAACACGCTGATCGACGTGACGTTCCAGGCCATCGGCGACGCGCTGGTTCACCATTTCGACGGGCACGGACGGGTGGACATCCCCGTGGTCATCGGTCGCGGCGGCCCCAGGATGGTGCCCGGCTTCCTGGCCATGCGGGAGACGCTGGAGTCGCTGAGGCTGCCCTACGTGATCTTCGGCCATGACACGCCCGTGACCCTTGTTGCCGAGTACGCAGCGCGGCTGGCGACGTTTGTCAGGACGCGGAAGGAGGCGCACCGTGCGATCTAGAAAACTGTCCGGGCTTCTGGGCAGCGATGACCGCGTTGCCGTCAGCAATATCACGGGGCGCGAAGCGTCGAAGGTCACCGTCGTCTCTCAGCAGTACGCCGGCAACATCGTGGGCGGTTGGGCGCTGGGCAAGGGCGGCCAGACGATCGAGGTGCCCGGCAAGGACCCTGTTCCCGTGTTTGCCACGTGCGAGGAACTCTACGCCAGGTTGCCGAAGTCGGATCGGCCGAACAAGGTCGTCATCTACTCCCCGCCCGAGGCCGTTTACGGTGAGGTCAAGGGGGCGATCCAGTACGGCGGCAAGCATCTCCAGACCATCTTCATCATCACCGAGAACGTTGCGATCGAGGTTACCGCCAAGATCCACGAGATTGCCCGCGAGGCCGGCGTGGACGTCATCGGGTGCAACACGCTCGGCGTCATTAACGTCCACGACCACGTTCGCGTTGGCGCCGTGGGCGGCGACGCGCCCGAAGAAGCCTTCAAGCCCGGCAGCGCCACGATCATCTCAAATTCCGGTAACATGGTCAACACCATCGCCGGCTACATGCAGGCGGCGGGCGTCGGGACGCACTTCGGCATTTCCACCGGCAAGGACGTGCTGATCCTCACGCCCCTGGTGGAGTTCCTGAAACTGGCTGCACGTTGTGACAGGACCAGACTCATTGTCCTCTATGTCGAGCCGGGCGGCCTTTACGAGCAGGAAGCCATCGCGTGGATGCGCGAGAGCGGCTTCGAGAAACCCGTTATCGTCTACGTGGCCGGCACGCTCATGGAGGGACGCCGTGTCTCGCTCGGCCATGCCGGGGCCGTTGTGGAGGGATCCCAGACCAGCGCGTCGGGCAAGATTGCCGCCTTCGACGAGTACTTCGGCGTAGGGCCCCTGGACCCCGACAGGCGCGTTCGCCGCAAGGACGCCGCCAAGGAGGCGCTGCACCGCGGCATTCGGGTGACGGCCCTGCATCATCTGCCGGTGGCGGCGATGGCCATCTACGACGCCTTTGGATGGGAGCGCGATTTCCCGATCCGCAGCCGGCTCAAACTCAATCCGTGGTTCATCAACTATGGGAATCTGGCCGAGGAATTGCCCGGTGTTCTGTTGCTCGCGCCGGGCCGGATTCCGGAGCCGTACCGGTCGCAGTTTGCGCGGCAGATGAAGGCGACCGTGGGCCTCTCGCCGGTCCGGCGCGATCTGCGCCGCGCATCACACGCCTCGTCGCTCGACAAGAACGGGCAACGCATCTACGGCTACCCGCTCACGGAACTGATGTCGAAGCACTCCTTCGGCGAGGCGGTCATCCTCTACTGGACGGGCGAACTGCCGCGCTACGACTTTGAGGCCGGCCTCGTCGAAATGGGCCTGATCGCCTCGCTCACCAACGGCCCCGGGACGATCTCCGCCCAGGCGGCGAAACTCTCCGCCTCGGCGGGCAACCCGCCCAACGTCGCGATGATCGCCACGCTGGCGGCCATCGGGACGGTCCACGGCGGCAACGGACGTGAGGGCGTCAGGTACCTCCTCAAGGTCTTCGGCGACCTCGACCTGAAGGACCCCTATGATCCGAACGCCGACATCGACGTGGCGAAACTGGCCCGCGAGACCGCTGCCAAGTTCAAGAAAGCCAAGGATGCCGCCAAGGAGTCCGGCGTCGATTACGAGCGGATCCCGTGCCTGGGGCATCCGGTGTTCAACGACCAGCCCGTCAACTACGACCCGCGCGAGCGGGCGATCTGGGAGGCGATTCAGAAAACCGGCCGGACGAACATCTTCCTGGAGTTCTATCACCACCTCGCCCATGCGCTGCACGATGCGGGCGTTGCCAGTCGCGTCTGGGCGGTGAATATGGATGCGGCCCTGGCCTGCGTGTGGCTGGGCGTGTGTTGGACGGCACTCATGGAAAACCGCGTTACCCTCAAGCGCGTGGAAGACTGTGCCCTGCTCGGATTCGCCCTTGGCCGCGCGGCAGGAGGCGCCGGCGAGTTCCTCGACCATCAGGATTACGGATCGCCCATGGACATGCGCGTGCCGGCGTCCGAGTGCCAATCGCTGACGCGGCCTCGCGACCTTCCGCAACAGGAGTAGCGGCCGCGGAGAGTGTCGGCAACGACCCGCTAGTGAATGCGGATCCGGACCTTGTCCTTGCTGAGCCTGACGTTCTTCAGCGTCACCAGGCCCCATTTGTCGGCCGTGGCCGTGCCGGACTGGACGTGCCGGTCGCCGTCGATGGCGGTGGAAGTCCACGTCACCTTCCGGCCGGGCTTCGCCTTGAACTTCCGGCATCGGCGCGGCGTCACGTCGGTGGTGCATTCGGACCAGGGGCAGTCGTCGCGCAGGTGCAGGGTGACCTCCCACCGGTCGGGCTCGTCAACGACCGTCTCGGGCTCCCACAGTTGGTAGAGGTTGACTCCGCCGCGCTTCTCGGCGTCGGCGTGGTCGCCGTCGCCGGGGCTCGAATCGAGCGAGCAGTGGGTGAAGGCCGGCAGGCTCAGGCTGCGGCGGATCCGCGGCACCAGTTCGCGCAGCGGCCCGACCGGCCCCGGGCCGTTTGTGGACCAGCAGGCGGCAAAGGCCCGTTTGGTCGAGGCCATGGCGTGGATCATCTCGGGCCAGGGCATGAAGCCGAAGTCGCCTATCGTGTGGCTGGGGTACGCGCCGTAGGCCGGCCAGCAGAGCCAGTACGGCAACTCCACGGTCGGATTCTCGCGGACCCACTTGGCCAGGTTCACGTACTCCCACTGATCCACGCCGAGCCAGTTCTTCGAGCCGTTCGGATACGGGCCCCACTTCCACCCGTGCTGCTGGGGAACCTTCCCGATGGCGAGGTTGGCGTGCCCGTTCGACATGACGACGGCGAAGACGTCGCCGTGCCGCAGCGCCCAGTGGGCCATCTGTCCCCAGATGGAGACGCGCTCGGCGTCGACGAACAGGTCCGGCGCCTGCGCGGCCCACGCCGCAGCGGCCAGGACCCGCCGCTGCGGGTAATTGTGGACCACGCCGTCCTCGTAGCCGCGCAGCGTCCCCACGCACTCGTGGAAGCCCTGCCACAGGGCGCCTTCGGTCACGCCCACCGTCAGGGCGCCCTTGACGTGGCGCCGCGCCCCGTGCCAGCCGGGGTCGGCCATCCCGGCAGCCGTGCCGCCGTAAGTCCCGGTCGTAAGCATCAGCGGCAGACGGCTCTGCGGCCCCGCTTCGGGGAGGTCTCGCCATCGGGCGATGAACGTCTCGGCGACGCCGGGCACGTTGACGTAAGGCGGCTCGATCCACGAGTTGTACACGCCGACGTCGCAGGCCGCGGCCTGCTTCGGGTCGGCGCCCACGGTCCGCTGATAGATGATGGCGGGGAACCGCGACGGCGTCTCCTCGACGGGCCTGGTCAGGCTGGCGCCGGGGCCGAGTTCGGCGACGGCCTCCCGCCCGTCAATCGACGCCGTGACGGCGTAGTAAGACCGCCCGGCTTGGGTGATGGTGAAAACGGACAGACCGGTGGCGCGGGGCAGGGGGTCGGCGTCGCTTTGGATGCGGTAGCGGGTCATCACGTGGTTGAGCGCCAAGTTGTAGCCCGGCCGCAGGACCGAATGCTTTGTCGGCGTGCCCTGGTTGGGATGCTCGGTGTTGCGGATGGCTTTGAGGTTCCAGCATGTGATCGCCTCGGGCACTTCGCGTGCCAGTTCCGCCTGTCCGAGCGTGGCCGGCGTGATCGGCTCGGTGTGGCGGTAGACGCGGTAGACGAGTCGCCGCCTGGCCTGCGCGTCGAGGACGGGCTTCTCGAAATCGGCGAACACGGGACCGTCCTGGCCGACGGGGTCCTCGTTTTCCTTCCACGTGACGAACGTCTGGCCCGACTGGTGGATGACCTGGAGGCCGGTGACCGGCCGGATGGGCTCGGCGACCCGGCCGGCGTAACTGGCCTCGAGCACGGCGCCGTGAAAGCCCACGCCGCCGCTCTCGGCAATGCGCAGGCCCTTGTTGGACGACGGGTCGGCGGCCCAAGCGCGGGCAGCGGCGGTGGCGTCGAACGTGACGTAGTCGGGCGGCCGGATCTCCAGCGGCTCGGCGTCAACCAGGCCGACGGGCGTGATGCGGACGCCGACGCCCGTCTTGTGCCCCTTTTCGGGAACGCGGAGGACCGCTCGAAGGGCCAGCGTGCCGTGCGGCAGCGCCGAGAGATCGAAGCGGAGCACGTTGTCCGCCACGGTTCCCGTGAGCGGCGTCGTCAGGAAGCCGTCGTCTGCGGCCGTCGGCGGCGCCAGGAGCAGGAGGCAGAGGATGGCAGCACCGTGTCTCATGGCGTGTCCCCCTTTCCGGCATGCCGCACGACGAGTCTGGCCGGTTCGCCGAAGGGCACGTTGCGCAGCGTGATCAGGCCGCTTGCGTCAACGGTTGTTTCGCCGCGCCCCCTTTCCTGCTTCTTGGCCGGGTCGGTGACGGACCAGCGGAGCCTTTCACGCGGCTTCGGGCGGAAGTAGCGGCAGTTGCGGAGCGTGACGTCGGCCTCGGCGCTGCCCGCATGGACGACCCGCTTTGCGGCGTAAATCGTCACCTCCAGACGGTCAACGGCGTCCACGATCGTCTCGGCGTCCCAACGCGGACGCGTGTTGAGCCGGCTCCCGGCGCCGTAGCCGCGCTCGCCCGTCTCGAACTGCTTCTCGAAGAACTGCGGGTTGGGCTGCCGCTCCGTCACATGGCAGGCGAGGACGGGCCGGTCGGACCGCGGCTCGAAGGGGTAATCGCCCTCGTCGGCGCCGACCGGCAACGGCTTGTGCGGTTTGCCGCCCCAGAAGAACTCCGCCATGAAGGCGTTGCGGGTCTTCAGGTACGCCTTCATCAGGTCGGTTTCCTGTTTCCAGGTCAGGTGCATGCTGCCTGCGCCCAGCGAGAGGTACGGCAGCGTCTCGGTCTCGCCGCGCTCCAGGACAAAAGCGACGAGGTTCACCTCGTGCCAGATGGGCTTGCCATTCTCGGCGGGGATGTTCCACTCGGCGCGTCCCCAGGCGGCGTCGAGGTCGGGGCGGAGGGTCGTGCGGCGGTCGCCGCGCCCGTAATGGCTGTACTCGTACGGCGTCTGCCGAGGGTCGGGGTCGGGCGAGTCGTCTGCCATGACGTAGGCGATGCGGCCCGGCCGCCGGATGCCGTACTGAAGCGCCGCCGTGCCGCCCCGGTAGCCGCTGCCGCCGCACGAGAGCCGGCCGGGGTCCGCGCCGAACGTCTCGATGGCCCAATCGAGCACCGCATCGACGCGGCGTCCGAAGGTCGGCCGGACCCTTCCCTGCCGCAGCGACCGCAGCGTGCCGAGCGATTCGTGATGGCCGTACCCGTACGACGGGTACGGCCCGTCGTGGGGCGAGAGCAGGACCGTATCCTGCCTGTGGGGCCAGGGGGGCTTGAGATACCGCTGGCGCGCGTCGTGGAAAAAAACGCTCAGGCGTTTTGGCTCCGCCTGGCCGTAGCCGCGCGGAACAAAGACGCCCCAGTTGTAGTACTGATTGGGCAGGTTCGCCAGCGGCGGCGCCGCCCACTGGACATAGTGCCGCCGTTCGCCGGGGTAGTCGTAGAAGACCGTCACGTCGGGCTTGCCCTGAAAGACGGGTTCGCCCCGTCCGACGGTTTCGTCGATCGGTCCCGAGGCGGCTGTCTCCAGGGTGTTCGCCACGCCGTCGGCGACCGCGACGACGGCGTAGTACGCCTTCCCCGCCTCGCGCGGGTGGTGAACGTACAAGCCCATCCGCGGCGGGAGCGGCTTGCCGTCTGCGATGGCGAGCCGCGCCACGGGCAATTCGCCCATCTCGGGCATGTCGGGATGGTAGTTCGAGAAGTAGTCCCGGCGGGCGCACGCCTTCGCGAACTCGGTGTCGTCTATGGCGCGCCGCCGGTGCAGGGCAATGAGTTGATCCACGCAGCGGCCGCGGACATTGTAGGCCGACATCGGTTTCACGTCACCGAGGACCTCGGCCTTGGCCAGCGAGGCCGGCGTGATTGGGGCCGTATGGCGAAGGACCCGATACCGGACCTCGCGCCGGGCGTCCATCTTCTCGATGCGGTCTTTCAGTTCGGACCAGGACGGCGCCTCGTCGGCCGACCGGTCGTCGGTCTCCTCGAAAACGATGAACGTCTGCCCGGCGCGGTGCGTGACCTCGAGCCGCTTCACAGGCGCGGGAACGTCTTTCGCCTTGCCTTCGTAAGCCACGTCAAGACAGGTCCCGGCGGCATCCCGGCGCGGGCACGCCTTGACGAGAACGGCGCCGTGCCCTTTCTCCTTCAGCCACTGGCGCGCGGCGTCGGTGGCGTCGAGGCGGTCGAACCACGGCGGCCGCAGTTCCAGCGGCGAAGGCTTCAGCGCGGAACTCTCGAAGACCGGGACGATCTCGATGCTGACGAGGGCCTCTTCGTCGCGGCCGGTGATCTCGGCCGTCCGGTGCACCAGGAGATCCGCCCGGTAGATGGCGGCGCCGGCAGGTATGGCGGAGAGGTCGAAGCGAACCCGTTGCTCCGACGCGTCCTTTGGCGCAGGTCGCAAGCGGCACGTGACCATCTCGCCGCCCAGGGCGCCGCACCATCCTGCGACCAGCAGCACCCCAAGTCCAAGCGTTCGCCAGCTCATGGCGGGCAGCCTCCCTTCGGGACCGACGCGCCTGCGGCCCGGCTGGTCCGCTGCGCACGTCTGCTGCGGGTGACCGCTGCCGGGTGGTGATTCTACTGCCGCTTCCAGAAAGGTCCTATGACTTTTCCGGCGCGCGCCACTGGCTGCTCGCATCCAGTGTCTCATCAACCCCGGCGGACAAGTAGTAAGCCGCGGCGCGCCGCGGCCTGCAGCGGAGACCCGCCGCGCACGTTTGGAAACAGTTTCCAACCGCCGTGAGACGCTTGGCAGATGGCCAGAGGGTGGTGTATACTCACGGCCGCGGAGGTCCGTCACGCCACGTTGTTCAGACGGGAGATGACCTATGAGTGCTGGAAGCCGTGTGAACCGTCGTCAGTTCATGGCCGGGGCCGCCACGGTCGCGGCCGTCTCGGTGGTGTCGCGCCACGTCTTGGGCGGGCCGTCCCAGAACCCGCCGAGCAGCAAACTCAACATCGCCGGCGTCGGCATCGGCGGGAAGGGATACGGCGACATCCGCAGCGTGCCCACGGAGAACGTCGTGGCGCTCTGCGACGTGGAACGCCGACATCTGGCCCGGCCGGCCAAGGACTTCCCCAAGGCCAAGACCTACACCGATTTCCGCAAGATGCTCGAGACCCAGAAAGACATCGACGCGGTCATGGTGGCCACGCCCGATCATCTGCACGCCGTCATCTCGATGATGGCCATCAAGATGGGCAAGCACGTCTTCTGCCAGAAGCCGCTGACCCATTCGGTCCACGAGGCCCTCGCCCTTGCCGAGGCCGCCAAAGAGGCGAAGGTGGCCACCCAGATGGGCAACCAGGGCCAGGCCGGCGAGGGCGAACGCCTCGTGTCGGAACTCATCTGGGACGGCGCCATCGGCCCGGTCCGCGAGATCCATGCGTGGTCGAACCGCACGCGCCGCATCTCGCCTCGCGGCATTCCGCGGCCGAAGGAGACGCCACCCGTGCCCGAGACGCTGGACTGGGACCTGTGGCTCGGCCCGGCGCCCGAGCGGCCGTATCATCCAGGTTACCTTCCGTTCCGGTGGCGCGGGTGGTGGGATTTCGGAACGGGCGTCCTCGGCGACATCGGCTGTCACCAACTCTCGGCCGTGTTCAAGGCGCTGAAACTCGGACACCCCGCGACGGTCGAGGCCTGCTCGAGCAACGGCCAGGAAGGGCCCGAGATCGCAGACGAGACGGCCCCGGTGTCCTCCGTGGTCACCTACAAGTTTGCCGCCGAAGGCGACCGGCCGCCGTTGACCCTCACGTGGTACGACGGCGGGATGATGCCCCTGCGGCCCGATGAACTCGAGCCCGGCCGCAAACTGGGCGGCGGCGACGGGACGCTCGTCGTCGGGGAGAAGGGCAAGATCCTCGACCACCGCCTCATCCCCGATGCGCGGCAGAAGGAGTACGGCAAACCGCCGCAGAAACTGCCGCGCTCCCCCGGCCACTACAAAGAATGGCTCGACGCCTGCAAGGGAGGCCAACCCGCGGGCTCCGACTTCGCCAACCACGCCGGCCACCTGACGGCGGTCGTCCTGTTGGGCAACATCGCCATCCGGACCCGGCAAAAACTCTCCTGGGACGGGAGAGAGAAGCGGTTCACGAACTCAGGTGATGCCAACCGCTTCCTGAATCCGCCGTATCGCCAAGGTTGGACGCTGTAGCGGCAGTCCCCAATGGTCGCGGAAGCCAAGAGGACGCTGGCATTGCGCCGGCTTCTCACTAGACTGGGCGTCGAGCCTTGGGCAATGCCGCATGACGGTTCGGCCGATGGGCCGCGCCCCACAAGGAATGAAGACACTGGGAGCCAATCACACCGTAAGGAGCACTCCGATGAAGCACGGGATGAGCCGACGCGAGTTCCTCAGGGCCATCGGCCTCGGTACGGCAGCCTTGGCGGTTCCGGCCTGTACGCCTGCGGTGCGGCAGGCGTCTGCCGCGCCGGCCACGAGGCCCAACATCATCTTCGTTTACAGCGACGACCACGCCTACCAGGCGATCAGCGCGTACGGGTCGAAGGTCAACAAGACGCCCAACATCGACCGCCTCGCAGGCGAGGGCATGCGGTTCGATGAGTGCTACGTCACCAACTCCATCTGCGGACCCATGCGCGCGGTCGTCGTGACCGGCAAGTACAGCCACCTGAACGGCTTCTGGCGAAACGGCCTCCAGTTCGACGTTGCCCAGCAGACGTTCCCGAAACTCCTGCAGAAGGCCGGCTACACAACGGCCATCATCGGCAAGTACCACTTGGGCGACAAACTGATCCCGCAGGGGTTCGACTACTACGAGGTCCTCATCGGCCAGGGGCCGTACTACAACCCGCCGATGCGAAAGATCGGACACGAGCAGCCCGTCAAGCACACCGGATACACCACCGACATCATCACCGACCTGGCGCTGGAGTGGCTCAAGAACAGCCGCGACAAATCCAAGCCGTTCATGCTCATGTACCAGCACAAGGCGCCGCACCGCAACTGGCAGCCGGACCCGAAGCACCTCACGATGTACGACGACGTCACCATCCCCGAACCCGACTCCCTCTTCGAGGGTTACGACGGCCGGCCCACAGCCGTCAAGACCCAGGACATGACGATCTCCAAGACGATGAACCGGAACGACCTCAAGTTGACGCCCCAGCGCGGCCTCACGCCCGAGCAGCTCAAGCCGTGGGACGCCGCCTACGGCCCGAAAAACAAGAAGTTCGAGGAAGCCAAACTCGAGGGCAAGGAACTCATCCGCTGGAAATACCAGCGGTACATGAAGGATTACCTGCGGTGCATCGCGTCGGTGGACGACAACCTCGGCCGCGTCCTGGAGTACCTCGACTCCAGCGGCCTCGCCGCCAACACCATCGTCATCTACTCCTCCGACCAGGGCTTCTACCTGGGCGAGCACGGCTGGTTCGACAAGCGATGGATCTACGAAGAGTCGCTCCGGACGGCGCTGCTGGTCCGCTGGCCCGGCGTCATCAAACCCGGCAGCGTCAACTCCGACATCGTCTCGCCGCTCGACCTTGCAGAGACGTTCCTCGACGTGGCAGGGGCCGAGATTCCCGACGACATGCAGGGCCGCTCCCTCGCCCCGCTCCTCAAGGGCCGGACGCCCCCCGATTGGCGGAAGACCTTCTACTACCACTACTACGAGTTCCCCGGCGCCCACAGTGTCCGCCGCCACTACGGCGTCGTGGACCGCCGACACAAACTCATCCACTTCTACGAGCCGGAGGTAAACGAGTGGGAACTCATTGACCTGAAGGCCAACCCCGGCGAGAACCGGAACTTCTACGGCGACCCGGCTTACGCCGATGTCCAGGCCCGCCTCCACGCCGAACTCAAACGCCTGCGCCAGCAGTACAATCTGCCGGACGCCGACCCCGACGCCGGTTCGCGCGCCAAGAAACGATGACCTGCGGGCCACGCACGAAAGGAACGCACAGATGCCCCGACCCGTCCCGCCGGTCTCTTCCTCGGGTGGACCGGGCGATGCCGGCCGCCTGTCGCGCCGACGGTTCCTCGCCGGCGCCGCAGCCGCGCTGGCGGCCCCGTGCGTCGTGCCCGCCTCCGTCTTCGGCGCCGGCGACCGGGCGCCGCCCAGCCGGCGCGTCACCATCGGATCCATCGGCGTGGGCGGACGCGGGGGCGGACACGTCAACACCATGCTGCATCGAGGCGATGCCCAGGTCCTGGCCGTCTGCGACCCGTTCCAGAGCAAACGCGACGGCGCACGCAAACGGGCCGAGAGCCGCTACGCCGACCTGGCCGGCCAGGGCGAGTACAAGGGATGCCTGGCGACGAGCGATTTCCGCGAGATCCTCGCGCGGCCGGATATCGACGCCGTCATCATCGCCTCGCCCGAAAACTGGCATCCCCTGCACAGCGCCATGGCCGCCGCCGCCGGCAAGGACATCTACTGCGAGAAGGCCCTCTCCCTGACCGTGGCCGAAGGCCGCGCCTTGTGCGATGCCGTCCGGCGCTATGGCCGCGTCTTTCAGATCGGCACGCAGCAGCGGTCCAGCCGCAACTTCCGGTTCGCCTGCGAACTGGCGCGCAACGGGTACCTCGGGCGCGTCCACACGGTTGAGGTGGGCGTGCCCGGCGGCCGCGCCCTGCCGACGGCCGAGCCGAAGCCCGTGCCGCCCGGCCTCGACTACGACCTGTGGCTGGGGCCCGCCAAGGTCACGCCGTACAACGACCTCAAGTGCTCCTACAACTGGTACTTCATCTACGATTACTGCGTCGGGTGGATCCAGTCGTGGGGCGTCCACCACGTTGACATCGCGCTGTGGGGCGCGCCGGACCTTGCCCGCAAGCCGCTCGACATCGAAGGCACGGCCGTCTTCCCCGAGGAAGGCCTTGCCAACACGTCCATCACGTGGCGGGTGAAGGCGAGGACCCCCGACGGGCTCACCCTGAGTTTCTCCGACAACAAGCATCACAAGCAGGGCTGCCGCTTCATAGGCGACGAGGGCTGGGTGCACGTCAACCGTGGCGGCATCCAGGCCGAGCCCGCGTCGGTCCTCGGGGCCGCGATCAAGCCCGGCGACGAGCACCTGGTCGTCTCGAACAGCCATCACGGGAACTGGCTCGAGTGCATCGAGACCCGCCTCGACCCGGTCGCCCCCGTCGAGGGCGGTCACGCCGCCACCACGCTCACGATCGTCTCGGACATCGCCACGCGCCTCGGCCGCAAGGTCCGGTGGAACTGGCAGGCCGAGCGCTTCGAGAACGACGACGCGGCCAACCGGATGCTCAGCCGGCCGATGCGCCCGCCCTGGACCATGTAATGGCGCTTTGTGAACTTCGCCCCCCTCCAGGGAGGGTTTGGCGCGGCGGCCAATCCTGGCCGCCGCGCGGTGGGCAAGATTGCCCACCGCGCCATCCCCCGTGGGGGGACGTGTGGAGTTTGACAAGGCAACCGTAACCGGGCGTCGGAACTCATAGGGTCAACGCCATGAAGCCTCTCATTCGACTTGCCGCAGCCTTCGCGTTCGCGTGCTTCGCCGGCCCGGCCGTGGCCGGGCAGCCGCAGGCGCGGCTCTCCGTGGAGCAGGCCTTCGAGCAACTCAAGGTCTATGACTACGGCCAGAGCCGCAGGCCCCTCGCGATGCTCGAACTTGAGATCGCCCGCTCCAGCGCCGATCCGCAGCAGGGCCGCAAAATGGCCGAGCGCCTGGCCGCCGTCCTCACCGACGCCAAGGCCACCCTCGCCGCCAAGCGGTTCACCTGTCAGTGGCTGCCGCTGGTCGCGTCGGACGCCCAGGTGCCGGTCCTGGCGAAGATGCTCGATACGGCCGAGACGGCCGACATGGCCCGCCGCACGCTCCAGGCGATTCCCGGCGAGGCATCGGCCACGGCGCTTCGCCAGGCGCTCGGCAGCGCCAAAGGCAACACGCTTGTCGGTGTGGTGAACTCCTTGGGCGTTCGCCGCGATGCCGGGGCCGCGGCAGCGCTGGCCAACCTGCTCCGCTCCCGCGATAAGGCCGTCGCCGCCGCCGCAGCAACCGCCCTCGGACAGATCGGCGGCCAAGAGGCCATGGCCGCCCTCGAAAAGGCTGAACAGGGCGCCGACCCGGCCCTTCTCGAGCGCCTCCGCGACGCCCAACTACGGGCCGCCGCCTCCGGCGACGCGGGACCGGCAGCGCTGCGGCTGTACAAGCGGCTGGGCGACGAGACGATGCCGACGCGGTGGCGCCTGGCGGCCATGAGCGGGGCCATGCGCGTCGGCGGGCAGGCGGCATGGCCGATGGTCCGGCAGGCGCTGGAGTCGGACGATGCCCTGCTGCGGGGCGCGGCGGCGAATCTGCTGCGAGGTGAGCCCAGCGGGATTCCTACGTCGGTCCTCGTCCGTGAACTCAAGGCCGGCGACCCGAAGGTTCGGCCCCTCCTGATCGACGTGTTGGGCGAACGGGCCGACCCGGCGGCCAAGGATGCCGTCGCCGCCTTCATCGACTCACAAGATGAGACTCTCCGTGTCGCTGCCGTCCACGCCGTCTCGCGGATGGGCGGCGCGGACGAGGTGGACGCGCTTCTGCGGCTCGCCTCGAAGGAGCGCGGTCCGGTCCAGCAGGCGGCGCGCGTGGGCCTGGAACGCCTGGCGGGCGACGGCGTCGAGAGCCGGTTCCTCGCAGCCGCAGGCCGTGGCGATGCCCCTGTCCGCACCGAGGCGGTTGCCGCCATTGCCGCACGCAGGACCGCCGGCGCCACGGACGTGCTGGTCGGCGTGGCCGGCGACAAGGACGACTCGCTCCGCCGCGCGGCTCTGGACGCCCTGGCCGTGGTCGGCGAGCCGGCGGCGTATCCGAAACTGGTCGGCTGGCTCGCCTCGCCCGTCAATCCGTCCGACATCCCTGCCATCGAAAAGGCTGCGGGGGCGGTCGCCGCGCGAATCGACGATGAGTCGAAGCGTGCCGGCCCCGTCGCTGAGGTGCTTCGCAAGGCCCCGGCGCCGGCCAAACCGCCGCTCTTGCGGTTGCTGGGCGCCTGCGGCGGAACCCAGGCCCTGGATGTCGTGTGCCGCCATCTGGACGCCGACGAACCGGACGTTCGGGATGCCGCCGTCCGCGTCCTGGTGAACTGGCCCGACTCGTCGGCCGCCATGCCCATGCTGCAGATCGCCAAGGCGTCGGCCGACCGCACGCACCGCGTCCTGGCGTTTCGTGGATGCCTGCGGTTGATGAAGGAGGTTACGGACGCAACCGGGCGGAAGAAGATGATGACGCAGATCCGTCCGCTTGCCACGACCGCCGAGGCGAAGAAGATGCTCCTGGCCGCCCTGGCCGAGATGCGCGGCCCCGACGCGATGGAGATGGCGAAGTCGTTTCTCGACGACCCCCAGGTCAAGGCCGAGGCCGGACTGGCCGTCCGCAAGATCACCGACGCCAGGAAGCCCAAACGTGGAGGCGGCGCCGGTAGTGCAGCGGTGCCCGCTTACGACAAGCAGCGCAGCGATGCTCTGAAGAAGGAACTCGCCAAGCGCGCTCCGGAGGGCTGCCGCCTGGCCTGCTACCTCGACTGCGGCCCCGACACGAGCGACGGGGCGAAGGGCGGCCCGACGCTACGCCTCACAAGCGGCACCGTGCACCTTTGGCCCGGGGCCGACCGCGACGCCGACATCCGTTTCGGCACCATCGCGTTCGACGGACGCGAGGTCCTGTTCGAGGCGACCGGCCTCGACCCGAAACGGTCGTATCATCTCGGCTTCACGTGGTGGGACTACGATCATGACACGCGAGCCCAGTCGGTGTGGGCGGCGGCCAAAGCGGGGCGGTTCACGGAATTGCTCGGTAAGACGAAACTGCCCGCCGGCCGGACGCGCAGCGAAAAGCCTGCCGAGAAAACGCTCCCGCTGCCGCGCGCCGTTTCCGCCGGCGGCACCGTCCGCATCGCCTTCCGCAATGAGGCCGACCCCAATGCCGTCGTCAGCGAACTGTGGCTATGGGAGAGCGAAGCCCAGAGCCCGCCGCCCGCCGGC
>DATKXP010000189.1:0-3912 GCA_035529015.1 Phycisphaerae bacterium | reverse complement strand
GATGCCGTCGAGGTTGGCGTCGCCCCACCACGTGTACCTGGCGAGGACGGATTCGAGCGAGACGGGCTCGCCTGCAAACTCGGTCAGGCCGCCGATGCCCGTCTCCGGGTCGTTGTTGTCGATGAGACCGACGGCCGTCAGGCCCAGCGGGTGGGCGGCGGCGGCGCTCGAACGGATGCCCGTGCCCTGCCAGGTGCCGCCGGCATATCCCGATGCGACCCAATCGGCCATCGCATCGAACGGGCTGGCGCCGCCGGTGTAATCGCAGATGAGGTCACGTTCGCCGAGGTCCAGGGTGCCGCCGGCGGGGGCGTCGATGTCGAACACACCGCCACCAATGTTGACGGTGCCGCCGGCCACCATCGTGCCCTGGATGCTTGTCTCGCTGCCCGGCTGCGTGTAGGGGCCGTTGACCGTGAGGGTGCTTCCCGGGCCGACGGTGATGGTCCCGGAGTTCGCCAGGGGGCCGACCGTAGTGAAGTCGCGGCCGGCGAGGATGCTGAAAGAGCCCTGGTTGTCGGCGAGGGTGTTGATCCGGCTGAACGCGGAGCCGGGCCCGTCGAGAATGACCGTGCCCTGGTTGGTGGTGATGTTCGAGCCGGAAACGACGTCCAGATTCGACCCGGCCCGGGCGATCCAGGTCCCGCCGGTCAGCGCCGCGCCGGAGAACTGGGTGACGGGGCCGTTCACGGTCAGTTTGCCCCCTCCCACGGCCTCGACCGTGCCCAGATTGTCGAGGGCCACGCTGATCTGCCCGTTGCGGCCGCGCAGCGTGTGAGCGGCGCCGTTGGTCAACGTGGCGCCGGCGTCGCTTCGGACGTGGCCGTAGCAGAGGACCTCGCCGGTTCCGTCGAGCACCAGGCTGTTGTCAATGCGCAGGTCGCCCCATCCCATGCCGGTGTTGCGGGTTAGTTGGATCGTGCCGTTGTTCGTGAGGAAGGCGCCGGAAGCCGCCAGCGTCCCATCGCTCTGGACGTCGATGTATCCGTTGCTGGTGACGTCGGTGACGGCCGCCAAAGCATTTTTGACCACAATGACGCCCCCGTTGGGCGTGTCGAGCGTGCCGCCGGTGATGGCGGTGCCGCTGTAGAGGCGGACGGTGGCGTTGTCGGCCAGGATCTGGCCGCCGCCCGTCTGGTCAACAGGCGTGTGGATATCCAGAAAGCCGCCACCGAAGGCCCTCATGAGCCCGGAGTTGACCTTGGCGGAAGTATCAAGACTGATGCCGCGTCCCGAGACGTCGGCACTGACGGTGCCCTGGTTGATGAGGGCGACGTCGATGGTCCCGCCGCCGTCGCGGATCGTGTGGCCCGGGCCGTTCGTCAGGGCGGAGCCGGAGCCGGAGTAGATATCGCCCCGGCAGAGCACCTCCCCCGTGCCGCCGAGCGTGAGGTTGCTGTCGATGCGCAGGTGGCCCCATCCCATGCCGGTGTTCGTCGTGAGTTGGACGGTGCCGTTGTTCGTGAGCGAGGTGCCGGAAGCCGCGAGCGTCCCACCGCTCTGGACGTCGATGTATCCGTTGCTGGTGACGTCGGTGACGGCCGCCAAAGCATTTTTGACCACAATGACGCCCCCGTTGGGCGTGTCGAGCGTGCCGCCGGTGATGGCGGTGCCGCTGCAAAGGCGGACGGTAGCGGCGTCGGCCAGGATCTGGCCGCCGCCCGTCTGGTCGACGGGCGTGCGGATATCCAGAAAGCCGCCACCGAGGGCCCTCATGAGACCGGAGTTGACCTTGGCGGCAGTTTCGAGGCTGATGGCCTGTCCCGAGACGTCGGCGCTGACGGTGCCCTGGTTGATGAGGGCGACGTCGATGGTCCCCCTGCCGTCGCGGATCGTGTGGTCAGGGCCGTTGGTCAGCGTGGCGCCGGTGTCGGTGTAGATGTGGCCCCGACAGAGCACCTCCCCTGTGCCGCCGAGCGTCAGGTCGGTGTCGATGAGCAGGTCGCCCCACCCCATGCCGGCGTTCGTCGTGAGTTCGATGGTGCCGTTGTTGGTCAGCGAGGTGCCGCCGAGGGCGAGGATCGTCCCCGCCACGGCGTGGACGAAGCCGTTGTTCGTGATGTCGGCGAGGAGGGCGACGTTGTTTTGGACGACCTCGATGATGCCCCCGTTAGGCGTCTCGAGCGTGCCGCCGGTAATAAACGACCGGGTGAAGAGGCGGACGGCCGCGTTGTCGGCGATGATCTGGCCGCCGCCCGTCTGGTCGATGGCGCAGAAGAAGTAGAGGGCGCTGCCGTCGGTGGCCTTCATGGTGCCGTTGTTGACCTTGTCGTATCCGGCCAGGGAGATGGGGTGCCCTCCCCAGTCGGCGTGGATGAGTCCGTTGTTGGTCATGCGGGCCTCGATTCCGGCGTCGCCGCCGCGGATCGTGTGGTCGGCACCGTGGGTGAGACGGGCGGGCTCGTCGCTCAGGATCTGGCCGCCCTGCATCTGGAGGGTACCTGTCCCCTGGAGGTAGGTGTCGGTGTACATGTCGCTGCGGATGTGCATCGTGCCCCAGGGATGCGAGCCGCTTGAATAGAACAGGTAGATGTTGCCGTCGTTGTGGACGGTCTGGCCGTGGATGTTGATATGGCCGCCCAGGTGGGCGTAGAGCGTTGCGCCGGGCCGCAGAGTGAGGTCGCCGCGGATGGTGGCAAAGCCGTTGTCGCACTCGATACGCCCGTTGTTCGTCAGACCGATGGTTGTCTGGATGCTGTTCCATCGCATGTAGAGGCACGCCGTCGGGTTCTCGACATAAACCTCGTGAACGTGGACGTTCTCGTTCAGGCGGACGGTGAGGGCATCGGGCGGCAGGCCGGGTGGGATGTTCGCGGCCTCGTTCGGGTTGTCGGGCCAGTCCCAGACGTTCCAGTTGCCGCTGTCGTTCCAGTATTGGGTCCCACCGCCCCCGTCCCAGATCAGATAGTCGATGGCGTGGCAGGGCGAGACCGCGACGGCCACCACGACCACCAGCGACACGACGAGACAGATTCCGACCGTTGTGACAGAACGCATGGCGTTCCCCCTCACCTCGATGCGCGCACCCCTGTCGGCCAGCCTCCCGGCATGAAATGCGCGACAGTCCATTGACCCCCCTGTTGACGCTTGGCGGCAGTGCCGTCGATGCGAACCAGGGTCCGCGGGGATGCTCTCGCGCAGCCCCGAACCCTTGAGAGGCGCCGGAGCGGAACGGGCGCGAGACAGTTTCCCCTCTGGGCGCACCCGAAGCGGCGCAAGCCAGGCGCCGCTCCTCAAGGCACGACTAGTGTGTTGGTACCCTCGCGGGCGATAGTATACACCATATTCTGCCAAAAAGCAAATGCCGGGGCCATACGGAACGCGGGAGCGCGGGCGCGCAAACACCCGCCATAGGACCGCGCGGTGCACCACAATGGGGCCGCCGCCCCGGCACAGGTGTGCCTAGCGTCGGCGGCGGGCGAGCAGGAGCCCGCCAGCCGCCAGCAGCGCGAGCGTCGCGGGCCTGCCACGCCGAAGCAGGGCGCATCAGCCTCTCCGCAAGCGGCACACCCGCCGTGCCACCCAAGCGAGCCCGGCCATCACGAGCGCCGCGGAGGCGGGTTCGGGAGTCGGCACGGGCGTGCCGCTGCCGGCGGGGCCGCCGGCCGAGAGCATGTACGCCTTGTCGATCAGGTCGTAATCGTTCGAGTCGATGGTGCCGTCGCCGTCAAAGTCGCCCACGGCCCAGCGGAAACCGCCGTCCGGCACCGTCCCGTCCTTGGTCCACAGGACGTAGTTGGTGTCAACCCGGTCGTAGTCGTTCGAGTCGAGGATGCCGTCGAGGTTGGCGTCGCCCCACCACGTGTACCTGGCGAGGACGGATTCGAGCGAGACGGGCTCGCCTGCAAACTCGGTCAGGCCGCCGATGCCCGTCTCCGGGTCGTTGTTGTCGATGAGACCGACGGCCGTCAG
>DATKXP010000188.1:0-2840 GCA_035529015.1 Phycisphaerae bacterium | reverse complement strand
ACCTCGGCCACGTCGAAGTACGTGGCGTCCTGGTGCAGAAGGAACATGCGGACGTTGAAGAAGACGTTGGCCACGGCGGCGCACGTCTCGTTGTAGGCCTCCTTGTTCGGCAGGACGTACTCGGGCCCGAACCCCTCGATGCCGCGCACCGCCCCCAACCCGCCGGTGATGTGCATCTTGGTGTCAACGATGTGGCGCCAGATGTGGTCGAGGGCCTGGGCGTACGACTTTTCGCCCGTCAGGGCGCTCACGTCGGCCATGCCGGCGTACAGGTAACCGGCGCGGACGGCGTGTCCGACGGCCTTGCGCTGCTCGACGACCGGCTTGTGCTGCTGGGCGTAGGTGGGCGCCATGACGCCTTCGCCGTCGGGGCGGTAGGTCACGCCGCGCACGTCGAGCAGTTTCCTGGCGAGGTCGAGGTAGAGGCGCTTGCCGGTGACGCGGTAGAGTTTGCAGAGCGCGAGTTCGATTTCCTCGTGTCCCGGCGCCTGGCGCAGGGGCTTGCCGCCGTTGTAGTCGGGGTCGCCCTCGAAGGAGACCTTGTGGATGTGGCGGGCGCTCTTTTCGGCGACCTTCAGCCAGGCTTCTTTGCCGGTGGCGCGGTAGTAGGCCACGGCGCCCTCGTACATGTGCCCCATGTTGTAGAGTTCGTGGCTGTGGACGATCCAGGAGTAGGGTGTGAGGCCCATCTCGCGTGGCCTGGCGACGCCGCAGATGTGGGCGACGTACAGGTAGCCGTCGTCTTTCTGGGCGTCGGCGATGATGTGGATGATGTCGTCCATCTGCTTCTCGAGCGCCGGGTCGCGTTCGATCGTCAGCAGGTACGCCGCGCCCTCCATCACCTTGTAGAGGTCCGAGGAGACGAAGCGGTGGGGGAACGGTTTCTCCGCGCCGCGCCCATGCAGGAAGTTGCCGCAGCGGCGGAGGTTTTCGACCGCCGGCTCGGTCTGCTTCAGGGCGTGGGGCACGGTGACCCGGACCTGGGTCTTGAGGCGCGGCAGCCAGAAGTCGTCGGCGAGTTCGACCTTGTTGAACGGGACGGGGGCCAGGGGGTAATCGTTCCTGGCGGCGGGGGCGCAGCCGGCCAGGAGGACGGCGGCTGCCAGGGAAACCGTCGGCATCGTCAGGGCCTTCGCCATCTTGGGCTCCTTCGTGTGCTGGACCGGACGGTTCGCCTGCATCTACTCCTCGGGCCAGGGGCGGGGCGGCCAGGGGACGCCTTGCGAGCCGCCGCGCGTCTCCGGGAAGGGGACGACGTTCGCCCGTTCGGCCCACTGTCGCCATTTTGCTTTGAGGCGTTCGGCGATCTCGGGGTGGCGCGTGATGAGGTTCAGCGATTCGCTGCGGTCCCGGCTGAGATGGTAGAGTTCCCACGCCCCGTCGTCGCGGTCGTTGGTGGTGACGAGTTTCCAGTCGCCATCGCGGACGGCGGCGTGGTTCTCGTGCTGCCAGTAGAGGGTGCGCGGCCGGGTCTCGATGCGGGTGCCCGTGAGGCAGGGCACCATGCTGATGCCCTCGGCGGGCGTGATGGCGTGGCCCTTGAACTCACGCGGGTACGTTGCGCCGGCCAGTTCGCACAGGGTGGGCATGACGTCGATGAGGTGGAAGATCTGGTCGCCGACGATCCGGCCGCCGGCCCGGATGCCCGCCGGCCAGTGCGCGATGAACGGCGACGCGATGCCGCCCTCGTGGACGAACTTCTTGAACTTGCGAAGCGGGGTGTTCGAGTAACTGGCCCAGCACTGTCCCTGGGAGATGCTCCATCCGCCTTTCTTTCGCCACTGGGGGTAGTTGGCGCGGGTGAACGTGCCCCAGTTCATGCCGAACTCGCCCATCTCGCCCGAGCACCCGTTGTCGGCGAAGAAGAGGATGAGCGTGTTGTCGAGGACGCCGCGCCCCGCCAGGTGCGCGACAAGGCGGCCGACGTTCCAGTCGAAGCGGTCGATCTGGGCGGCGTAGATCGCTCGGCGGAAGTCGAGTTCGCGCCGGTCGTCGTCGGTGAGCGAGTTCCAGGCGGGCAGGTCGCCGGTCTCGACGCCCACGCCCGTGAAGCCGGGGATCTTCTCGTTCACGAACCCTTTGACGCGCGGCAGCGTGGCGGTGGGCGGGACGATGCCCATCGCCTTCATCCGCGCCAGTTTCTCCTTGCGGAGGTCGTCCCAGCCGGCCAGGTACCGGCCGCGGTACTTCTCGATGAGGTCATCGGGCGCCTCCAGGGGGAAATGCGGCACGTTGTAGCACACGTGCATCAGAAAGGGTCTGACGGGGTCCAGCAGCGCCTGGTCGATGTAGTCGATCGCCGCATCGGTGAAGAAATCGGTGGTGTAGAACTCCTCGCCGGGGCGGTAAGGGTTGGCGGGCGTCTCGGAGGCCGGGATGAAGAGCCGCTTGTCGCGGTAGATGTCGCAGGCCTTCAGCACCTTCCAATAACTGTCGATGTGCGGGTAGATGCCCGTGAAGCGGTCGAAGCCCCTGACCTCCGGCCGCGAACGGGGTTCGTGCCCGGCGTGCCATTTGCCGACGAGCATGGTCTGGTACCCCGCCTGGCGGAGCACCTCGCCGAAGGTCACGCACGCCTGGTTCAGGTTGCCGCGGTATCCGGGGCCCTGGTCGCGGTAGACCATCATGCCGATGCCGGCCTGGTGGGCGTACAGTCCGGTCAAGAGGCTGGCCCGCGCGGGGCAGCACCGCGACGTGTTGTAAAACTGGGCGAGGCGGACGCCGCCGGCGGCGAGGCGGTCGAGGTGGGGCGTCTCGATCTCGCCGCCGAAGCATCCGACGTCGGAGTAGCCCATGTCGTCCACGAAGAGGATGACGACGTTCGGCCGCGCCGGTTTTGC
>DATKXP010000187.1:0-12629 GCA_035529015.1 Phycisphaerae bacterium | reverse complement strand
GCGAACCTTCGAGGCGTTCGCGTAGGCAACCACGCCTTCGACAAGATAGTCCGACATGCCGGGCACGTTGACGAGTTGGGCCGCCACGAGCCCGCCCGTGCACGATTCAGCCACCGCCACGGTCGCACCGCGTTCGGCCAGAAACGCGGCCACCGCTTCCTCCAGGCCGACGTGTCCCTCGCCGTAGACGGCTGTTCCCAGGCGCTGGCGGACGGTCGCCACGTCGGCCGCCACAAGCGCCTCGGCCTCGTCCCGGGCACCCGAGGCATAGATGTGGATGTCGATGAGGCCGGCGTGGACGGCCGTACCGACGTGAGGACGCCGGCCGAGAACCATCAGATCCGGGAGCCTCTCCGCGACGACCGATTCGAACAGGCCGAACGTCCGGACCGTGCGGACGACCATGACGCGGCCGCCCGCACCCTCGGCCAGTTGCGGCAGAACCTGCTCGTCGAGCATGATCCGCATCTCGACGGGGACGCCCGGCACGCAGAAGATGCGGGCCCCGCCAAGGTCGGCCTCGATGCCAACGGCCGTCCCGACGGGGTTGGGCAGCACGCGTGTGCCGCGCGGCAGGAGGGCCTGGACGCGGTTGGCCCGGCTGACCGTGCGGCCGCGGGCCTTTGTGAACGCCTCCAGGTGCGCCATCGCCTCCTCGTGTTCGGCGAGTTCCTCGCCCATCGCCTCGGCCAGGGCGTACCGGGTGCAGTCGTCCTGCGTGGGGCCGAGGCCGCCGCTGGCGATGATGACGTCGGCATCGTCGGCGGCACGGCGGAGGGCGTCGGCTATGGAGGCCGTATCATCGTCGAGGGTGACGTGCCGGACGACGTCGATGCCGAGGGCGCTGAGGGCACGGGCGATGTCGCGCGAATGGGTGTCGAGCCACAGGCCCCTGGCCAATTCCCTTCCGATGCTCAGGACGACGGCTCGCACGGCCCCTCCCCTAGCGGCTGAAGTGGAACAGGATGATGTCGCCGTCCTGGACGGCGTAATCGCGGCCCTCAAGCCGCACGTGTCCGTCGGCGCGGGCCTGTTTGATGTGGCCGGCGCTCTTCAGATCGTCGAACGCGACGACCTCGGCACGAATGAATCCGCGTGCCATGTCGGTGTGCACGTCGCCGGCGGCCTCGACGGCCGTGGCCCCTCGCGGAATACTGCGTGCGGCCACCTCTTTGTCGCCGGTCGTGTAGAAGGTGATGCGGTCCTGGGCCTCGTGGACGGCCGGCAGCAGGTCGAGTGCGTGCATGCGGTCCAGTCCCATCTCTTCCATGAACACCGCCCGCTCATCGGGCGGCAGTTGACTGATCTCGGCCTCCAGCGAGGCGCACAGGGCGACGAGGGGCCGCGACAGGCCGTCGTACGCCTCGGCCGCTTTGCGCGGGCTGCTCGCGTCCTGCTCGCCCACGTTCAGGACGGTGACAACGGGTTTCTGGGTCAAGGCGGCGAAGTTGCCCAGGACGGCGCGCTCGGCTTCGGTCTGGGCGATGTCGTGGAGGGGCTGTTCTGCCTCGAGGGCCTCGCGGCAGCGCGCCAGGAACTCGAGTTCGTGCTTCAGTGCATCGCGATTCGGGAGCGGCTTGACAATCTGACGTTCGATCTTCTCGATCCGCCGCAGGATGACGTCGAGGTCCGAGATGAGGAACTCGCCGTCCAGGACGTCTCGGTTGGCCTTGGGATCGAGGCGGCCGGGCACGCGGTCCGACTCGAACGCCCGCAGAACGTACACAAGGGTGTCCGCCCGGCGCAGATGCTCCATAACGGCCGTGTTCTGCGCCGCGAGGTCGCTGCGGCCCGGAGTGAGCCCCGGAAGATCGAGCAGTTCGATATGAGCCGGCACCCGCTTTGGCGGCTTGTAGTGCTCGTACAGCCAGTCCAGGCGCTGGTCGGGTACGGCGACGGTGGCCACATTCGGATGATCGGCACGGGCCGGGTGGGCGCCGGAGTCCACGGCACCCTCGGACAGGGCATCGAACAGGCACGTCTTGCCTGCCAGGGGAAGTCCGGCCAGCGCCACGTTCACCGCCGGGTTCCTCCAAGTGGTGATGGGTGAGTGTGCGGCCGGGCGTTCCGGTTGCCGTCAGGCGTCTGCGCCCGATGGTCCCTTGTCGAGAGCAAGGCCAATCTTGTGAAGGATAGCCGAGAGGTTCGCCAGGTCCTTAGTGCTCAAGGAATCGAGCGCCCGGACGCTTGCGGCAATCTTGGCCGCGCGATAAGCGCCCACCACCCGCCGCCCCTTGGGGGCTATCGAGACGTCGATCTTGCGCTTGTCCTCGGGGTTGATGGAGCACAGGACCAGTTTCTCGTCGTAGCGCTGCTCGAGCGCCTTGAGGACGCGCGACATCTGGGCGGGTAGAACGCCGACGTGGCGCCTCAGTTCGCCGACCGACAGCGACGGCACGTGCTCCAGGGCATCGAGCGCGAGGAACTCGGACTCCGACAGGTCGTAGCCACCCTTGAACTTCTCGCGCTGGGACTGAAACCAGGTACGCCTCGTCAGTTCGAATACCTGCAGCGCCAACTGCTGGACGGTCTCACCGCGACTCTTGACCACAGGCGACTCCGTGAAGGTGAGCAGCGCGGCCGGGCCTAGATCCCCGCCGGAGGCCGCGAGGGTTGAGAGGCTGCCGACGATGGTGCATCCCGTTCGAGAGACTCAGGCTTTGCGGAAGAACCTCCCGATGCGACGTTCTGAACCGACTCCTTCATCAGACGGCCGACCTTGAACTTGACCGTAGACTTTACCGGCACCGGCACGCGTTCCAGGGTCCGCGGGTTCTGGGCCATCCGCGGTTTGCGGGTGCGGATTTCGAAGACCCCGAAGTCGCGGAACTCAAGACGGTTCCCCTTCGACAACTCCGTGACGATCTCATCAAGGAATTGCTGGACGATACCTTTGACAAGGGTGCGTTTGGCCTTGGTCGCGTCGGCGATGCGGTCCGTCAGGTCCTTCTTGGTGACGGTCCTCATGGGTGCCCCCTGTGGATGCTCGTGGATTACGGTTCGGTTATCTGGCCTCGCTATCGCTCAGTCGGCGCCGGCCGGCGAACGCCCCGCGTAACGGACTGTGGGCACGCCGGGGACCGCGCGGAACTTGTCAGTGATACGCCACCGTCCCACCCCGAAAGACGCGCCAAGTGCATGCTAGAACGTCCTTTACGCGCTGGCAAGGAAAAATCTCGCGTCATTTTTCACCCCTCGTGGGCGGCCTCTCACCGGCATCAGGCGCGGGCTTTCTGTGCGTCTTGTCCTCGACCACCAGTGCCGGCTCCTTGATCATGATGATCGAGTGCGGTGGCACCGAATGCGTCAGCCAGACGTTGCCGCCGATGGTACTGCCCTTGCCGACAACCGTGTCGCCGCCCAGAAGCGTTGCGCCGGAGTAGATCGTGACGTCGTCCTCGATGGTTGGGTGCCGTTTCTTCCCACGGATCAACTGGCCGGTCTCGTCCTTCGGAAAACTCATGGCGCCAAGCGTAACGCCCTGGTAGATCTTGACGTTGGCGCCGATCTCGCTCGTCTCGCCGATGACGACGCCCGTCCCGTGATCGATGAAGAAATTCTCGCCGATGTGTGCGCCGGGATGGATGTCCACGCCGGTGTTCGAGTGGGCGATCTCGGTCATGATCCGTGGCAGAAGGGGCACCTTCATCTCCCGCAGTTCGTGGGCGATGCGGTACACCGTGATGGCCGCCAGGCCGGGGTACGAGAAGATGATCTCGTCGAGGCTTCCGGCGGCCGGATCGCCGTCGTAGGCGGCCTGGACGTCGCCCTGGAGCAGTCTGCGCAGGCCGGGCAGGCGGCGCAAGAAGTCCGCTGCCAGGTGCGTGGCCAGATGATCGCAGTGGTCGCATTCGCCATCGGTGCGGCGGCACCCGTGGATGATGCTCAGGTAGATCTGCTCCGTCAGCAGCCGGTAGACCTGATAGATGCGGTCACCGATGTGGTAGCGGATGTTCTGCCGGGTAAAGTTGCGCCGGCCGAAGTACCCCGGGTACAGAATCTCCTTGAGCCCGTCGATGATCTCGGAAACGACCTCGCGCGAGGGCAGCGACCGCAGGCCCAGGTGGTTGATCTTGGAGATACGATCGTAGGTGGCGACAATCTCGCCGATAATCTCCGGGATGCTCTCTTCATGACCGGGCACAGAAGGCATGGTTCCCCCACGCGTCTCGACCCCGGAGATGCGTTGAGATTATACCTCACGCAACCGCCTCAGGCAAACGACTTGCCCGGATTGCCCCCGGGCGCTGCCGGCGATGCAGCCGGCTGGGGCTACTCTTCCTGTGTTTTCGCCTTGGCAGCCGCCTCGATAATCTGTTGCTGCACGTTTGCCGGGACCGGTTCGTAGTGCGACAGTTCCATCGTGTAACTGCCCTGGCCGCCCGTGATGCTCCGCAGTTGCGTGTTGTACTGGGCCACCTCGGCCAGCGGCACCTGGACGTTGATGGTCTGCGTGCCGCCGGTGCCCGCCTCCATGCCCATAATGCGGCCGCGACGGCTGTTCAAATCGCCGGTAATGGAGCCGAGAAACTCGTCGGGCACCGTGATCGCCATGTTGACGTAGGGCTCGAGGATGGTCGGCTTGGCCCTTCCGACAGCATCGCGGAAGGCGTTGCGGCCGGCGATCTTGAACGCCACTTCCTTGGAATCCACCGGGTGGTGCTTGCCGTCGTACACCGAGACGCGGACGTCCTGGAACGGGTACCCCGCGATGACGCCGTCGTCCATGGCCTCGCGGACGCCCTTCTCGATGGCCGGCAGGAACTGCCTGGGGATCGCGCCGCCGAAGATGTCATCGACGAAATCCAGCCCCTCGCCGCGCTCCAGCGGCTCGACGCGCAGATACACCTCGCCAAACTGGCCCGCGCCGCCCGTCTGCTTCTTGTGACGATAGTGACCTTCGGCATGGCCCATGAGCGTTTCACGATAGGGGATCTTGGGCGGCTTGGTGTCCACCTCCAACTGGTACCGGCGATTCAGTTTCGCCAGCAGGACGGCCAGGTGGATGTCGCCCATGCCGTTGACGACGAGTTCGTTCGTCTGGCGGTCGCGGGTCGTCTTGAGGGTGTTATCCTCGTCCATCGCCTTGGCGAGGACCTCGGAGATCTTCTGCTCGTCGCCACGGCTCTTCGGCTGAAGGGCCAGAGAGAACATCGGCACGGGAACACGGATCGGCGGCACAATCAGTGGGTCGGCGCCGCTCGAGATGGTGTCGCCGATGCTAAGTTCCTCGATCTTGGAGACACCGACGATGTCGCCCGCGGCGGCCTCCGGGACGGCCTCCGTGTCTTTTCCCTGGCATCGAAGGATCTGGCCGAATTTCGTCTCGCGCCGCTCGTCGTTGATGCGGGCCGAGGAGTCGGCCGTCAGAGAGCCGCTCAGGAGGCGAAGATACGAGATCTTGCCCACGAAGGGGTCGCTCACCACCTTGAACACCTGAGCGCAAAGCGGCCCGCCGGACTCGGCCTTCAATTGCACCTCTCCGGCGTCGTCGCCGGCGCCTCGGCGTGCGGTCCGCAACACGGCCCGCGCCGGGCTCGGGGCGCACTGGGCGATCATATCCAGGAGTTCCTGGACGCCCAGTTCCTTGCGGGCGCTGGTGAACAGGATCGGCACCAGCGTGCCGCCGGTCAGGGCCGTGGTGAACGCCGATGCGAGTTCCTCGGGCGTGATCTCCTCGTCGCCGAGGTACCTTTCCATAAGCCCCTCGTCGGCCTCGACGATCGATTCGACGAGTTCGCCGTGGGCGCTCGCCACGTCCATCAGGGCATCGCCTTCGGCGTTGGCGAAGGCGTCCACGACGCCCTCGAAGGACGCGCCCTGGCCGACGGGAATCCCCAGCGGGCGGCATGCCGAACCGAGGGCTTCGCGGATCTGGCCGACGAGTGCCTCCAGGTCAACGTTTTCCGCATCGGCCTTGTTGACCACGATCATCCGCGCCAGGCCCGCGTCGCCGGCCGCCGTGAACAGGCGGCGGGCGTGAATGTCCACTCCGACGCTCGCGTTGAGGACGAGGACGGCCGTGTCGGCAGCCGCCATCGACCGCAGCGCAGCCCCGACGAAGTCGGCGTAACCCGGCGTGTCGAGCAGGTTGATGTGCCGGTCTTTCCACGACAGATGCAAGACGCTTGTCGCGATGCTCGACTGGCGTTCCTTCTCTTCCGGCTCGAAGTCGCTGACGGTGTTGCCCTCGTCGGGCGTCCCGAGGCGGTTAATCGCTCCCGCCTTGTGGAGCATCGCCTCGGCCAACTGGGTCTTGCCGACGCCGGTGTTGCCGATGAGCGTCACGTTGCGAATTGCCTCGGTCTGGACTGCAGCCATGGTTGCCTCCAAATGTTGCGAACGCGCCGGGAAAGCCCGGCGGCCAACGCTCTCTCGTGCCGGCGCAGGTCAGCCGGCCGACTGATCGCCGGCGACTGCGATGGCCTCTTCCAGGTCGATCATCCCTTCGTACAGCGCCCGGCCGATGATGGCACCGTAAATCGTCCCCGCGGCCTTCAGTCGTCGCACGTCTTCCACCGTTGTCACGCCACCCGACGCGATGACCGGGAACGGGCTCACCTTCGCCAGTTGGGTCGCCGCTTCAACGTTAGGGCCCGACATCATACCATCCTTGGCGATGTCGGTGTAGATAACCGCTGCAAGCGGCAGTGCCTCGGCCTGGACCAGAACGTCGGCCGCCGTCCGCCCGGTTTCGCCCTGCCAGCCCTCAACCGCAACGTGGCCGCTACGAGCATCCAAACCGAGGGCCACCCGTCCGGGAAGCCGTGTTGCGACCTCCGCCAGCCAATCCGGCTCGCGAACGGCTCGCGTGCCGACAATGACCCGCGCCACGCCCAGCCCGAGCACCTTCTCAACGGCCCCGGTTGTTCGGATTCCGCCGCCCAGTTCCACGTTCATGCCGACGGCCTCGGCGACGGCGGCGACCTTGTCGAGGTTCTTCGGCTCGCCCTCGCGTGCCCCGTCGAGGTCCACCATGTGGAGCCACACAGCGCCGGCGTCCTCGAACCGCCGCGCCACGGCGACGGGGTCCTCGTCAAAGACCGTCTCCCGGCTGTAATCTCCCTGCCGCAGGCGTACGCACCGCCCGCCCCGCAGGTCGATTGCCGGCAGAATCAGCATCGTGCGTCCGCTCCGCGGGAGGCTTCCTTCACGTTCGCGTCACAAAGTTTTCGAGCAGCGCGAGGCCCATCGCCTGGCTCTTCTCCGGGTGAAACTGTGTCGCATGCACGTTGCCGGACGTGACGGCGCTTGCGAACGGCCCGCCGTAGTCGGTCCAGCCCGCCACAACATCCTCATCGCGGGGGGCCGCATAATAGGAATGCGCGAAGTAAAAGTAAACCCCCCCGTCCGGCATTCCCTCGAAGAGGGGCGACTCTCCCGCCGGCCTCACCTGGTTCCACCCCATGTGCGGAACCTTGAGGCCATGCTCGGCCAACGTCTCGCTGAACCGCTGGACGCGGCCGGGGATCATCGCCAGGCCTTTCGGCAGCGGTGCGTCGGCCAGGGCGGCCAGTTCGACGGGCGATTCGGCCACCTCCTCGCTCTCCTCGAACAGAATCTGCAACCCAAGGCAGATGCCGAGCATGGGCCGACCCGCGGTCACGAAATCACGGATGGCCTCGACGAGACCGCCCGCGCGCAGCGCCGCCATCGCGTCGCCGAAGGCCCCGACGCCCGGCACGATGAGCCGCTCGGCCGTCGCCACGGCACCCGGCTTGTCCGAGATGACCGCCGGCTGCCCGATCCGCTCAAGCGCCTTCTGGACGCTCCGCAGGTTCCCCATGCCGTAATCAACGATCACGATCACGCGGCAACGTCCCCATGTCTTACATGACGCGCGGCGGGCAGTCTTGCCCGCCGCGGGTTCCGCTCGTCCGCCGCACGGTTTCGTTGTCGGGCGACAGACGGTGTTACCGAGGTGACACGACGATCGCCACCCGCCGGTTCTTGGCCCTACCGCTGGTCGTGGAGTTCGATCCCACGGGCTTGTAGTAACTGTATCCGGCGGCGTAGATGCGCTTGGCGTCGACGCCCTTCGACACCAGGTACCGCAGCACGGCCATGGCCCGGTTGCACGAGAGGTCCCAGTTGTCGGACCAGAGTTTCTTGGTCTTTTGGATGGGCTGGTTGTCGGTGTGGCCCTCGACGCGGATCTTCTGACCGGCGTAGTCGCGGTTCAGGACCGTGGCGATTCGGTCGAGAACCTGCTTCGACGCGCTCTTCAGGGTGGCCTGGCCGGAATCGAACAGGATCGTGTTGGGCAGCGTGACGGTCGTGACGTCGCCGACGACCGAGACGTCCACGCCCTCGCCGAAGTCGGGTTTCTGCTTTGCAGGCGTGGTCGGCGGCGGCGCAGGTATGGCGTTGGTCCGGGCGAGTTCGCTCTGGAGTTCCTGGTTCTGCCCCCTCAGACCGTCGTTTTCGGCCTGGAGATCGGCGCTCTGGATGAGGGCCTGTTCGAGTTGCTTCTGGAGGGCGGCGTTCCGCTCCTCGAGTTGCTGCTGCTGGCACCCCACGCTCGATGCCGCCACGATCCCGATCGCCAACACGAGCGCCGCCCGTCCGATGAGCCGTATCTTCTGCTTCCCGGGTCGCATCGTGATCTCCTTTCCCGTTTTGCCGCGTCGAGCGTTTTCGCCGACTATCCGAAGACCATCTCGCACATCGCCTCGATGCCGGGCCGGAAGTGCGCCACAACATCGTTCTGAAAGAGCATCACCACGCCGGCGGCCAACCCCAGAAACGGGCCATACGGCACCTCGCTGTCGCGTTTCCGCGCCAAATGCCACAGCCCGTAGACAAGACCCAGGAACGGCGCCGCCAGGAAAACAAGCACGGCCCCTTCCCAGCCCAGCACGCCGCCGATGGCCGCCATCAGGTAGATGTCGCCGATGCCCATCGCCTCCTTCTTGAAGGCCAGCGTGCCCAGCAGCCGCGTCACAAAGATCAGCCCCGCGCCGACCCCGGCGCCCACCACGCCAAGCAACACGGCATCGACCCGCTGCCAGCCGGTCCAGTCGGGCAGCCAGCCGTCGTACGCGCCCACGCGCTGGACCTGCGGCCACAGAAACGATCCGATGAGGCCGACGGCCAGGGCCACGTTCGTGACCGAGGTGTAGATCTCCTTTCGCTCGAAATCGATCACCCCCGACGCCACCAGCGCCGACGCCAGCACCATGTGCACCGCGTACACGCCTACGTGGGCCGCGCCCGGACGCACCTCAAGGATGAAGTACGCAAGCCAGAACCCGAGAAAGACCAAGGCCGACGCCGCCTCAACCAGCGCGTACCGTACGGAGAACCGCGTCCCGCACTGCCGGCACTGCCCTCGCAACACAAAGTAACTGACGACCGGGATGTTGTCGTACCACGCAATCGGCGCCAGGCACGCCACACAGTGCGAGGGCGGCCACACCAGACTCTTGCCCGCCGGCAGCCGGTGAATGCAGACGTTCAGGAAACTCCCGACACAGGCCCCCAGCAAGAAGAAAAACACGCCGAACGGCCACGTCGAAACCGTCTCCTGAAGATTGTCGAGCATTCGCCGTCTGTCGCTCCGCTCATGCGCGACGCGCACGTTCACCAAATGCCCAATCTACCGCCTCCGGCAGACCCTTTCAAGGCAAAACGGCATTCGGCCCCGCCGGGTATACGATTGACCGTACCGGCGCCGACACCTCTGTGCCACGGCCGGTCTTGCCCGGCCGTGCTCTGCCCCCGTCACGGACGATGCAGGATTGACCCTGCCGCCCCTGTTGGATACCCTCGTCGCGACGCTCGCCGGATTCACGCCGGCGCCGAGGAGCCTGGCACGCCATGAAACTCGAGCGAAAGCCCGACCTCGACCGCGTGCTCGAACGGTTCGAGGCGTGGTGGCACGGCGAGATCCTCGACCGGCCGCCCGTCACCATCCACTCCAAGCCCGAGCGGCCGCCGCGCCTGCCCAGGAAGGAGCACGCGTGCCTGCGCGATCGCTGGATGGACGTCGAATACCACGTGGCGTGTGCCGAGGCGCGGGCCGAGGTCGGCGTCTACCTGGCCGAGACGTTCCCCTGCTACGGCCCGGGCATGGGGCCTGAATTGACGGCCACCGTTTTCGGGTGTGAACTCCAGTTCGCGCCCGACACGACCTACTCGGTCCCCGTCGCCGGGTCCTGCCGCGACATCCTCCGCATGCAGCCCGACCTTGACACGCCGTACTGGAACGCGATCCGGACGATGACCGACCTCTCGCTCGAGCGCGGCCGGGGTCGCTGGCTCACCGCCCTGCCCGACCTGCACACGAACGGCGACCTGGTCGCCGCCCTTCGGAACCCCGAGGACATGGCCCTCGACTGTGCCGATGACCAGGAAGGCGTGCGGCTGGCGTGCGACCACGTTACCGAGGTCTCCTACGCGCTCATGTTCGAGGACCTTTGGAGCCGCATTGCCGCGCGCGGCCAACCGTGCACGACGTGGACACCGGCCCTGCACGCCGGCCCGGCGTACCCCGTTTCGTGCGACTTCATCTGCATGGTTTCGGAGCGGATGTTCCAGGACGCGATCCTGCCGTCGATCATCACGGAGATGCGCTACCTCGACTGCTCGGTCTTTCACCTCGACGGGCCCGACGCCCTGCGGCACCTGGACGCCCTGCTCGACGTTCCCGAACTCGATGCAGTCCAATGGGTCTACGGCGCCGGCAACGGCCCCGCTGCACGGTGGATCGACGTGTACCAGCGCGTCCAGGCCGCCGGCAAAGGCATTCAACTGGTCTGCGAGACCATCGGCGACGCCAAGACCGTGGCCGAACACCTGAAGCCCGAAGGCGTCTGGTTCTGCCCCGGCGGCCAGTACGACCGCCAGGAGGCCGAAGCGTTCATCGACTGGGTCGCAGGATGGGCGGGCAAGCAGACAGCCACGACGTGACGCCGTGACTCAACCGTAACGTGTCCCACAAGGCCGCGTGCCCCGCGGCTGTCGCGGGCCTCGCCCGGCATGTTCGGTTGGCGTCGCGCGGGTCACTTCCCGCCGGCCATATCGGCCTTCGTGCCGGCGATGAGGGCTTTGAGGGCGTCGGCTTCGGCCTGACGGGGGTGGCGCCAACTCTCGGGCAGCGTCGCCCCCTGGCCGGTCAGACGGGCTTCGACTGCGCTGCGCCCGGCCTCGACCTCGGCCACGACCGCAGCGTGCAGTTCCTCTAATTCGCCCATCTGGTAGAAGCCGCCGCGCCACTCGGCGATGCCCTGCTTCACGCGATAACCCCCGGGGACGGCGGCCAGGATGTCCGACATGACCCTGACCCGAGCCATGAGCGCTGCCGCGCGGCTCTCGACGGCGCGGCTCTCGGCGGTCAGTTGGGTCCGCTCCGCCAGCAGCGGCTTCTGCGTCTCCTTGAGTTGGGTCCGGAGGCCGTCGAGTTGCTTTCGGCACTTGGCGACGGCGGCTTCGGCCTCGTCGAAGGCCTTTTTGGCCTGCTTGCGGAGTTCGTTGTGCCGCTTCATCGCCTGCTCGTACTCCTTCTGGCGCTGTCGGTTCTGACGGTCGATGTGGTCGGAGTCTCCCCTATTGCCGCTGCTTCCCCGCAGTTTCTTGATCAACGTCGGTTTGGCGGGCGGACGGGCCGACAGAGCACGCTGAGCCGTGCCCTGCTTGGCCTCGGCCTCAGCCAATTCACGTTCGACCGGCCGCTTCGCGGTGTTCCATTCGGCCAGGGCCTGCCCGGCGGCCTTGTTGATCTCGGCGATGCGGTCCTTGGTCGGCCCGGTCGCCTCGGACTGTGACCTGATCGTCGCCCGAATCGTGCGGCAGGCATCGACCAGGTCGGTCATGGGCACCCACTTCCCGCCGTAATGGACCTCGCCCTTGGCGTGGCGGGCCTGCATTTCCTCCGGCGTCGGCCTGGCCGGGTCGGCCTGCTCGGCAACGGCGCAGAACCACGGCAGGAGCAACACGAGACCAGCCAGAAGCGCTGTAGAGACGTTGCGGTGCATGATTGCCTCCCCTCGTCCCGCAGACCGGCGTGCTGCTGAGACTACACCGTAAAGCATACGTGCGCTTGGCTGAATGTCAAGCCGGCGTGAGGCCGTATCCAGCGGCGGCAGAGCGGCGCGAAGGAGAACTCTCGCAAACGCAGGTGACGGTTGGTACCATCCCACTCTCATGGAGCCCCAACGGCCAAGCACCTTCTGGTTTGCCGCCGTCAACGTCGCGTACACCTGTGCGGCGCTGGTCGGGTGGCCGTACTACCTTGTTCTGCTGGCCACGCGGAAGAAGTACCGGAGCGGCATGGCCGAACGATGGGGATTCGTCCCCAAGTTCAAGGTGGGCCTGAAGCCGCGCCTCTGGGTCCACTGCATCAGCGTCGGCGAGGTCGAGGCCGCTCGCACCTTCATCCCGGCCCTGGCCGACGCCTACCCCAACGCCGAGATCGTCCTCTCGACCACCACCATGACCGGCCGCGACCGGGCCAGGCAGCGTTTCCCTCACCTGACCGTCTTCCACTTTCCCCTCGACCTGTGGCCGTGCGTCCGACGGGCCCTGAAGCGGATCAAGCCGTCGGCCGTCATCCAGGTCGAATCGGAGTGGTGGCCCAACTTCTTTTTCATGGCGGCTCGGCGCGGCATTCCCGTCGCATGCGTCAACGT
>DATKXP010000186.1:0-3479 GCA_035529015.1 Phycisphaerae bacterium | reverse complement strand
TTGCGAACGGCCATCGCCTCGGCCTTGTCAGGCATGCCCGGCTGGTCCTTCCAGAGATCCTTCACGAAGAGATCCCTGAACCCGCCGTTGTTGGCCTTGTCCCAGTTCTGATACGAGCCGGTGGCCGTGTCGAGGCGGAAGAGCACCTGCGGGCTGCCCGAGCTGTTACCGACGTACACGAGGCCGCCTTCCACGGCCAGCAGTTCGGCGCCGCCGAACCCGCCGTACTTGTGTTTCCACCTGACGTTTCCCGCGAGGTCGCAGGCCAGCAGGCCCCGGCCGGCCTCTGCGGCTCCCCAGCCGAGATAAACTGAATCGCCCTGAGCAGCGCAAGTCCACGGCACGCCCAGATCGCCGCCCCAGTTCGAGGTCGGCCCGCTGTGCCAGGGGGCATTGCCGCTGTTGCCGGCCCAGCCTCGCAGGCGGAGGCCGATGCCCTTGTGCCAGATGGCTTGCCAAGTGTAGTCGCCAGGCGGCACCACCGTGCCGGGCGTCCGCCAGATCGGGGTGGTCATGCCGTCCCACATCACCGTGTGCTTGCCTTTGGCCATCGGCTCGCAGTTCAGCAACTGCCGCACGACAACTCCGTCGGCGTTGCGGATGATCATCGACACGTAGCCAGCATCGGGCATCCTGAACTTGACCGGCTTGAACCCCTTCGGCCCTTCGCTCAGGGCAGACCAATCGACGACCGGGGCGCCTTTCCTCAGCGATACCGGCAGCTTGCGGCCGTCGGCGAGGTGCAGCAGCCGCGGCTTCAGCTTGCCCTCGCGCTCGAATATTGCCGGCCCGAACTGGTCCAGCCGCCGCGTGCCCCAGTAGGTGCGCTCTAGTGTCAGCCCGGGCATGAAGCACTCCCACGCATCGAGGCTCCAGCCGAGCCCGACGATGAACAGCACCCTGACTTCGCTGCCCGGCCCCAGGCCCACGCCTTCGGCGGTGATCATCTTCAGCGGCAGCCGGATCTCCTGCGTGTAGCCTTTGCCGTCCGCGTCGTTGAGAAACGCCTGCTCCGCGCCGAGTTGCCGGGGATCAGATTTGTACTTGGCCGGCGGCTCAAAGTTGAGAGAGATCGACGCCTTGCCATCCTTGTCGCGGGTGCACGAGAGGTTGGGCTGAAGCTGCTGCGGCGTGCCGGGGGCGGTGAGCATCAGCATGCGCAACTCGTTCCTCTCGGCAAGCTTCTCGGTCTTCACACGTGCGAGCACGTACAGGTTGTCCTTGTCGTACATCATGTGGAGCCACGCGCTATTGCGGTCGCGTTGCTCCTCGACGTTGTTGCATGCGAAGATGCCGCCGCTGAGGTCCCAGTCGTCGCACTTGCCGTCAATAGTCACCTTGCCTGGTGCAGGCAGCACGGAGATGCCATAGTTCTCGGTTTGCGTGGCCCCAAACGCGGCCCCGGCAACCAGGCTACAGACCAAGAGCATCCCAGAGACAATCTTCATAGCAACTCCTTTATGACAAAGCCTCGGATCATTCGGTCGACCTCGGGCGGATGGGAACCTTGCGCCAGCCTTGCGATTCGGTGAACTCACGGGCACTGAAACACCAGATCACGAGCTTCTTGGCATCAAGGTAGGTCTTGTCGGCCTGCGACCGCCTGAAGAAGCTGATGCGAGCGGGTGTGGCTCCGGATCCCCGCACGCCGACGACGTCGACCGCGCGGCCGAGCTCCATCGCGAGTTGGTCGGCGAGGCCGGCGCCGGCGGCGAGCATGTCGTCGCCGCCCGTGTGGAAGACCAGCGTGTGGCTGTCGCCCATCAACACCACCGGGCTGGCTTTGTCCGGCTGGACTGGTTGGCCGTTGGCGCAGATGAATCGCAGGGACAGCGATTCCCCCGCCACTCCGGGATCGCCGAGGGCTTTCCACAGGTCGCCGGCAATCTGAAGGGTCCTCTCCTCGGGGGCTAGGTCGAGCCTCTTGCCGCCCTTCAGCCATAAGCGGTAGTTCACCTGCTGCGCGATCAGCTTCGCTGCAATGATGCAGGCGCGGCCGGACCAGTGCGTATCGTGCTTGCAGAACACCGGCCCCGCAGGGTCGTTGCGTGCCGCCATCAGCGGCGGAACAAGGTCGACCACTGCGATCTTGTTGTCCTGCAGCAGCTTGTAGAACTCCTGGTGGAAGGGGTCGAGCCGGGGCAGCGCGCCGTCGCTGCCCGGGGCGATCTTGTCGGAGATCATCTCGGGGTAGACGATGGCTTTGGGAGGAACGGGCATCATGATCAGCTCGATACCGGCGGCGTCGAGCTGGGTTTTGAAATCGAGGATGGCGGGGAGGGGATCGGCGTCTTCGGGCTTGGCAGTCCGGCTGGCCTTGGGTGCGGCATCGCCCCAGAATCGGCCGACGCCGATGTGGCGCAGCTCCTTGTCGAAAAACAGCCAGCCGTCCCTGCCTTTGACCACCATCGAGGCGGCCTTCTCGGCCGCCGCGGCCTTGGCAGCGCAATCATCGGCAAAGGCGCGAGCCAGGGCATTCTCCGTCGCACCGGTTGCGGCGGAACCCGTCAGCAGGCCGGCCAGGATAACCAGGTGCAGCGTCGCGATCATAGGATCATTCCTTCTCTTCATTTGATTCGCGTGTTCATGGTGAGATCCGCTCTGCCCAACAGGGCTCCTCGAGCTGGAGCGCTGTTCGGCGCGGTTGATGCGGTCGAGCTTCTCCGCCACATCGGCCCAGGGCCTGATTTGCGGGGAGAGACGGTTACCGGGGCCGTAGCGTGCAGCGGGCGTCCAGACGCTATTGCGCATGCTCCACGCGTAGACGAAGGCCTGTCCGCCGGGCATCGGGCCTTCTTCATTCTAAAGGTCCACAAGGTGCATTGCAATGACGTGATCCTTGTGAGGAACGGTGCCGGGCCGCGGTGCCTGACCCGCCGCGACATCTAAGCAATTTACCCTAAATTGCTGGCTCCATTATACCGCTCCTAACTTCGGATGTCAAGTGGCAAACTGAGCCAATGGTAAGAAGAGGGTCCGTAAACGATTTGTGGGCGCCCCCGGCAAACGGCCGGCCAAGCGTTCGTGGGAAGCAGAGAACGTAGCAACATCGTCCGCTGCCAGTAGCCGCGTGTCTTGGAGCGCTCCGTGTCGGATGGCTGCCTTTTATACGCGGCAACCCACAAATCTTTTACGGACCCTAAGAAGATTGTGTAAGAGATTTTACTTGACAAGCCGGATTTCTTGGTGTATACTTATGTAGCATCGCGAGCTGATTTACCATACATTACTTATGAGGCTGTTTATGGCTGGCATTGTGCAGTATGTTCCGAGGCATTCGCCGAAGCAAACCGAGATCGTGGACGATTTGCGGAGACGGATCTTTGCCGGCGAGTTTCGTCCCGGCTCGGAGATCCCGTCGTTGCTTGAGCTTGCCCAACGGCACAATGCGAGCACCCGGACGGTGCAGAGCGCGATGCACCACTTGCGCAAGGTCGGATATATCCAATCGGAAAGGGGAATCGGGAGCCACGTGTCCG
>DATKXP010000185.1:0-23577 GCA_035529015.1 Phycisphaerae bacterium | reverse complement strand
TCAACCTGGGTCGCCACGTTTCCGAGCATGTTGAATTCGGTGAGCGCGGCGGCGAAGTCAAAGTTCGCCCAGGCGGGCTTTCCGCCGCGGCAGGCGAGGAGCCAGTCAGCCTCGTGGCCGCGCGAGGCGTCCTCCTTCTCGGGTGCGTTCTTCTGCACGTCCTTGAAGTCGGCCTCGGGCATCATCGTGAACGTGGTGTTGTGGGCGTTGGCGAGGATCTTCCCCTTGGTGCCGATGATGAGGTGCCCGGCCCAGTCGGCCCACTTCTTCTGGCCCTTGTCGCCCCAGTCGAGACCGCGGCCGAGCAGGTCCTCGATCATCGCGCGCGAGCCCGGGCCGTTGCCGGCGTGCCACGTGAAAGTGACCGGCGGCAGGTCCTCGCGGGCCGGGATCTCCCAGCGGACCGTCTCGTGCTTCGGGAACGAGAGCCGGTTGACGCCCGAGGTCTTCGCCTCGACCCGGATGATCGGACGGGGTTCCCTGGGCGTCTCGGCCAGCCAGAGCGTGTGCACCTTCAGTGCCCGGAAGGCGAGGTTGTGGATGTGCGAGGCCCAGTTGCCTAGATTGGCGGTGCCGAAATCGCGCCACGAGTGCCACTGCCCGTGCCACCTCGGATGGTACGGGCGGTCGGCACACGGGCCGAGCCAGAGGTCCCATTTCAGGTAGTCGGGCACGGGCGGCGGGCCCGAGGATGGGTCCTTCGGCGGGTCCTTGAAGTCCGATCCGCCGCTGTCGGTCCAGGAGTGGACCTCCGTGACGGTGCCGATCGTTCCGCCGCGAATCAGTTCCAGCGCCCGGCGGTACGAGCCACTCGCCGTCCCCTGGTTACCCATGGACGTAGAGACCTTCTTCCTGCGGGCGAGTTCCCGTAGGGCCCGGGACTCGCCCACGAGGCGGGTGAGCGGTTTCTCGCAGTAGACATGCTTTCCAGCGTGCATGGCGGCCGCCGAGGCGGCGGCGTGCGTGTGGTCGGGCGTGGCCACGACGGCGGCGTCGATCTCCTTGCCCATCTCGTCGAACATCGTCCGGAAATCGTGGTACGCCTTCACCTTGCCCTTGGCCACGCGCGCCGGGTCATCGGCCCAGCGCTGGAAGGCCTTGTCGATCTTCTGCTGGTTGACGTCGCAGAAGGCGACCATGTTCTCGATCTTCGGCATCGTGTCAACGAACCACTGGCCCCGCCCGCCCACGCCGATGAGCGCCACGTTCAGTCTCTCATTGGCCCCGGCGCTCCACGCCGATGAACTGTGGCTAAGGATCACCAGGCCGGCCGTGCTGCCGACCGTCCTCTGAAGGAAAGTCCGACGGTTCATGGCTCGGCACATCAGATGCCACTCCGTTCGTCCTGGTGGCGCAAGCCCCCGACGGCGGCCCGACCCGTCCCCCCAGAGAGTCTGCCTCGGGCGACCCCACAAGGCATCACTGCGAGGCCTACCGGCCAGGCGTGTTCAATCGGCTGTGCCGGCCCGTGGCCAGATCGATCTTCCACTGGCTGCACCATTTAAGCGCCGGTACGCCGTCTTGCCAGACCAGCGGCAGGAAGATGTCGCGGCCGACGCCCTGGCGCGTCCACTGGCTGTACCGATCGCCGACGTAGAGGTACGTGGTCGTCTCACTGCCCGTCACCGGGATGACGAAATCGTGCTGCGTGTTAAACGAGTCCCGCGAGAGGGGATCCGTGCGAAGGGTTTTCAGTTCAGACCACGGGCCAGCAAGCGACGCGGCTGTCGCGTACTTCGTCTGCGTCGACCTCCATCCTTCCAGCCCGGACGAGAACCAGTAGTACACACCGCCGACCTTGACGATGTGCGAGGCTTCTCGCGACGACTGTTGCCTTGGGACCACAGACGGGTCGCCATTGACGTTGTCGAAGCCCTCGAAGACCTTTCTGTCGATGCCCAGAGAATCGGGCGTCAGATGGAAGATCGCCAGGCTCTGGTTCAGGTACTTCGTGCCCCCGATGTCCTTGTCCATCGTGCATACCAGGCAGGCCTCGTCCCCTTCCTGGTACACGGACTGGTCGCCCGTCGACCGGCTCCCTTCCAGGTAATGATACCCCACGGACTCGTACCGGCCGCCGATGGAATCGCAGCGCGCAAAGCCCACCTTGTGCCTCTTCCACTGCCGGCAATCGGCCTCAAAGATGACCACGTACGTGCCTGTCTTGCGGTTGTGGAGGAGACCAGGGCGCCCGGCCCAGCCGAGGATCGCGAACGGCCCTTCCCGCCGCACGATGTCGTTCTCAAACTTCCAGTCCGACAGGTCTGCCGACGAGTAGAGCTTGATGTTCCAGGTCCTTCGCGGCGCCGTCTCGTAGCCGACCCAATAGAAGGTGCCGCCCTCGCGTATCATGTGGCCGCCGTTGCACCAGATCTCGCGGCCGCTCGTGTCGCGCCACACGGTGTCGTTCTCGATGACGCCATCGGCCCCCATGAGCGGGTTTCCAAGCAACACGCCCAGGAGAAGAGCCGTGCGTGCAGCGCTGCCCGTGCATCGCGCACACCGCGCCATGACGATTTCCTCCCGTCAGCAGTTCGGTCTTGAAGCCATCTGCTGCCGTTGCCAGCGTTGCACAATCCGCCGGCGTGTGTCCGAACAGGAAGTGTCTCGGAATCATACATCACTTGGTCTTGCCAAGGGAAGTGGCAAGTCTGGAGGATGGCGCCCTGGGAGCCTGTCCAGAAATTCCCTCTTGACGCGTTTGGTATACTGTGGGCGTCCTCTGTCGAAGGAGGCTGCGTGTGAGTGTGCGATTCAAGCCGCTGGAGCGGGATCAAACGTATCTGCTTCCGCCGTCGCTTCAGGAGTGGCTGCCGCCGGGCGACCTGGCGTACTTCGTCATCGACGTGGTGGACCAGCTCGACCTCAGCGCCCTCGTCCGCTACGACGAGGTTCGCGAGGACGGCACGTCGAAGGCGGCCGGCGGCCAGCCGCCGTTCCATCCGAAGCTGATGACGGCGTTGGTGCTGTACGCGTATGCCTTGGGAACGCCGAGTTCGCGTCAGATCGCCCGGCTGTGCGAACGGGACGCGGGATACCGCATCGTGGCGGCGAACCAGCAGCCGGACTTTCGGACGATCTCGGAGTTTCGCCGGATTCACCTGAAGGCCTTGAGCGCCCTGTTCGTTCAGGTCCTGCAGGTGGCGCGGGAGGCGGGGCTGGTGAAGTTGGGGCACGTGGCGTTGGACGGGACGAAGGTGAAGGCCAACGCCTCGAAGCACAAAGCCATGAGCTATGCGCGGATGGTGGAGCGTGAGGCCGCCTATACCGAGCAGGTGGAGGCGTTGCTGACGCGGGCCGAGCAGACCGACGCGGCGGAGGACGAGCGGTACGGCCCGGACCGCCGGGGCGACGAACTGCCGAAGGAACTTCAGTTTCGCCAGAGGCGTTTGGAGCGGTTGCGCGAGGCCAAACGGGCGTTGGAGGAGGCCGCGCGCCCACCCGACCTCGCGCGTCCTGCCCCGTCCTCCACCATGCCCACGCTCCCAGCCCCCCGGCTCAACTCCACCACGACCACCATCATACGCTCACCAGAAAAAACGACGGCCAATTCCTGGACAGGCTCCGAGGGCGCGCCTGACCGGCAGCGGACGGGAAAGCCTCCTGGGACAGAGCCACGAGTCGCCCGCCGCCGGCCTGAAGCCGGCGGCAAGGCGACGATGACGCTGAAGGGGACGCCGGCGCCCCTTCCAGTTCCATAGCGGGGCAACTTGTGTCCCCACTTGGGGACAGCCTTGTCCCCGGCCCCGTGGGTGTTCCGTCGCCAAACATCGCGGCCCGGCCACGAGCGTGGTGTCATGGACGGCGAGACCGGCCCAAGACGAAGGGAGACAGAGATGAGGACCCTCGGCGCAGTTCTGCTCGCCATCTTAATAGTGGTTGCCGGCAACGGCTGCTCGGGACCCGTCGAACCGGGTTTCCGCGTCTCGCACGAGACGTGGCATGCCGCCATCCCCGGGGCCCCTGGATCGACGTTCTGGCAGGTAACGAACATGCAGGACGAGCCGCTCACCATCAACCGCGTCACTTACAACGGGGAATGGGAAGCCAAGTTAGCCGACGACACCGGGGGGAATCCGTCCGAGGGAGGCCTGCCAATCACGCTGGGTATCGGCGAGTCATGCAACTTCTTCGAATACTGCTACAGCGAAGACCCCGCCTTCGTGGCCCAGAACAGGCGGTTCATTGATGACCTCAAAGACGTGACCGAAGGCAAGACCCAGGGAACCAGCACCCGGGAGCACCTGGAGAAGGCGGAACGCGAGGGCCGGATGGGGCGCGTCTACCGCAAGGAGGTCATTTACATCGACATTGAGACGAACCGGGGCACGTTCCGGTACCGGCCGAACGAGTGGCGGTTCGAAAGACTGGACTGAGGAACGGGCGACCCCGTCAGGGTGTTGCGGTCTGCGTCTCGGCTACGGTCATTCCGTGCCAAACACGTCCTCCGGCCAGAGCATCTCCCTGCTATCCACACCCAACGGGTAGCCAAACCCATAGACGTTGTACAGCTTCACGGCCAGCCGCTCCTGGCGAGGCGAGAGGTAGCGAAGGGGCATGTAGTAGAGCATCATCTTGATGGCGTTGCTTCCAGCCTCCTCGGGCGTGAACTCCTCCCATCCCTGTGGCATCGGCCCGCCTGCGAAGACGTGCCTGCCGACCTCGGCCATGTACCGGAAGGTCATTTCGTAAGCGGCCTGTTCCAGGGCTTCCTTGGACCAGCCCAACGTTACCTTCCAGAGATCGGCCTGGACCTGCTCCACCCGTGTTTCGACGGGAGGCCTGGACGGTTCCTGAGACACCATCTTCCGGCCACCGTGGTCGCCGCGCTCCAGGCGGAACCCCCGACTCAGCTTCCAGGTCGACGGCATCACGATGACACGCACAACGCCGGGACTGACGCTTACCTTGTCAGGGCCGAATTCGGCCCCAGACAGCCTGATGCCGCCCTTCAGCCTCTTCGTGTGGCGGTCAATCTGATTCAGGAGCTTGCGCCGAGATACGGCCATCGACTTTATCTCAGCGATCCCGCTCACGCTGACGGCCCCGGACGTCTCCTCCGCCACTACGCCATCCGCTCCTTTTGCGAAGCTGCCCCATCGTGCCTTGCCCCCCTTCCTGGTCAACCGGCACTCTTGAATGGTCTCGCCCCAGTAAAGGCCAGCGCGCGCCGGGCAACGCCGCTCGTTCTTCAACTGCTCGACAAGTCGGATGCACGGCTCCAGCGCCAAGAGTTCAGCCAGCTCCCCCTTGAACCGATTGACCATGTAGGAGAAGACGAACTCAACGGCCGAGCCACATTCGGGATCGGAAAGGACCGTCTGGCCATCGCTGACCAGGGCTTTGGGGTCGTCGGGATGGTGGGGGCCGAATTCGATCAGGCGACGGAAGAGTTTGCCCCGTGGGTGGGTCTCGATGTCTCGGGCGGCGGCGTCGAAGGAGTTCTTGAAGACGGCCCAGAGAGTCTTGCCCCCGGCCAAGTGAACCCAAGGCCGCCGCAGGGCCAAGCGGATGGATCGACGCAGGGACAGAGTGAGCGGAAGACTGTTGATGATTGCGGCGATCTTCTCAGCCCCGTGACTGAGCCGCCTGGCCATCTCCGGCTCCTTGCCGCCTGCGTTCCGGATGATAAGGGCAGATGTGACGTTAGCCAAGGCAATAGGCAGCCTTGTCGCGAGCCGCGGTGACACTTTATCCTTGCTGAATCCCCGCCATGAACATAGGCTTGTGCCCTGTCGGAAGGGACCACGCCGTTCTATGAAAGGAGCACGATCGTGAAGACTGAACTGCGAGACCTGGCTCAGGGATTCTCTATGCTTTCGGACGCAACGCGCCTGGGCATCCTGACGAACCTGGCCCGGGGCCCGAGGAACGTGACCGCCTTGTGCAGGGCCCTGAAACTGAAGCAGCCGACGGTCAGCCACCATCTCGGCCTGCTGCGGATGGGCCGGCTGGTGATCAACACCCGCCAGGGGAAGTCCGTGGTCTACACGACGGACAAGAAGGCGCTGAAGACCCTGCGTGCGGCAATTGCGAAGCTGACGCCGAAGTAGTCCGAACGGCACCGCTGCCAGACTCGAGAAGACAGCCGCGGAGGATCTCATGAGCCGCGCGGCATGCGAGGCGTGCGAAGCCTTCCTCAACGCCCTGTTCAAGTGGCTGCGCCGCCAGCGATTCGATGATCCCGGCTTCAGGAGGATGGCGCTGAGCGGTGCCATTCAGGGGCCGTCGCGCAGACGCGCCGTCCTCAAGTTCTCGGCATCACGGAACGCCTACTTGGGATTCTGGGACCTGCGGCACGCGAAGCACGCATTCGGAGCATGGGCAACAGTCTGGACCGGGATGAGCCACGCCGAACGGGAAACGGCCCTCGCAAGACATCTCAGGTACCTCCCGCCAGGTCGATGCTATCAGAAAAGACACAAGGCCAGTAACGTTATCCACATCGAGACCGAGTGGGGCAAGGGGGACGAGTACCCGAGGCTGGGCAGTCCCGCAGTAAGGAAGTGCCTCTTCACATTCGCGCTGCACGCTCTACGGTTCTGCCACGAAGTCCTGGAAGACAGCGTGTGACGGCAGTCGACTCCCTGCCGAACAAGATAATGTGCCCAGGCTGGGAGAGGTTCTCAGCCAAGGGGGCGGCTCGTGACTTCCCCCCAGAGCCGCCCCCGGTTTATCCTGATGCCATGCGGGGCCAGCGTGCCTCTTGCCGATGCGATCAGTCTGCGGAGAGCTGTCTTCCCCCCGATCGCACCAACCCTGTCTCGCTGGTCAGGGGCAGGCCGCCTGCGGTTGTTTCTGCCACAGCGCCCCACCACCATCCCAGCGGCCGTACCCACGGGTAACAAGGGCCTCTGGTTGCGTTTGGTGGGGCAACCTGCCCACAGTAAGTACACGCGAATCCGGGCGGCATTGCGCGCTCAGGGGGAAAAACCGTCCGGCGGAGCCATTCTGTGAGAGCGGTGCCGATACCCGGCTGGGGGCAATAGCGCTGCCCTGGGCAGCCGCCGCCGCTAAGTGTTTGTCCAGGCGTGACTTGACATCAATATGGCCTTTCCCGTAGTCTCCGGCTCACGCGCGGGGAAAGGGCCGCAAAGACAGCACTGGGCAGACCTGGCTGAGCGGCAGACCAGGAAGTGCCTTGGCACGGGGGTCCTGCGCTGCGGACGCTGATGGCAGGGAAGGGACCCGGGCAATGGGCCTCGATGGCCCGATGGAGGCTTCCGGCATGTCTGACAACGACGACGAGGCACGATTGCCGCCGATGAGTGAGGCCGGCGGCGTCCGTCCAGCAGGGCCAGCAAGACAGCCCCCGCAGATCGAAGGATACGAAGCTGCCGAACTGCTGGGCCAAGGTGGAATGGGCACGGTCTGGCGAGCCGTGCAGCAAAGCACGGGGCGTCAGGTGGCCCTCAAGGTCATGGGTCGCGCAGCGTTCGGATCGGACCGCGAGCAGCAGCGCTTCGAGCGAGAGGTCGAACTGGCGGCCCGGCTGGAGCATCCCCACATCGCCAGGCTGTACGACAGCGGTCTTTACTACAACACGTACTACTACGCCATGGAGTTGATCGCTGGCGTGCCGCTGGATGAATACGTCGAGCAGAACAGCCTCAGCAAGCAACAGATTCTGAGACTGGTGCGGGACGTTTGCCGAGCCGTCCAGCACGCCCACCAACGCGGCGTCATTCACCGCGACCTCAAGCCGTCGAACGTCCTGGTGACCGAGGACGGCCAGCCCCATATCGTGGACTTCGGATTGGCCAAGGCCGTTCTGGAGGACGGCCCAGCGTTAACCGTCTCGCTGGATGGAGACGTGGTCGGCACACCGGCGTACATGTCACCGGAACAGGCCGGCGGGAAGGTTGGGGAGGCTGACACGCGAAGCGACGTGTACAGCCTTGGCGTGATTCTGTACCGCCTGCTGACCGGAGCGTCTCCGCACGACATGACGGGAACGCGCTACGACGTACTCCGCCGGATTGCGGAGGAGGACGCCAGGAGGCCCCGTGCGGTCGCCAAGGCGGTGGACGGCGAACTCGAGGCGCTGCTTCTGAAAGCGTTGGCCCACGAACCTGATGACCGCTACGCCTCGGCAGGTGATCTGGCTGACGACATCGGCCACTACCTGACGGGTGAACCGCTGTCCGCCAGGAAGCCGACGATGGCTTACTTCCTGCGCAAGCGCCTGCGCAGGTACCGCGGTCGCGCGGCGGTTGCCGCACTGGTGTCGGTCTTCCTCGTCGGTTTGGCCGTGTGGTCCTATGTGAGCATTGCCCAGGCGCGAGACGAAGCGCGGACGGAGGCCGACAGAGCGATGGCTCTCTTCGCCCTTTCCGATGGCACGCTCGAAGCCATTGCTCGGGCCGGAGGCGAAGACCGAGAGGTTGCAGCCGAAGATGTGTTCGACGGAGTTGGAAGGCAGGTCAACCAGGGATTCCCCGGGCAGTCCCTGACTGGAGCGGCGATGCACCAGCGCCTCGGGACGAGCTACGTGATGCTGGGCAAGTATGGCAAGGCTCAGAAGGAGTTCTCCGTCGCCCTGGAACTCCGAGAAGGAATGCTTGGCCAAGACGATCCGAGCATGCTGGAATCCATGCACAGCCTGGCAAACGCCCTACGGCTCCTGGAGGAGGCTACGGGGGCCGAGCGGTTGCTCCGACTGGTGGTCAAGAGGCGTACGAAGGTCCTCGGAGAGGGCCATCCTGACACGCTCGGGGCTATGAATGACCTGGCTAAGGCCCTTTTCGGCGGGGCTAAAGAGGCTGAGAGCGAAGACTTGGCGAGGCAGACGACCGAGACGAGCCGCCGGGCACTGGGGGAGAACGATCCCATCACCCTCACGTTCATCGCAGACCTGGCCGAGATCCTGTGGGATCGAGAGAAGCGGGACGAAGCCGTGTCGCTCTACAGACAGGCGCTGGAGGCACGCCAACAAGTCCTGGGCGAAGACCACCGCGACACGCTGTCATCCACGGATGATCTGGCCAACGCCCTCGAGGCCTTGGGCGAGCGGGACGAGGCGCTGCGGCTGTACAGAAAGGCGGCCAAGATCCGCGAGCGGGTCTGGGGGGAGGGCCATCCCGCGACGGTCAAGTCCCTGACTGCCGTGGCCAATGCTCTGATCAAAACAGGCCGGCTGGATGAGGCAGGACCGATCCATGAACGGTTGCTTGAACTGCGCCAGCGCGCGGCAAACAGATGGGTAGCCGAGGGCCTGGCTTCCATGAACGACCTGGCCAACAACGGCTTTCACCGGCAAAGATACGCCGAGGCTGAGGAGTTGCACAGAGAGGGGCTAAGGCTCGGCGAGAGGTTCCTCGGTCAAGAGCATCCCCTGGTGCTGATGATCAAGAGCAACGTGGCTAGCGACCTGCATGGGCAGGGCAGGTTCCGTGAGGCCGAGGCACTGCACCGGGAGGTCCTTGCCGTACGGGAGCGCGTGTTCGGCAAGCGGCACCCGGACACGCTACTGAGCCTGCTCAACCTGGCCAACGCCCTGCTCCCCCAGGAGAAGTACCAGGAAGCCGAGGTGCTGTACCGAGAGATCCTCGATAGAGGGCAGGGCGTGAAAGGCAAACGGGTCCCAGAGATGCTGCGTCGGGCGCTGGACGGCCTGCAGAAGGCGCTGCAGGCACAGGGGAAAGACGGCGAAGCCGAGGTCGCCTCGAAGAGCTAAGAGGACGCCGTCCCCGGAGCACCAGAGAGGCAGACCGGTCTGCCGTCCATCGAGAGGATGCCTGTGCGGGCAGGAAGGGACTCGCCTGGCGACCCTGCCGAAGGCCGGTGTGGGACCCGGCGTGGTTCTGCCTCGGTCGCATTGAAGGGAAAAACGTGGGGCGCAGCCACCCTCACCGGCTTCAACATCTGGCTGCGCCCCTGAGCAGACGAGACGGAAGAAGAACCCCGCGCGGACGAGTCATGGAAAGGACTTTGGGGGATGACTGCCGCGCGGGGCTATCACTTGCCTTCAGGCCGGGCTGGTCGCACCGCTTGGGGGCAGGGATCGCGTGACTCCCCCATTGGCCCGCTACGACGGGCGGTCCAGTCCGAGACACCGGGAAACGTCTCCGTTGCACTGGTTTCTCACACATCGGTCCGCGGTTCCTAGACACCGCTGCCCTCCGAGTGGCCGGGCACTTGTGGCCCAGCCTGCCTGACCATCTTCCGTGCCAAGCCATGTCGCCGGCACGCGGGTGCTACCGTCGTCTTTACCCAGCGGCCTCGTTGACCGGGGAGAGATCTATGGCATCCCGGATGCGTTGCTTTCCCTCGGGGCCGGTCCAATGCATCACCAGGGCAGGACCGTCACCGTCACTGAGACGCAGGCGGACCAAGTCCTCCGGGATATCGTGGACGCGACCCTGAGCGTACCGACAGAGTGTCAGGGCCAGCGTTTCCTGGTCACCGGGCTGTCCATAGCAAGTGTCACCAGGACGGTCCGACCGCAGCGCCATCGTCATCGACGCCCACTGGGGGATGACGGGATCGCCGTGGTTGAAGGCGATGACCCCGCTGTTGTAGATTGGCGCCTCGGGCGGCATCGCGTCACGAAAGCTCCGGGGCGTGCCCCGGTCAAAGGTCATCCCTATCCCGCTGTTTGTGCAGAAGTCAAAAAGTCGCGTCAGCCTCCCACGTACTTCACAGTCCCCGTCCAACCAGATCGCCTGCTTGAAAGGAGATTCCAGGAGTGCCAACGGCTTCTTGAACCAGCCATAGCAACCGGCGGCCGGGACCTTGGCCAGGAGCCCACGTTCGGCGCACCACTTTCGGGAGGCCGCACTCATGCCAAGGTCCACAAACAGGACGGGCAGGTCATTGTGCGCTGAGTAGTTCGACCACCACCACTCGAGCAACCATTCCTGCCCCTCGTCGAAGCCACCGATCACCCCGCGGTCAGAGGTGGGCTCGGCGCGCGTCCAGCCGCGATGGAAGGCAGAACGCATGTCGCGACAGGCGCCGGCCCGGATGGCCGACCATGCCCGGCGGATGGCGCCTTTGCCCCCGGGACCGCTCCAGTGAACGATCACGACTCCGTCCGCTTCACCTTCCTGCCTCGAACGCAGGATCTCAAGGGGTATCTCCGCGACAACGTCCGAGGGCTTCTCGCTGAGTAGGGCGCCGAGGATCTCCTGGTCGCTGCGGAAGTCCTTGTGCTTCTCCAGGATGGCCTCGGCCCACTCCAGCACGAGCGGGTCACCCTGCGTGACCGCCAGGCAACCACCACACCAGTAGGGCCCTTCGAAGGACAAGCGCTCGCGCAGCCTCTTCGGATAGGACCAGTCCCGTCCGATGGCAAGCCGCGTGCCGCCCACCGACGCGACCTTGGTAATGTCTTCGCGGACCTCGCAGTCCAGGTCGCACCAGACCGTTCGCCGAAACGGGCTCTGCAACAGGGCGAAAGGTTTACGGAACCAACCGTCAATGCCATCGGGCGCGCCGTGGGGAGTAATCCTGCCACGCGCCTCGCACCACCGGCGCGTCTCAGAATTCATGCCGAAGTCGGCAAAGGCCACCGGCCACCGGTTGCGACGTGCGTATGCATCCCACCACCATGGCACGAGGTCCTCTTGGCCTCGGCAGACCGGCACCATCACGCCGAGGTCCTCGGTCGGCGGGCCCGCCCATTGCACGGGTCGGACCTTGGTTGGGACCGGCACGGCAACCGGCTCGGCCGCGACACGCTCTCTGAGAACGGCCTTTCCCTCCGGACCCGTCCAGTGGAAGATCGTCGCGCCCGTGCCGTCACCGCGGTGCCGGTTGAAAGCCAGTTCCGGCGGCATCGGGTTAACCATGTAGCCGCATCGTGCGATCACGAGCGCAAGGACCTCCTTGTCCCCCTTGTACTCGCGCGCTCTCGCCAAGACTTCCACGGCCCAGTCCGTGACGAACGCATGCCCGTGGCGCACCGCAATGACGCCAGCGTCCCACATCACGGTGCCCGGGGCGCACATCGCGAACCACCCACCTTCCGCCTCTGCCACAACCGATCGTCCCCCGGCAGCGGGCGCCAGGGCGATGCCATTACCGCGGCAGTGGTCGAGGAGAGGATCGACGCTTCCGCGCACCTCGCAGTCGGGTTCAAGGAACAGGACCTCCTTGAAGGGCGCACGAAGTACGGCGAACGGCTTCCGGAAACAGGCACCTTCCACAGGAACGTCGGTCACATCCACAACCTGACCGCGGTCGCTGCACCAGCCACGCATGGTCTCGCTCATCCCGAAGTCGGCGAACGCGACGGGCAGGGCGCTGTGTTCCCTGAGATTGCCGAACCACCACGGCACGAGCCATTCACGGGCAGCGTCAAAGCCAACCACCACCCCGCGCTCCTCGGCAGGGTCGCCCCTCCACTGACACCGTTCGGCATCGGCCGCATGCAGGATTGGCGCCCGTCCGTCAGTGGTTTGGGACTCGGAGATCGCCAGCGCCTCCGCCAGCGGGATAAAGGGCAGGAACGCGTTGATGGGCGAGTCCGGCGTACAGCTGATGAGCTCGATGCGCCGCTCCTTCGCGGCCGGAGTCAGGCCTCGAAGGTCGTTCACCAGATTCATCATGAGATGTTGGTTCGCTGCACGCTGGTCCTCAGACAACCCACGGTCATCGTGGTAGTCGCGCTTGCCTCCGAAATCACACCCCACCAGGAAGATGCGCCTTCCCCCCATCCATATCACCAGGTGCAGGGCTACGGTGAACGTGTTCCGGTTCCACACGAAGGTCGCGTCGTGCGCCCGCCGATCCAGGATCTCGCAGAAGGGCGCGTTCTCAATGTCAGCGAAGAAGACGTTGGGGAACGACTTGAGGGGCCGTCCCTGACAGCGCTTCCCCCCGTAGATGCCCCGTGCGACCTTGATGAACGGCTCGGCCCACACCCGACGGTCATAACACTCCGGCACGTCCGTGCCCACCCATACGTCGGGGCGGACGGCGGGATACGCGGTGGTGACCGCAAAGACCATCCTGCCCGGACCGCTGAGGGCCGAGGCGTTCACCTCCGCAAGCGAGGGACCGGGACAGCACAGATAGGCGTCCGCGCCGAGATGGCAGCGCGCCAGGCCTCGGCTCTTCACCCAGCCGTTGCCACAGTCGTACCAGAGCGCCATGGGGCCCATCCTCTCCGGTCCGCTCGCGGCTCATACTTTGGCTTCGACCTGGGTGGCCTGTCGCCAGAACGCTTCGTTCTGCCGGGCCTGCTCCTCGGTGAAGACCGGGAACCGCTCCGTGAAACCGCGGCGCACGCCGGCCAGCAGGATCCGCATGGACACGCCGCCGTTTCCGTTCGAGGGCCAGCGGACGATGACCTCGTTGTCGTCGCTGACCTGCGCCCCTGGCGTGCCGGCCAGAGGCACGTTGGGCTGTGCAGCCAGCACGCAGACGGAACCGGGCTCGCAGGCCTCGGCAAAGAGCGGATCGACCGCAACGCGGCCTTCGGAGGCCGTCGCCGGGATCTGGACCTCCGTTACGTCGAAGAACAGCACCGTGGGCGCCTCGATGCAACTGAGACCGCGCCACTCGCCGCCAAGGTTGAGGATGGCCGTCTTCGGGCCGGTGGGGCCGCTCTGTCCGGTCTTGCCGGTGCCGCCCGTGCCCCCCGTGGGGCCGGTGCCGCCCGTACCGCCCACGCGACCCGTGGGACCTGTAGGGCCCGTCATGATCTCGGCAGGATGTCCGGTCGGACCGGTTGGGCCTGTAGGGCCGGTCGTTCCTGTTGGTCCTTGCTGTGTCATTGCCTTTCTCCTTGCCTTTCCATGCGTTCCTTGTGGCCCGCCAGTTACCACAGGGGGAAGCACTCCCCCAGGCGGCAGTTTGAGATTCTCGGAAGATACCCGTCGGGTCATCGCGCGGACGACGCTACCACAGTCGCCTGCTTGACCACTTCGCTTCACGCGAGACAGGGCCAGCAGGCCGGAGGGCTACTCCACAGACGAGTGTTGCCTCCCCCAAGACACGGCCGCTAAGCATCCGCTGCCGCGCCGTCCTCTCCGGCGTGTTTCTGGCAGGTGTCTCGAGCCTTGACGAAAAGGGCTTTCAGATCAGCCGTCATCCACGGCTTAATCGCAAGCTCTGCAAAGTAACGAGCCAAGTCTCTGTATCCGTGCTCCGTGATCCTCTCGTTGTGAGAAACCAGCGCCGATGCGATCGCCGCATAGTAGACAGCCGTTGCCGCTGCCTTGGTAGAGCCCGAGCGCTCCCTCTCCGGGAGCCGTTTCGCGTAGTCTTTCAGATCCGTAAGGGCGGCCAGGTCCGGGGCCGAAGCGAACAGCAGTTCGGCGATTGTGCAGTAAGAACACAACTCGTCACATGGTCGACCAAGTACCACTCGCGGCGAGTTCGGGTGCAAGTCGTCAGGCAGCACCTCCTCATACAACATCGTCGCCAACTCATCCGCGCCAGCTTGATTCTGCGTCGTGTCAACCCGACGGCAACCCGCTCCAACCTCCATGAGGCTTGCCAGCTGGTCAGGACGCAGATGGAACAGCACATCACCCATCCCGACTGAACTCCTCGCTCGGCGCTGCCGCCTGTAGTGCCTTGCCCCCGGGCCTCGCCCTGCGCACGGCATTCCGGAGTAAGCAGCACGCTGTGGTTCCTCCGGTCTGAAGTACACCGAACGGCTCAGAATCCTGCGCCGCTTTGGGAGAGAACGGCCATCAACTCGCGCATCTCCGCTTCCACGTCGGCCTCTGAGGCCACGAGCCGCCGTACACGCTGGGCGAGAACGGCCCGGAACCTTCGCTTCACAGTGACGATCATGTTCGATGCTCTCGCGAGGTCGGCGACCCCGGTCTGGGCGCAGACCTCGGTGATGGCCGGTGGCTCTGAATCCTCCATGATCGGTTTCACGACCCGGAGGCGAAACACCTCCCAGTGTGTCTGCTGGCCCCGATCGCGGCAGTTGCACTCCACCTGCTCCAGCACCTGTTCGAGCAGCGTCGCAGCCCATTCGTAGTTGAAGGCCGCCTCCGGTGTCATGTCACGGCCCCGGTCAGGGATCTCAAACGACTCAATCGCCTCCAGCGGAATCAACCTCCCCGGAGGTCTCCGCCTCCGGGAGGCGCCGGTCCGACGGACGTTCGCCACGTAGTGTCCCAGCGCCACCAGCAGAAAATTGCGGAACCGGCCCTTTGCGGAATCCGCCTTCTGCACCAGCTCGCGGCCGAGCACGACCTCGTGGAAGAAGCCCTGGGTCAGGTCCTTGCCCTCCGCATTGCCAAAGCCCTGACGGCGTAGATAGCAGTAGATGGGCTTCCAGTACTGTGCAATCAGTTGGCCCATCGCCTCCCGCCGCTCACCGTCGTCTGGTGTCTGGGTGCGGAGGATGCTGGCCCAATCGGTTGTCTCGAACCGGTCACTTGACCCGCCCATGCTCGTTCGATCGCCTGGGGACATGACGCTGCTACTCCTGCGGCGGCCATGACCACCATACTGGAATCCTGCGATGATGCAACCGTTTCCAGTGCCCGCTCAGAATATCGCTCCAGTGGGACCAGGAGCGGGGCACGTCTACAGGTCGCCAAGCATCAGGGCACGCCGCCACAAACACAGCGCCAGACACAAGACTGCAGACCTGATGCAGTCGAAGCGAGACGGTCGGCACGCCAGCCAGGAAGGCATGTCCCACCGGTTTGACGGCGCACCGGTCAGAGCCAGCGCCTGTGTCGATAGCGGGCCGCTCGCCGTTAAGAAGTGTGGCGAGCGGCCCTTGCGCTGGGATGGGCGATTCAGCAACAACGTGTGCCACCGAGCCGGACAGCATTGTACCATAGGGCCACTCGGTTTACGAAAGTCACTTCTACCCTCTTGGCTGCCACCGCCGGGCAATGGGCGCAGGGTGGCTGCGGTCTTGGTGTATCTACAGTAGGGACCGCCGCATGCTCGCCTGTCCGGGCAGCCCCCACCGAGACCACGCAAGAGGGCGTCGGACAGGCACAGATGCACATGCCCTTTTCCGGTGCGGCCAGGCAACGGACTACCAGCTGTGCTGCGGGAGATTCCTCAGGTATGAGAAAGGGAACCCATGTCTCATGAAACCGGACGCACTCGCCATCATAGTGCCCGCTTTCCTGCCTCATGGCGAGGCGGCGCGTGGGCGCTCAGGTGCCTCGGCCTGACGGCATTCGTCTTCGCCCTGGTTAGCACAGCATGGGCGTCTCCCCCGGATTGTGCGACCTTCGGGCGTGAGCAACGCCTTGACCACGTCCTCCAGGCCTTGGATGTCCTTCGGATCTGGATAGTCAACGTGGAGCAGGGTGACGGGATCATCATCCAACTCCCGAGACGCTATGACTACGATCCTGACCCGGATGATGGACAGTCCGAACGAACAGAACGGGTCGACATCCTGATAGACGGAGGGTCGACGCCGAGAAGCGAGGACTGGCGGATGCAGGATTTCCTTGAACGGCTGTATGCGGGAGGTCGGCCGGCCGTGGAGTATACGGTCATCACCCACCACGACATGGACCACTTCACGGTGAATCAGTCCGCGGAGGACGGACGCCACACGAACCTTCCGCGCTCCAGCCGCCACAGGCCCCCCGCCCGACGCGGTGACGGCCCGCCGGTGGAGCGGGGAGAAGGCTGACGCAACCCTTACGGGCCACTCGGTTCAGGTGGCGCTGTATTTGGGTGGGCTGCCACAGGCTCCTCGCCGTTCGCCGACAGGTTGAGGCCCGCGGCCGGCGGCAGAACGTTTAGAAAGAGCCGCTCATCCTTCCGGAAGAACAGGCACCGCCTGCGGCGTTTCGTGTGCGTGTTGATCAGGACGCGTATCTGCTCTCCCGTCTTGCCCGTCATGTCCTGGTCGATGGGGGCCCTTCGTTTCCGAGCGCACATGCTATTCCTCCTCCCTGATAGCAAGGTCGATCAAATTGACCAACTCGCGGGCCGTGGTCTCTGAACACGCGTACGTGGGGGCCAACTCGAAAAACACGTCGCAAACGTCCTCGTCGGTCGCGCCCTTCCGCGCATCCTCCTCGACAACACGCTTCAAGTCCGGGATTCTCCGCGCGACGACGACGACGATCCGCCGCACCCGGGCCGAATGCTCCGGGATGTCCTTCTCCAGCGCGTCCAACGTCGCCACGAGCCGTTCCTGCCAGGGGTAGAGGGCCCCGCCCGTGAGAATCTCCACGGGGCTGCTTCTTTCGAGGACGCCGTGGGTGTCCACGGGCAGCCCCAGTGTGCCATCCTCCAGGATGGGGACGTCGAAGCCGAGGTACCCGACCACCAGCGGCCGGTCGAACGTCTCCTCCAGCGTCACCGCACTGCTGGTGACCAAAGCCAGGCGCGCCGATCCCCCGGGCGTCAGGCGGTCGGCCAGCGTCCGTAACTGGAAGTGCCCGGCTGTCTCGCCCGGCTTCTGGGTGAGCGGCTTGGCGCCGTCCTGGGCGGCGTCGGCCGGGTTGCCGTTCAGGATCCCGTTGAGCGCGTTGATCATGGTCTGATAGGTGGCGGCCGAGTCGCCGTCGCGGATGGTCGGCAGGTCGAACGGCCGCGCCTGGCCCACGTCAGCGCCGGCAGCGAATCCTTCCGATTTGGCGAGCGACACGTTCATCCGGGCGGTCAGGTACACGCGGCTGACCACGCGCAGGTACAGGATGTTCGACTTAGGCTTGAACAGGAAGGCCTTGTTCTTCCGCACGGCGTTGTCCGCATGAATGGCCAGAGCGGCCTGGCACGTCTTCTTCTGCGCCTCGGACCCGCCGTTCCACCATTTCTGTAGGGCGGCTAGGAGGTCCTGCCTCGCGATGCCGTAGGTGTGGGCGTCGTGGATGCCCACCGTCACCTTGGCCGCGCCCGCCCCCATCAGCGCCATGCCGAACGGGATGCCCTTGATCGGCAGGGCCGCCTTCAGGCCCTCAGCGTGCCTGTATTCGAAGGTGTACGTGGGGAACGCCGCGCGGGGGGCGACGACCCCCGCCAGGTAGGTCCTGGGGACATCGGCCGCCGGGGTGGCGGGCGGCGCGGCGCCCTTGCCTTCGGCGTTGCCGGCCGGGGCGCTTGCGCCGGGCAGCGGCCGAATCGAGAACGACCGGGCGTGCCCATTCGGGCCGGGTGCGAACTCGTCATCCCAGTACGCCGCCTTGTAGAACTTGGTGTAATCGAGTCCGCCGAGGCGCACCACGAAGTCGTCAAGCGGCAGGAATCCCTCTTTCTCGTAGGCATCGGCCTGCTTGCAGACGGGCGTGAAGACCAGGAAAACGTCGCCCGGCTGGAGGTCTTCCGTGAGCGGGTAGACCGGGATGACTTGGCTGGCGCGGATCGTCATGCACCAGTTCCGGGCCACCGCTTCCAGGTCGCGACGCGTGGAATGACACCCGGCCGCGACGGCGAGCAGGACGATCAGCGACAGCGCCAGACCGACGTGACGGTGCTGTAACATGGCTCCCCCCTTTCTGGTATTCCTGGCGTGCAGCCTGTCTGCCGCCGCCCGCGGCGGCGCCGCATCGCCTGTCTTGGACGGGCCTATTCCGCCGCCAGGGCGCCCGACCAGACCTCGAACGGTCGGCCACGCCGTTCGTCGCCCTGGAAGAACGTGGCGTACGTCATGACGTTGTACCCCAGGAACTCCTGGGCGCCCGGGCGCCCCTTGGTGACCTCGTACACGCGCCGCCACGTGCCCGTGTTGATGTAGAACTGGCTGAGGGGCACGTGCGCCTGGTACGAGAACTCCAGCGGCACGATCTCGTGACGATGCGTGTGGCCGTAGACGACGAACCTGGCGGTGCGTTTCTTGAACGGCCGCTCGGCCAGGGCGTGCTCCCCGTACGACTCCGCCGCGCCCCCGAGTTTGCCCTGCAGCCAGGTGGCCAGTTGGCCGAGGCCGCTGATCGAGACGCCCTTGGAGAACTTCAGCGCCAGGGCCAGTTTGTCGACGTTGTCGAACGGGTTCCACGGCAAATCACGGTCGCGCACGAAGGGCTCCGCCAGGAAGTCGTCGGCCAGTTCGTCCCACACGTTCTTGACCTTCTGGATCTGGCCCGGGTCCGAACAGGTCCGTTTCAGCAGGCCGTCGACCCACACGGGAATCATCAGGACGGGACGCACGTTGTCGATGTCGCGGAGGCCGTCCAGGCAAGCCTGCGGCAGTTCGCCCCCCAGCCGCTGGGCCGCGTCGTCGGGAAACCGGTTCAGCAACGTGACCACGATGACGTCGCCCAGCGACGAGCCGTCGCGGTCCGGCTCGCAGTTGAAGGGGTCGAACCGGTCGCCGTGGCGGGCGCAGACGGCGTGGTCGCGGCAGACGCGCGCCAGAGCGGGGGCCTCGTCCAGGTCGTGCGGGAAGGGGCTGTTCGGATCGTTCGCCAGGCCCATCGCGCCGACGAGTTTCTCCCGCACCCGGTTCGCCGCCGTTCCGGGCAGATGGTAGAACCAGTCGTGGTTGCCCACCATGTAGTAGGTGTTCACTTTGACGGGCACCCAGTCGGCGATTTCTGCCTCCTCGGTGGCGTCGAGCGTGCGGTGGGCGCCGGCCTTCCTGGGGATGCGGACCCGGCCGGAGGAGATGCTCTTCAGGACGCCCAGGGATTCGGCGTTGTGGGCGACGATGGCGTCCGTGATGGCACCGACGCGCTCGGCGAAGGCCGGGTCCTTCACGTCGCTCCAGGGCCGGATGAATGTGCCCGCCGCCAGCCACTGCGACGACCGGATGACGTCAAGCACGTCGCCCAACAGGACCAGGTGTACCTGCTCGACCGGCCGGTAGCCGCCGTCGGTCCGGTACGAGGCAGCATACGCCAGGTTGCCGAGCTGCTTCCGCAGAATGCGAAAGGCGCCGGCCTCAATCGTCTTGCCGGACGATCCGTCCGTGAGGTGCAAATCGCTGGCGAAGACGAGCATGGCAACTCCTCCTCCACCGCTCGCCATGAATCAGGCGAGGAATATGACGAAGCCCACACTGGCAGCAGACCGACGATCTTCCCGATGACGTCCATCGTGCTGGACTCCTTGCCGACATGTGGGGGATCGGGGGCAACGCCGTTAGACAGGGATCTTCTCCTTCTGGCAAGACATGCCAAACGGCAAGCGATTCACCCACACGCCGCAGAGGCTCTATCATCGGCGCCCTGTAAAGCTGGCAGGTCCGCCAACACGACCGGACGATGCAGAGACCCTGTACCCCATCCGTCGGTTAACCGCAAACGAGAGGGCACACCGGCCCTAATAGGAAGTACACGTTACACCTCAAAATCCTGCACCGCTTTCCGACGGGAGGACCCTCAAGCGGCGAGAAATGCGCTCCAACCTGCCCCGCCGGTAGGTTCGTGGGCAACGAGAGTGTGCCCTGGTCCAAGCTCTCCGAAAAGGGTGCTCGCACACACACGCACAGCCAGCGATCCTACCGCATCTTCAAGAATACACAGGAGACCCCGAGGCCGCAATGAGCAAATTGGCGAACCGGCCCCGTGACGGGAATGACGGCAATGACGGCAGCCAGTCTACCTCCGCGGTCGGGGTGGGTCACAACGCCGACCGCGCCTCGGCACGGCCCAATGCTGCCTGAGGTGCGATTCCAGGTCATTGTGAACTGCGCGGCAGCGGGCCCCCGCTACCAAGCCTAAGTCGAGCAGAGACGGGCATTTACGCTTGTCGCTGCTTCTCTCTTTCGTGGCGGACGGGGGCTCAGGGTCGAAATAGGGTTCCATTAGGAGCCACAGTTCCAGGCAGTCGCGACACGGCTATCAGGTCCCGCCCGCTCCTGCGCCGCTTGGCGAGGCCAGTTGCAGGGCCTTCGAGATCCTGACGGCGCCCCTTCTGCCATTCAGGACCAGACCGACACGGCCTGTGGCTTGGCCGGGCAGGCTATAGCACTCGATGAGAACATCGTTCAGATAGAACTCCAGCAAAGAGTGCTTGAGCAACAGGCGGAACGACGGCTGCTTGCCGAAATCCATCTCGCGGTCGACCCGTTTCTCGCACTTGAAGCCGGAGCCATCGCCCCGCATCGGTCCGAGTTCGCTTACGCCGCCGGCCCTGACGAGGACGGCGCTGCCCTGCCCTGCGGCGTGCTCGACGTAGAGACCAACGGGCTCTGCGGCCTCGTCCTCGGGCAACGCTAAAGTGCCTTCCAGGATGACACCGTCTTCGACACCCAACTCGGCCACCAGCATCGCGATTGGCGACTCCGCGCTCCCCTTGACCTTGGGCACCTTCGCCTCGGCCGCGTCGTCCTTGAGCGTGTCGTTACCCTTCCACCAGCCCAGCCGCAGGGTCCCTTCATCGTCGACAAGAGTCGACTTCAGCGGGGCGAAGTAGACCTGCCGGTTCCGGGCGATCGAATGGTGGTTGACCAGCACGCCGTCCGGTGTGGGGAAGAAACGGGCGAAGTACGTGTGGCCGCTCAGCAGGCTGAAGTTCTTCCCGGCCGCGAGGAACGGACCGTCGGGCACCTCCGCCACGAGGGTGACCATGCGGCCGCCGGTGCCGAACATCATGAGGTACCGCTCGCCGATCTTCTCGATGGCACCGACCTCGCCGCCCCCGACACCATGCACCTTGGGCGGCGGCAGCGCCTCCCACGTGATGCCGTCCCGGGTGTGCCCGAAACCGAAGCGTCCGCCCGTCTCCTTCTTGGGCGTGGCCGTCCAGTAGCCGTACAACCCGTTGCCGTCGGGCTTCGGGATCGTCCAGATACAGTCCCAACGTCCGTTCCGCTCGTACCATCGCTCGTCCTGCTTGAACTCGTACTCGTTGCCCAACCGGGTCCAGTGGACGAGGTCGGTCGATTCGGCGAAGAAGATGGTCTGGCGCGGACCGCGCCACTCGGAGAAGTTCATGAGGAACTTCCCATCTTTCTCGAAGTTCGGGGACCGCCACGTCGAGCCCGTGCCCATCCAGGTCACGCCGTCGGCCTTGGACAGGATGCGGCCGACCTCCTTCCAGTGGACGCCGTCGGGCGCGGTGGCCATGGAGATGTTGTCCCACTGGCCGCTCCGCTTCGCGAGGTAATACAGGTAGTGCGTTCCCTCGCGGAGGTACAGCCAGGTGTCCCACATGTTGCCGGTCTGCCTCGACCTCGCCTTGTAGAACATCAACTGGTTCTCCACGGTCACGCCCTCGCTGATCACGTAGGCGTCCTTGCCGTTGAGGTACAACTTCCCGTCGGCGATACGCGCGCCGCCGCACAGTTGGCCGGCGGGGAAGGTCTTCATCGAATCGCCGGCCGTCCCGTCCTCGAACGTCCACTGACCCATCGGTTTGGGGTCGGACAGGTTGTTGGGCTCCAGGGCCGCAATCGCCTCGGCATCCAGAGCCACGTCATAGATACGTGCCTCCTCCACCGCGCCGGCGAACGGCCCAATGGCACCCATCGAGCCCAGGTACCGCAAGCCTATCAAGACCGACGTGCCGCGCCCGAAAAATTGCGGCCTGTCGATCGCGTAGCAGGCGTACTGTTTGGCACCGCGGTAGATGGTGATCCGATTGCCCCTGTAGACGATGGCCATCTGAACCATCGTGTTGGCATCGGCGGTCTCCGGAAGGCAGGCGGACTGGTCGCCCTGCGTCCGTCTGAAGTAATCGCTGCCCGCCATCCACTTGCCCCGCACCTTCTCCCCGAACACGATCGCATCAAACCGCTCCGCGTCGTCGATCAACGTCAACGCGCTGCCACCACGCTGATTTCGGTCGGCCGGGTAGACCCAGGCCACGAGAGTCTTGTCTCTGATGGTCGGCACGCCCTGACTTCCCACAAGCGGACTGGACACACCAAGGACCGTCGCGGTCAACACGAAAGCGGCGACAGTCACGACCCGAGGTCTTCCGGCTGGCTTCCACGCGTTCACTTGACTCTCTCCTTGGCTGCGATTCCAGCGTTCGGCTTGGCCATCCGCTTACGCCAGTCTCCGGTGGCCCCGCTGGCGGTAGACCGCAAGGTCTTCGGGCACCCCCAGCCATGGGGGAGGAGGTTTGTCTTCTGCGGCCGGTCGCCCGAGCACCTTGAGTTTGCTGACCTTGTAGTACTCCACCGGATCGAGTCGGCGGTCTGCCACTGGCAGACACTCACCGCTGACATGGCAACCTGCTTCGAACCTGTGTTTGGTATGGGCTGCCGGACCCACGCCGACCAGAAACTCGCGTTCCTCGCCGCCGATTGTGCCGCTGATGCGAAGTGCGTAGCCGAGGTAACTGTGACTTCGTTCGTCAAAGGAGCGAGTCAGGCGGATTCGCGGTTGAACGGAGATAAGTTCACCACTCCAAGCGATCTTCTCGGGCATCGCGGTTCGCCTGCCCGATGGCAGCCGCCGGCAGTTGGCCCACTCAGGGCGTGGAAACCACCGTCAGCCCCCGAGTCTCACAGCCGCACATCAAGAGCCGACAGCGCGAGGAGGTCTACCACCCCGCCGTCGGCGGCGAGGGTCGAGTCTGCCGCGGTGGTGTCAGATGCTGCCGGCGACCAGGGCGCGGCCGTCTCGGCGGGTGGCATGGCCACCTGATGTCGGGTGGCCATGGTCTCGGCGGGCGGGGGCAGCGCATGGCCACGCGTGTGGCACGGCTGGCTTGCCCAGCCGTGGGTGGCACGGCAGCCCGAAGGGCGGCCGTGTTGGACACCGGGGGCCCACGGCCGCCCCGGCGGGGCTG
>DATKXP010000184.1:0-8594 GCA_035529015.1 Phycisphaerae bacterium | reverse complement strand
CGACTCTCGATCGGCCTCGAAACCATCGACGACATCCTCGCCGACCTCAACCAGGCCCTGGCGAGTGTCCGATGACTAGCCGCGAGCGTTAGCGAGCGGGGGTATACCTCCACCATGTCCATCGACGACGCCGTTCCCATCCCACAAGCCAGCCGCCTCGGCGGGGGCCGGAGCGTCGGCCTGGTCGAGACCCGGACCTTCACGTTCGCCCAGCCGCCCGACGAGATGAAACTGGCGTGCGGCCGCCGGCTCGGCCCCATCACCCTCGCCTACGAGACGTACGGCGTATTGGCCCCGGAACGCGACAACGCCGTCCTCATCCTGCAGGCCCTCTCGGGCGACGCCCACGCCGCCGGGTGGCATGCGGCGGACGATAAGAAGCCCGGTTGGTGGGACCTTTACATCGGTCCCGGCAAGGCCATCGACACGACGCGGTACTTCGTCGTCTGCTCGAACATCATCGGCGGGTGCAGGGGCTCGACCGGCCCGTCGAGCATCGACCCGGCCACCGGCAAGCCCTACGGCCTCTCTTTCCCGATGGTGACCATCGGCGACATGGTCCGGGCGCAGCGGCGCCTGGCCGACCACCTCGGCATCGAGCGGTGGCTCTCGATGACCGGCGGCAGCATGGGCGGGTTCCAGGTCCTGGAATGGGCCGTCCGATACCCGGACCGTGTGGCGTCGGCGATGCCGGTTGCCACCAGCGCCCGCCTCGGCGCCCAGGCCATCGCCTTCGACGAGGTCGGACGCCAGGCCATCCTGGCCGACCCGAACTTCCGGGGCGGCGACTACTACGGCGGCCCGGCGCCGACGGCGGGTCTGGCGCTGGCGCGGATGATCGCCCACATCACGTACCTGTCGGACGAGCAGATGCACGCCAGGTTCGGACGCCGCCTCCAGGACCAGGACCGCCTGGCGTACGATTTCCGCACCGAGTTTCAGGTCGAGTCGTACCTGAAGTACCAGGGCGACGCCTTCGTCCGCCGCTTCGACGCCAACTCGTACCTCTACCTCTCGAAGGCGATGGACTACTTCGACCTGCCCGAGCGGTACGGCTCGCTCATCCAGGCCTTCGAGAACGTCGAGGCCGAGTTCCTCGTCGTCTCGATCTCCAGCGACTGGCTCTTTCCGACGCCGGAGTCAAAAGCCATCGTCAAGGCCCTCAAGGCGAACGGCGTCCCGACAACTTTCGTGGAACTCGACAGCCCGTACGGCCACGATGCGTTCTTCCTGCCGAACGAGCGCCTCGCGGCCGCCATCGCGGGGTTCCTCGAGAACGTGCAGCGCCGAGTCCGCGAAGGCGCCGCGCGGGGAGGGCGATTGCCATGACCGACCCCGCGCGCGATCGGCCGGCCAAGTTGCGGCTCGATTACGAACTCATCGAATCGCTCATCCCCCACGGGGCGAAGGTCCTCGACCTCGGCTGCGGCGACGGACGCCTGCTCGACGACCTCATCCGCCGCAAAGGATGCGTGGGGCGCGGCATCGATATCGACGACGGCGCCGTCCTGGAGTGCGTCAAGCGCGGCGTGCCCGTCTACCACGGCCGGATGCTCGAAGGGATGGGGTTCTACCCGGACGGGTACTTCGACGTGGCGATCCTGTCGCAGACGCTCCAGCAGACGTCCAGCCCGCCGGCGGTCATCCGCGAGATGCTGCGGGTGGCCGAGCGGGCCATCGTCAGTTTCCCCAACTTCGGCCACTGGCGCGTGCGCCTGCGATTGCTCCTGGGCGGCCGCATGCCGCGCACCGACGCGCTGCCCTACGATTGGTTCGACACGCCCAACGTGCACCTGTGCAGCGTCAGGGACTTCCGCGAGTTCTGCCGGCGCGAGAACCTGTGCAAGACGCACGAGATTTACCTGACGCCCGCCTACCGGCGGATCGGCGCCTGTCTTGCCAACTGGCGCGCCGGCCTGGCCATCTTTCAGATCCGCCGCTGCGAGGCGCCGTGCACGTGGGAGGGGCAGGGGGGGTAAGGCCCGTTCGGGTGACGCGTGGTTTCCACAGGAGTGCCGTGCGCGGTGGGTCTCCGCACCCACCGCGTCGGGTGACATGGCCACGCCTCGGCGGGCCGGACTCGGGCCTTGCCGCCTGCACTCTTGACTCACGCGGCGCCTGCCGCCATAATGCTCCATCTGTGGCTGGAGGCGTCGCGCCTCTGTGCCGATACAATCCGTGTTGTCCGTGTGTGGTGGGCGTAGCTCAGCCGGTTAGAGCACCTGGTTGTGGTCCAGGGGGTCGGGGGTTCGAATCCCCTCGCTCACCCCACTTCTTCTGTCGGGCTCGGCGAGCACGAAAGGGCGGGTCGGCGAACAGCGGGATTGCTTTCCGCGCGTCGGCGCGCTAGAATAACCGTAAGAACCGGCGAGCGATGGATGCCCGCCCGAGATCGGGAGGCCCGGCCATGTGCAAAACCTGCGGATGCAAACCCAAGAAGAAGAAACCGAAAAAGAAGTGACCTGACGGCATGTTCTTCAGTGAACCGTGAGGCGCCCCCGTCGTGGGCGCCTCGTTTTTATTGAGCCCCGCGGCCGGTTCAGCCTACGGGCGAGGCATGCCTCGCTCGTACAAGCACGTGGGCACGCCGCGCGGCAACCGGATCAGACCTGTTTGGCCACGCTCAACACCGCCGGCGAATACCGCCCGCGCCCGCGGCGTACAGGCGGGTGAAAGTGAAAGCGAGAGACGACCGACGAGGGGCCCTGCCATGCTCATCTGCTCGTCGTGCAACATCCCGCCCTGTCGCACGCCGGAACGGCGTGGCCTTCGGCCGCGTCAAAGGCTATAATGGACGAAGTACCGGACCGTTACACGATTGGGGGACCGATCATGAAGACCTCCGCTGTCGCGTCGCTTGCCGTCTGGCTGTTGGTCGCCGGCTTTGCCGCCGAGGCGGCGGCCGAACTGGAGACTGGAACCAAGGCGCCCGAGATCACCGCGACCGACTGGCTGAACTCCCCGCCGCTGGCGCTCGAGAAACTCCGTGGACGCATCGCCGTCATCGAGTTCTGGGCCACCTGGTGCCCGCCCTGCCGCCAGACCATCCCCCACCTCGTCGAGATGCACAAGAAGTACGCGCCCAAGGGCGTCGTTATCTGCAGCCTGACCAACGAACCCAAGTCCAAGGTCGAGGGGTTCGCCCGGGAGATGGGCATGACCTACCCGGTGGGTTGCGGCAGTACGTCGGGCGGCACCTACGGTGTCCGGGGGATTCCGCACGCCTTCGTCCTCGACACCTCCGGCACGATCGTCTGGCACGGCCATCCGGCCGGAGGCGACTTCGAGGCCGCCATCGAGAAGGCCCTCCGCCAGACGCCGCCGTCGCTCATGTCCGAGAAAGAGAAGGCGGCGGCCGAGACGCTCCTCGAGAAGGTCGAGGCCCTCATCCAGAAAGAGCAGTACGCCGTGGCGGTCGCGATGCTCGCCAAACTCAAGGGCGCCGACGAGGACCCCAGGATTGCGGCGCGCGCCGCCCAGATAAGAACGCAACTGTCTGCTGCGGCCGAGGTCGCCCTGAAGGAGGCCAACAAGCGGATCCAGGCCAAACAGTACTACGAGGCGAGTCTCGCCCTTGGACAGGCCACGTCGCTGGCCCCCGGAACGCCGCTCGCCGACGAGGCGACCGGCCGGTACAAGGAACTCATCAAGGACGACGCGGCCCGCGCCGCCATCGAGAAGGGCAAACGCGAGAAGGAGGCGGCCGACCTGCTGGCCGAACTCGAAAACGCCGCCCCCAGGAAGACGCCCGCCGCCGTCCTCGAAGCCTGTGACGACCTGGCCAACCGGTTCCCCGGCACGAAGGCCGCGCAGGCCGCCACCGAGAAGGCCAACGCCATGCGGGCCGACAAGGACCTTATGGCGAAGATGCAGGGCGACGCCGCCGAGAAGGACTGCAAGGGATGGCTCTCCATGGCACGCAACTTCATCAAGGCCGGCCTCCACGACAAGGCCAGGCCGTACCTCGACAAGGTGATGGCCACGTACCCCGACACCGCCTTCGCCGAAGAGGCCAGGGCGATGCTTGTCAAGATGAAGAAGTGACGGCGGCTTTCACGGGCTGCGCGGTGGGCAGTCCTGCCGCACGACCATTCCGCACCTCATCGCGTTGCACAAGGAGCAGATGTAGGGTGGGTGCTGTGCACCCACCAGACTTGGGCAAAGGGTTACAGGACGGTGCGTGCAGAGCACGCACCCTACCAGCACGTAGGCCGGGGCAGGCCCCGGCTTCCAGCACGTAGGCCGCGGCGTGCCGCGGCAATCTATCAAGGATAAGCCGCGGCTTGCCGCGGCCTACATCGATGCCGCGCAAGCAGAAGGCCGGTGCGGTGGGGCCACCGGCCTTCCGTCTCCCTCATCGCTCTCGCGATGGTAAGCGGTTGTGCTCTGCTTACTTCTCCCACATCTTCTCGGTGTCGGTCTTGACGGTGTCGATGTAAGCGGCGACGGCCTTGAAGAGCGGATCGGACTCGCCGCGGAGGACCTCGGTCGGGTGCCCGCCCTCGGGCCCCTTGAGCGGCTTCTGGATCAGCGGGCTCGCCTGCGGGTCGTCGCGGTTCATGTACTTGTAGAGTGTCCGGAAGTTCTGGGCGAGCGACGTGCGATTGGCGGGCCCTTTGATGAACAGGGCCCACTTGGCCTTGGGGTTCCCGCCGTGGCAATCGGGCTTCGTGCACCGCCTGGCCAGCAGCGACTGGACCTGCCGGAAGTTCTGGACGATTTTCTCGCCCTCTTCGCGGTAAACGGCCTCGACTTCGGCGTCGGTGATGGTGAGTTTGGCGGCCTCGCCGGTGAAGGTCGGCTCGGTGTCGCCCGACTCGACCGGCGTTTTGAGTTCGGCCCCGCTCAGGGCGAAGATCAGGTACTTCGGCCGCACGTCGTCCGGCGCCTTCTTGTGCGCCTCGATGGCGTGGGTCATCGACTCGTCCTTCATATCCCGCCGATAGCATTCCCGGGCCAGGGCGATGAGGTCGTCGGCCGTGCTCTTGTCCGACAGTTTCTTGACCTCGGCCTCGTACCACGCGCGTGCGGCCGCCAGACCGCCCGCCTGGCCCATCGCCGCCACCGCCAGGCCCACCAGACCCAGCGCCCCCAGCAGCATCGCCACCACCATCTGCCGTCTGCGACTCATGCGCTTGCCCCTTCGCCTGTGCCTGTCTATCTAGACCCTACCACCGAGCCGCCCGTCCTGCAAGCCAAAATCGCCGCGGCCCCGCGCCCGGCGAAGCGCACTGTTCCCCGCCTCGCGCTTTCCAGTAACGTAGACGCACGAGTGGCTCGTATAATCCAGCGGTCATGGACTGGGGGGACATCCCATGCGCCGAGCCTCGGGCTTCCCAACTACCGCTCTCTGCGTGGCCGCAATCCTCATTGGCGATACCGCGGTACCGGCGGAAGAGGTCACGTATGACAGCAAGGGTCTCAGCGAATGGGCCAAGGACCTGGAAAGCCCTGACCCCAAGTGCCGTGCCACGGCGGCCGGTGTCATTGCCAAGCTGGGTCCAAAGGCGGCTAAGGCCGTGCCGGCGCTGATTCGGGCGCTCAAGGATGAGCACGTTTCGGTCCGGGACGATGTTGTCAGGGCGCTGGGTGCAATCGGCCCCGCCGCGACAAGCGCTGCTCCTGCCCTCGCCGAGGCATTCGCGGACAAGGAGAGGTACCTCCGCGACACCGTTTTCGAAACGCTCCAGAAGTTGGCGCCCAAGGACCTGTCTGCCATTCCGGGCCTGGTGAGGGATGTGGGAAGTGATGCACCGCACACTCGCATCTGGGCGGCTGCGGCGCTCTCACGCCTCTGCCGGAACGACTACGAACTCTCTCGCGTCGGGATCGATCCGGAGCCGATGCTCAAGGCGCTCAGCGAGGCGGCGTCTGACAGGAACGTTCACGTACGCCGGGCAGCCATGCGTGCACTGAGCAGCTTGAGCTGCCTGGGCGAAGTGGATCCCCACATCTTTCTGAATGGCATGAAAGACAGAGACGACGACGTGCGAATGCATGCGGTCCTTTGTCTTGGCGATTCCGAGGCCCTCTGTCGGGCCCTGAAAGACCAGAACCCCAAGGTCCGCGAGCGCGCCGCAGAGAGGCTCTCGCATCGCACCGACGAGGAGTCGGTTGGGGCGTTGGCCGAGGCCTTGAGCGATGAAGAGTGGGATGTTGCCTACCGGGCAGCGTCGGCTCTCAGCGCACGTTACCGGCGAGCGAAGGCAGCACTTCCTGCGCTCACGCGCATCGTAGCAGATAAGGACGAAGAACCACTTCCTCGCTGGTCTGCCGCTGAGGCTATCGGCAACGTCATCCGCGGCTGGCGGCGCAACTCCTACGTCCAGGCAAACGACTTCGACATGTTCTTCCACAGACCGCTGACGGACATTGGCAACATCGAGGGCTTCGACCACTTTGACGACGGGCAGGAGAGCGTCTCCGCTTGGGGAGACAAGACTCAGGGCATCGCCGACAACGAGATTGAGGCCGCCGTCTCGGCTCTGGCCGTCGCTCTGCAAGGGTGGCGCGAACTCCGTGCCGAGGCTGCCCGATCCCTCGGTCGCATCGGGCCGAAAGCCAAGGAGGCAGTCCCCGCGCTCATCAAGGCCCTCAAACACACAGAAGAGCCTACCAAGATAGCGGCAGCCGAAGCGCTCATGTACATCGGGCCTCTTGCCAGCGAAGCGATGCCCGCTCTCGTCCAGGCCACCGGCGACGACGAGAGGCGTGTCCGCCACGCAGCCATATGGGCTCTCGACCGTGTGGTGACGGAGCCTGCCAGGATTATCCCGCCGCTCGTGGACCTGCTGGGTCACGAAAACCCCTACACGCGGTACGACGCGTCGCTGGCGATTGCTCGGCGCGGCAAGGCCGCCGTGCCTGCTTTGGTCAAGGCCGTCGCGGACACGAGCGTTCCTCGCCGCCGCGCTGCGGCCTATGCCCTGAGCAACATCGGTCCTGCTGCCAAGGACGCGACGGACGCACTGATTCGAGCGCTCACCGATCAGGATGCCCACGTCGTCTGGTACGCTTGCCAGGCGCTGGAGCGAGTTCAACCGGATCCGAGAATGGCGGTTCCTGTGCTCGTGGCTGTGCTCGGACGGAAGGAGGCTGAGCCCGTCGCTCGGGCGGCCGAGGCGCTCGGTAGCCTCGGTGAGGCGGCGAACAAGGCTATCCCGCTCTTGCTCAAGACCGCCAAAGCCGGGGACGAACGGGTGCGGTACGCCTGCGTGACCGCCCTGGCCCGGATCGGCATCGACGGGACAACCGCCCAAGGGCTGGCCGCCTTGCAGGTGCCGGACGACTCTCGTGCCGCACGCCGGATCTTCGAGGCACTCTGCCAGCAACCTGAGGCGGCTCGGGTCTTCCTGGAAAGCCATCCCCAACTGCCGGCGCAGATGGAGGGAGACCCGGGCGTCTTCCTTGCCATCCTGGAGCAGAAGGACCCTCGGTACTCCGGTCTCAAGGAAGCCGTGCTTGCGAATGCCCACCTGCCTGCTGTTGTGATGGCGTGGTCCGGCCAACGGCGATTCCTGCCGATCCTCAAGGCCCGTATCCAGAACGTCGATCCGCACAAGCGAACCTACCTGAAAGCCTGCGCCCGTGCCTGCGGCGAGCCGCCGGGACGCATTATCAGGCTTCCTGCAACTCACCCACGGGAATACGCGCCTCCTTCGGCCATGGGGTGCGACCCCAAGCGCACCCCGCCCGGCTTCTTCGGCGACCACGGCGACGGGCATGCGCAGGTTCTCATCACCGGCCGGCTGCTGATGGCTGACGGCTCCCCGGCGGTCGAGCCGAAGTTCTACAACACCCAGACCCGCATGCTCCTTGGCCTGGGGCCGGAACGCAAGGATGCATTGCCCCTCAAGTATGACGCCGGGACGGGTCGCTTCGTCCTGCGCAGTTGGGTCTTTGCCGCCTACGCGTCTGGCCGGGGCCAGGAGGAGCCCGGCCCGTTCCAGACCGGCACGCTGATGACGCTTATTGAGGCCAAGGGCGCCGAGCCGCTCACTGTACCCTTCTTCGACGAGATGCCTGAAGCTGAGATCACGCTGCAACCCGCCGAGTAGTCGTCTGGCTTCCGGCCGTGGTCCGGCCGCACCCCTCTGCGGAAACCGGTTGACTTGCCGAGGGCTTCTCCGTAAGGTATCGCGCTCTGGTGGGGGCGAGCGCGTGCGGATTCGGGTCAAGATCTGCGGGATCACGCGCCCCGAGTGGGCGCGCGTGGCTGCCGACGCGGGGGCCGACGCCGTCGGCCTCATCTTTGCCGACAGCCCCCGCCGCGTGACGCTCGAGCAGGCCGCGGGAATCGTCGATGCCCTGCCGCCGTGGGTCGCCCCCGTCGGCGTCTTTGTCGATGCGTCGGCCCGGGCGATTCGCGAGACGGCCGCCGAGGTGGGCCTCGCGGCCGTCCAGTTGCACGGTGACGAACCGCCCGAGGTCCTTGCCGAACTCGGCCGGATGAAGGTCATCAAGGCGTTTGGGATCGGGTCCGAGGACGACCTGGCGGCCGCTCGCACGTGGCGCAAGGGGGCCGAGCGGCTGGGTCGAACCCCCGACGCGTACCTGGTGGATGCCCGCGTCGAGGCAGGGCCAAAGGGCGGGAC
>DATKXP010000183.1:0-4048 GCA_035529015.1 Phycisphaerae bacterium | reverse complement strand
CCGGGCGCTGGCCGAAGAGCGGCTGGCGGCCGTCTTCGAGGTCCGGCACAAGACCTGGGACACCCACCGCTGCGAGAAGGTCATGGGCTATCGCACCCTCTGGTACCGGGACCCCGACGGGAACCGCCGCAGCCGCAGCGTCCGGGCCGTGGTAGGGCTGAAGGTCGTCGAGGACAGGCCGAAATCGCTTCACGTGAATGTCCCGTCGCTCGTGACGGCCCAGTGGCGGGATCAGGAACAGCAGCCGCCGGCCGGTCAGGCGGCCTTGCTCGTCGGGACGACCAGCGACAAGTCCGACGTCGGCGGCTGGGTGTGGATGAAGATGCACGTCGGGGACAAGGGGAGCGCCGGCGGCAAGGCGTCCGACGCCGGCAAGGCGTCCGACGCCGGGCCGCCCGACGCCATCCTCCTGTGCGGCACACCGAAGACGAGCACGGTTCCCGAGGGTCGTGCCGCCGTCGGCGGGCTGGTCCTCGGTGCCTGGACGCCGGCGGGAAGGGGAAAGCAACGCGGTATCCCTGTCATCATGGCGACCGTGTCGGTGGCAGGGCGGTAGGGGCGGGCGGCGGTTGGTCGCCGCGCCTTCGTAGGGGCGAGGCATGCCTCGCCCCGTTCAGCCGTCGCCGGCACCCTGGCACGGGTACGGCCCGCGGTCGAGCCACGGCAGGCTCGCCCTGCCAGGGTGCCGTGGCCGGCGGCGACGGCCGTTGGCGATGGGGCGCCGCCCGTTCCCGTCGGCGTGCCGCCGACGGCTAAACGGTTACGGAAACGGCTCAACGAGGCATGGAAAGGGGTCAGGCCAATGGAATGCCCGGCTTGCAGCAACACGCTGACGCAGATGACGGTGGCCGACGTCACGGTGGACGTGTGCGACGGCGGGTGCGGCGGCATCTGGTTCGACAACCAGGAGGTCCGCAAACTCGATGACACCGAGGAGGCCGCCGGCGAGGCGCTCCTCGACATCGAGCGCGACCCGGCCGTCGCGGTCGATCACGACGCCCAGTGGGGGTGCCCGCGATGCGGGCATCCGGCGATGACGCGGCACTTCTACAGCCCTCAGCGCCGCGTCGAAGTGGACGAGTGTCCGCGTTGCGGCGGGGTCTGGCTCGACGCCGGCGAACTGGCCACGATCCGGACCCAGTACGAAAGCGGCGAGGCGCGCCGGGCCGCCCATCGCCAGTTCGCTCAGCAACTCTACAACGAGCAACTGGCCGAGGCGCAGCGTGAGTTCGGCGTGACGGGCCCGCCGGACGCCGCGCCTCCCGGCGTCGACGCCTCGGCCGCCCGGCCTGCCCCCGCCGGTGATGATGGCGGACCGCTCGACATGCTCCGCCGCCTGTTCAGATTCATCTGACGCGGCTTCCGCAGCCGTCGCGGCGTTGCTCGGCTTCGAGGCGCAAAAAGGCGGGGCTCGCCACGGTGTCTGGCGACCGGATGTTTCGGCAGGGGACATCCGCCGGTCGCAAACGGGTATGGCGAGCCCGCGTCGAGGTGCCAACTGGGTTCAGGAGTTACTCCGGACGCTTTTTCGGGCGATCAGTATGCTCAGGACGCCCGGCGCCACGAGGGTCTCCCTCTGTCCGCGGCGGCATGATGGCCCGGAACATGACCATCCGGGCAGCCCTTTCGTCCTTGACGATCTTCATGACCGCCTTCTGGAACTTGGCCACGGCTTCCTGGAGGGCGGCACGGGCTTCCTTCACCTCGGGGTCGTTCTCCAGGGCCGCGCGTTGGTCCTCATTCAACTCGATTCTGGGCGGACCTCTGCGCTCGCCTTCGCCGCCCGGCCTGCCCTTGCCAGGCGGGCCTTCTCGTTTTGGCCGCTCGTCCTGCCCGTACGCCGCCATGGCGAAGCCTCCCGCCACGATCACGGCCGCCAGACTGATCAATAGAAACCTTCTCATCCTCGCTCTCCTTTCGTTGCACCGTTGCAGGGCATTGGATTGCCCGGTTCGCTGGACTGTTCGACAGGAGGCTGAACGCGGACGGAGTGGGCTTATTGCAGGAAAGTGGGCACGCGGCGCGGCGGTCATGCGGAGCGCGGCGCGGCCGCCACGGCCAGATCGCCGTCCTCGACCGAGACGCTTACGGTGGACCCGTCGGCGACCTCGCCGGCCACGATGGCGCGGCCGATGCGGGTCTCCAATTGCCGCTGCATGTAACGCTTCAGCGGCCGCGCACCGTAGACGGGGTCGAACCCGGCGTCGGCGATGAAGCGGCGGGCGTCGTCGGTGAGTTCGAGGCGGATGTCGCGGTCCTGGAGTCGCCGGCGCAGGTCCTCGGCCAGGAGGTCCACGATCTTGAGGATCTCGTCGCGCGTCAGGGGCTTGAACAGGATGATGTCGTCGATGCGGTTGAGGAATTCGGGCCGGAAGGCGGCCCGAAGTTCGCGCATGACCCGCTCGCGCGCGGCCTCTTTGATCTCGCCGGCGTCGGTCACGGCTTCGGCCAGGAACTCCGAGCCCAGATTCGACGTCATGATGACCACGGTGTTCTTGAAATCGACCGTTCGGCCTTGCGCGTCGGTGATGCGGCCGTCGTCGAGGATCTGGAGCAGCACGTTGAAGACGTCGCGGTGCGCCTTTTCGATCTCGTCGAAGAGGACCACCGCGTACGGCCTGCGGCGGACGGCTTCGGTGAGTTGGCCACCTTCCTCGTAGCCGACGTACCCCGGCGGAGCGCCCACGAGCCGCGACACGGTGTGCCGTTCCTGGTACTCGCTCATGTCGATGCGAACCATGTTGTCTTCGCTGTCGAAGAGGGCCTCGGCCAGCGTTCGCGCCAGTTCCGTCTTCCCCACGCCCGTTGGCCCCAGGAAGATGAACGACCCGATGGGCCGCCGGGGATCCTTGATGCCGCTGCGGGCACGGATGACGGCGTCGGACACCAGTTGGACGGCCTCGTCCTGTCCGACGACGCGGCGGTGCAGGATCTCGTCGAGGCGGAGGAGTTTCTCGCGCTCGCCCTCGACGAGCCGCGTCACGGGGATGCCGGTCCAGCGGGCGACGATCTCGGCGATCTCGTCCTCGGTGACCTCTTCCCTGAGGAGCCGTCCGGCGCCGTGCTTCTCGGCGAGCCGCGCTTCCTCTTCCTTGAGGTTGCGTTCGAGTTCCGGCAGGCGGCCGTGCGTCAGTTCGGCCGCCTTCTCGAGGTCGTACTCGCGCTGGGCCCGTTCGATGGCCAGGCGGGTCTGTTCGATCTCCTCGCGGACCTGCTGGACGCGGTGGATCGACTCCTTCTCGGCATCCCACTGGGCCCGCATGGCGTCGGCCTTGGAGCGCAGGTCGGCGAGTTCCTTTCGCAGGGCCGCCAGACGGTCCTTGCTGGCCTTGTCCTTCTCCTTCTTGAGGGCGGCTTCCTCGATCTCCAGTTGCATGACCCGGCGGGTGGCCTCGTCGAGTTCGGCGGGCATGGAGTCGATCTCGGTCCGGATCATGGCACACGCCTCGTCCACGAGGTCGATGGCCTTGTCGGGCAGGAACCGGTCCGAGATGTAGCGGTTCGAGAGGACGGCCGCGGCGACCAGCGCGCCGTCCTGAATCGCGATGCCGTGGTGCAGTTCGAAACGTTCCTTGATGCCGCGCAGAATGCTGATCGTGTCCTCGACCGTCGGCGGGTCCACCAGGACCGGCTGGAACCGGCGTTCCAGGGCGGCGTCTTTCTCGACGTGCTTGCGGTACTCGTCGAGCGTCGTGGCGCCGATGCAGTGGAGTTCGCCGCGCGCCAGCATCGGCTTGAGCATGTTGCCGGCATCGACGGCCCCCTCGGCCCGCCCGGCGCCGACGACGGTGTGGAGTTCGTCGATGAACATGAGGATGCGGCCGTCGGACTCCTTGACCTCGCCGAGGACGGCTTTGAGACGTTCCTCGAACTCGCCGCGGTATTTCGCCCCCGCCACCAGCGCGCCCATGTCGAGGGCGAAGAGGGTCTTGTCCTTGAGCGTCTCGGGCACGTCGCCGCGCACGATCCGCTGGGCGAGACCCTCGACGATGGCGGTCTTGCCGACACCCGCTTCGCCGATGAGGACGGGGTTGTTCTTGGTCTTGCG
>DATKXP010000182.1:0-8923 GCA_035529015.1 Phycisphaerae bacterium | reverse complement strand
TGCCGCCGGCGATTATATACTTTACGAAAACGGCCTTTCTTTAGACCCCCCCAAATGGCGCTTTTCGGACGGCCGAACCCCGTTTCTGAGCCAGAAACGGCGTTTCGGGGCTTGAATGTGAAGATAGGCAAGGCAAAACGCCATCCGTTTTGATCGGTTTCTGATCGCTTTTTGCTCAAACTTAGTCCGTTCTTGCTCCTTTTTACCCCTTTTTTAACCTACGTGGAGCGGGGTCAATATGCGATAAAGTATACAAAAGGCGGGGAGAGACGAGGCTGGAGGCCGGAGACTGGAGGCTGGAGGCACCCGAGATTGTTAGAACTCTAACAAAATCCGGAGGCGAAAAACGGCCTTGGCGCTATCGAAAAGGGCGAAAACGGCCAAAGGCCCGCGCAAGACAGGATTCGACGTATGGCCCGAATGTAATATGTGAGGCCGAAATCGGGTGGTTCGTGTAAGGGCTTGTCCGGAAAGGACTTACGTCTCACAAATGGCGGCGGCGATTGTTAGAACTCTAACAAAAAGCCGGTACGGCCAAGTGACTGAGTGACGGAGTAACTGAGCAACAGCCCTTTTAGCCGCGCCCCGCAGGGAAGCGGGTTTTGGCCGCAGCAGAGGCCCATTGGCCACTCGCGAACCAGCAACAACGGCGCCTCACGCCAAGCCGCGAAGGCGCCAAGAACGGCGTGGATCTGGGCAGGCGGCAAACGATAAGATGGGGTGACTGGGTGATTGGGCAACGGCTACCGGTACCCCGGCCGCGCGGCAGGTCCGAGAGGCCGAAAGGCTCAGAGTCAAGCGCCGCGTGTGCACCGCGGCAGCCATAGCGTGACAAACCGAATCGCCGGGGCGCCGCGGCAGGCTGCGGCGGCAGGCATTGCACTTGCGATGTGAATTCGCCCCCTCCGGAATCGCCGACTCTTCGCCAGGGAAGCAACAACAACCACGACGACAACCAACGACACCGTGGCCGAACTTCCGGGGCAAGATCGCCCTTGACACGAGGGCGGTTATGGGTGTCCCCTGAACCCTGCGGAACCCGAAGCGCCACGGTGCGCGGACGCCTGATGCGGGGTTGCACGATGGAACCCCGTTTATGATAATGATTCCGCCTGAACGGGTCGGAGGAAATGGCCGCTGTGATGAGAACGACGCAGTCGGGGGTGTCGGGAGATGAACGAGTGATGCGTACACACTGGGTTAAGGCGGTTTGTGCGGCCGTTTTGGCGACAGCGCTGCCGGCGGCCGCGGCCGTTGATGCGGATAACGACTTCGAGGGACGCCTCGAAGCCGAGTGGCAGAGGCAGCTCCTGGGCGCAGCACCCACGTCGGACGGCGGCCGGGCGGGCGGCGCGTCGACGCAGTCGGATGCGGCCGGGGGGTGCGACGGGGTCAAGAACGGCGGATTCGGCTTCCACACGAACCAGCAGCCCAAGCCCTGGTGGCAGGTTGACCTGGGCGCCAAGACCGATCTCGACCGCGTCGTCGTCTACAACCGCTGCACTGCCGCCAGCGAGCGTGCGGCCAAGCTGGGCGTGATGCTCGGCGACGACGGCAAGACGTGGCGGACCGTCTACCGCCACAACGGCAAGACCTTCCTCGGCCACACCGACAAGAAGCCGCTCGTCGTAGAGGTCAAAGGCGAGTCGGCGCGGTTCGTGCGGATCCAGTTGCCCGACAGCACCTGGTTGCACCTCGACGAGATCGAGGTGTACGGCCCGGACGATCCGAACAAGAACATCGCCCTGAACAAGCCGGCCGATCAGTCCAGCGGGGGCCCGTGGTCCACCCGCAAGCGCGTGACGGGCAAGACCGCGAAGCGCCCCAAGGCCAAGGCAGCCGTCCCGCAGGGGCCGTACATCGCCACGGTGCAGGACGTGCTCGCCTCGGGGGCGCTGCTGGCCGAAGACCTGCGAAGCGCGGGCGTCGACACGGCCGCCTTCGGCCAAGCCGCGGCCGAGATTGCGAAGGCCCTCAAGGCCCTGGCGCCCGACAGCCCCGAACTCAGCAGCCATACCTTGTACTTCCGCGCCCGCCGGGCCGTGCGGGATTTGGCGCTCGAGAACCCCGTGCTGGACTTCGACGAGGTGCTGCTGGTCAGCCGGGGCGCGAACAACCTGGGCCTGCCGGCGAACTGGCAGAGCAACTCGAGCCTCAGGCAGACGGGCTACGACAACATGATCGGCGTCCTTTCGGACTTGCGATCGGGCGGGAAGATCCGGACGCTGTTCGGCCCGAAAGACAAGAAGTTCGTCGGCGACGTGGACCTTCACTTCGACGCGACGAAGATGCTCTTCTCCATGCCCGACCCGAACGGGCAGTGGGGCGTCTTCGAACTCGACGTCGATCCCCGCTCGCCCCAGCGACTGCGGCAGATCAAACTCATCGACCAGCCGGACGTCAGCAACTACGACGCCTGCTACCTGCCCGACGGGAACATCATGTTCTCCTCGACGGCCCCGTTCATCGGCGTGCCGTGCGTGCGGGGCAACTCCAAGGTGACCAACCTGTACCTGCTGGAGACGGCTTCGGCCGGGATCCGCCGCTTGACGTTCGACCAGGACCACAACTGGTGCCCCACCGTCCTGAACGACGGGCGGGTCGGCTATCTGCGGTGGGAGTACTCCGACCTGCCGCACTCGAACTCGCGGATCCTGTTCCACATGAACCCCGACGGCACGGGCCAGGCGGAGTTCTATGGCAGCAACTCGTTCTGGCCGAACGGCATCTTCTACGCCAGGCCGATCCCGGGCCACCCGAGCAAGGTGGTCGGCATCGTCACGGGCCATCACGGCGTCAAGCGGATGGGCGAACTGGTGATCTTCGATACGGCGAGGAGCCGGCGGGAGGCCGACGGCGTCATCCAGCGGATCCCGGGGCGAGGCAAGAAGGTCGAGCCGATCATCCGCGACCGGCTGGTCGATTCGTCATGGCCGAAGTTCCTGCACCCGTATCCGCTCAACGACACGTACTTCCTCGTCTCCTGCAAGCCGACCACGTCGTCGCTGTGGGGCATTTACCTGGTGGACGTCTTCGACAACATGGTGCTGCTGGCCGAGCGGACGGGCTTCGCCCTGCTCGAGCCGATCCCCCTGCGCAGCACGCCCAGGCCGCCCATCGTAACCAGCCGCTGCGACCCCGAGCGCAAGGATGCCCTGGTCTACCTGGTCGACGTCTACCTCGGCGGCGGGCTGGCGGGCGTTCCGCGCGGGGCGGTCAAGAAGTTGCGGCTGTTCACGTATCACTTCAGTTATCACGGCACGGGCGGGCTGCTGGGCGTGGTCGGGGCCGACGGGCCGTGGGACATCAAGCGCGTCCTCGGCACGGTGCCGGTTGCCGCCGACGGCTCGGCCGTCTTCCGCGTGCCGGCCAACACGCCGATCTCCGTCCAACCCCTCGACGCCGACGGCCGCGCGCTCCAGATCATGCGCAGTTGGTTCGTGGGCATGCCCGGCGAGACCGTATCGTGCGTCGGCTGCCACGAGAGGCAGGGCCAGACCCCGCCCGTCGTCGCGAGCGAGGCGCTGCGGCGAAAGCCCTCGGACATCGAGCCGTGGCGCGGGCCGGTCAGGGGCTTCAGTTTCGCGCGCGAAGTCCAGCCGGTGGTGGACAAGTACTGCCTGGGTTGCCACAGCCCCGACGCGGGCGGGCGGTTCAAGCCCGCCGAGATGCCCGACCTTCGCGGCATCGCCATCGAGGGGTGGCGATCGCAGCACAAGGGCAACGGCGGGCACGACAGCGGGAAGTTCTCGGTCGGCTATAACGCGCTGGCGAGGTACGTTCGGCGGCCGGGCATCGAGAGCAACATTCGCATGCTCACACCGATGGAGTTCCACGCCGGCACGACCGAACTGGTCCAGATGCTCACCAGGGGGCACAACGGTGTGAAGATGGACGAGGAGGCGTGGGACCGCCTGATAACGTGGATCGACCTCAACGCCCCCTACCACGGCACGTGGGGCGAGATCGCGGGCGCCAAGCGCGTCGACAAGCAGGCTGCCCGGCGGCGGGAGATGATGAAACTCTACGCCTACGTGGACGCCGACGACGAGGCCGTCTCACCGCTGCCCGAAAAGAAGATCGACCCCGTCATCCCGCCGGCGGCGCCCCGTTCGCCCGCCCGAGCGCCTGCGTGCCCGGACTGGCCGTTCGACGCCGCCGAGGCCCGGCGACGACAGGAGGCACTCGGGCAGTTCCAAAAGACCATCGACCTTGGCGGCGGGGTCAATCTGGATCTGGCGCTCGTCCCGGCGGGCGAGTTCGTCATGGGCGACGCCGCTGGAAACCGCGACGAACAGCCGCTCAAACGAATACGGATCGACAGGCCGTTCTGGATGGGAACCGTCGAGGTCACCAACGAGCAATTCGCCCTGTTCGACCCGCTTCACGACAGCCGCGTCGAGCCGAAGCACGGCTATCAGTTCGGGATCCATGGCTACCCGGTGAACGGCCCCCGCCAGCCCGTCGTTCGCGTATCGTGGCGGCAGGCGATGGCGTTCTGCGAATGGCTCTCCGCCCATTCGGCCGCCGGCGGCCTGAAGTTCTCCCTGCCGACCGAGGCCCAGTGGGAACATGCCTGCCGCGCCGGATCGGCGGAGGCATTCTCCTACGGCGGCCTCGACGCGGACTTCTCGACGCTCGCGAACGTCGGCGATGCGAAGCTGCGCGAGTTTGCCAGCGACCCCTATACCACAGCCGTGCCGATGAAGAACCCCAACCGCTTCGATGATTGGCTACCGAGGGACGAGCGTTTCAGCGACGGCCAACTCGTCTCGGCCGACGTGGGCGGGTACCAGCCGAACGCATGGGGTCTGCACGACATGCACGGCAACGTCGCGGAATGGACCCGCACGGCCTACCGCCCGTATCCGTACAACGCATCGGACGGGCGAAACGCCCCGTCGCTAACGGGCCTGAAGGTCGTCCGCGGCGGCTCGTGGTACGACCGCCCCAAACGCTGCCGATCCGCCTTCCGTCTGGCCTACAGGGCGTACCAGCCGGTCTACAACGTGGGCCTGCGAGTCGTCGCCGAGCGCCCAGACATCAAGGTCGCCGCAGGCAACGCCAAGTAAGCCGCGCGGCGAGCCGCGGCCTACGTGCCGAGTTTGACGGCGGTGCCGTAGGCCATGAGTTCGGCGGCGCTGCCGACGACGCTGGTGGTGACGTAGCGGACGTTGATGACGGCGTCGGCGCCCATCTCGGCGGCCTGGGCGATCATGCGGTTGGCGGCGGTGGTGCGGGCCCGGCCCATCATCTCGGTATACTCGGTCAGTTCGCCGCCCAGGATCAGACGGACGAGGGCCGAGAGGTCCTTCCCCAGCCAGATGGCGAAGACCGTGTGGCCCTGGACGAGACCGAGGGTTTCGGTGACCTGGCGGCCGGCCAGCGTCTCGGCGTTCACGACCAGGACCGTGTGATCGAGTTCTGCGGGGGCGGGTTCGCCGCCGGACGGTTTGGCCATCCTTTGCTCGACAGCCACTGCCAGCAGGACCAGCAGGATGCCGCCCAGAAGGGCGAAGACGGCTATCCTGAGCCACCACGGCACGACCGGATCGTCGGCCACCATCACGTGCCACGGGACGCCGGCAAAGACGACCGTGAAGAGCCCCAGGACGAAGGCCAGCGAGCCGATGTGTCGGATGATTCTCATGGTTCCTCCTTCTTGGATCAGACGTTGCGTGCGTGCGGCACATTCAGCCTGCCACGTCATGCTTTCGCAAGCGAAAGTACCCGTCTAGCGCGTGTGGCACGGCTGGCTTGCCCAGCCGTGGACACGTCTTGTGGCAAGAACACGGCTGGGCAAGCCAGCCGTGCCACACGCGATTAACCTCTTTGGCGGGTACGCTAAACACGTACAAGCGAAAGCATGGCACCCGGCATGGCGCCCGGCACCCGGCGCGTGGCACGCGGCGCGACATGGCGGCCGCAAGCGCGGTGGGTACTCCAGACCCACCGCGCAAGACTGGCGTAAGTCCGCTCAGAGTCCGAAGAACGAGACCCATCCCTGGTCGGGTCGTGCTCGGGGTGGCGGTTTGGGTCGCGTTCGCTCGATGGGCGCAACCGCCGCCGAGGGGATTGACCTTGGCGTCCGCGTGGCCGCGGCGATGGCGGTCATCAACTCTTTGACGGGGTCGCCGGCCGCAAGCCGCCCTCCGAACTGGGTGCCGAGTTGCGGCCCATGCGACCACCCGAAGGGACGCATGAAGACGGGGTGTGCGCCGTAGACGTCGGCGGTGCCTTCGAGGACGCCGCCGACGACGAGCCAGGCCCCGAAGTCGGGCTTGGCGGCCGTGGGGCTGTCGTCGGCGCTGTACTCGGGCGTGAGCAGGTCGGAGTTGACCATCAAGACCGACTGTGAGTTGTAGGGAGCCAGGACGGTGAAGTCGTCGCCGAGGATCTTGACCGATTGCTTGACCTGGGCGTACAGGATGGCGCCGCGCGGGTAGGTGGAATCGGCGGCATCGAGGTCTGCCTGGATTTGGCTTGTGAGGGAGTTGCGGTAGCCTTCGGGGACCTTGCCCAAGGCGACGAGCAGCCCCATTCCGTTGGCGAAGGCGGCATCGCGGACGTTCTTGGGGGTATCGGGGGCGGCGATGAGATGGGCGGCTCCCTCGGCCATGGCCGAGAACTTCGAGTAAAGCCCGTCGCCGCAGATGATGCCTTCGCCGGCGCACTGGTCGCAGGTCTCGTGCTCCTCGCGAAAGATCTTCCTGCCGAGGTGCATGCCGACGAACTTCTTGACGGTGACAATGCCCTTGCCCCTGCATTTGCTGCAGAGGCTCTGGATCTTGATGAGCCGGACGGCGGCGGCAAAGTCGGCGGCGGTCGGCGGCCGGCCGGGCCTGACCTGGAGGGAGACCGGCCAGAGGGCGTTCGGCAGCGCCTCGAGCGGCTTCAGGTCGGTTCCGGCCGCCAAGAGCGCCTGGCGGATGAGCGGACCGGGCACGCCGATCGGCTTGTCGGTTCCCATCAGGCGAACCATGATCCCGACGACGGTGCCTTGCTCATCGACGACGGCGGCGCCCGTGGCCACGTCGAGCCTGGGACAGAGGAACCTGAGGAACTCGACGTTCGGCGGCGGGGTTTCGAGTGCGACTTTGTCGGCCACCTCTGCGGCCGGCACGCGGCCCTTGAGCATGCCGGCCGTCAGGTTGAGGTCCTCGCCCCATCGCCAGCCGATGACCGCCGCCGAGATGCCTTCCTCGATCACGTCGGCCTTGGCGAGGGCCAGGCCTGTGCCCACCCCTTCGGGCAGATCGACTTTGATGGCGGCGATACCCAGCGCGGGATCGGCCATGCCGAATTCCTTGGCGACGACCTCGGTGCCGTCGCCGAGAATGACCATCACCTGCTTGACCCCCGGCTGGGCCACCGACGCCAGGTCCGTCACGACCATCTTGCCGCCGCCAAGCAGAAAACCGCTGGCGTACGATACGGGCAACCCCAGGGCACCGTCCACGCGGACGAGGCACATGCGGCGGCCGATGTCCTGAAGTTTGTCGGCCGGGATCGAGGCCGATGGCCAGATGAGTTCCTTCGGTATCCGCCGCGCCGGCTGCGTGGGGGACGGACCCGTGCCGGGTGTCGGCGCCGGCCCGACCGCAGCCGTCTGGACGGGGGCCTTGTACGGATCGGCGTGCCGCTGGGCGAGACCGCGCGCGAGAAGCGCCGCCGAGACCCATCCGCCGGCCGTCCAGATGCGGGCTCGCGTGGCCGCGCCACGTTGCTGTGGGTCGCACGGGAAGACCCAGACGGGCCCGCCCGCGATGCACGTCTCGGCCGCCCCGACGGTGACCGCCGACGTGCCGGAGTCCGCGCACGTGACGTCGAAGAGTTGGACGCGGACGGTCACGCCGCCGCGGACGACGTTGTAGGTTTCGCCGTCCACGGGTTTGCAGGAGGCGGCGGCGAAGGCGGGGGCGACGGGCGGCGGCCCTTGGTTTGCCGTGCCGGCGGGGTCGGGCGGGTCGAGAGAGGCCGGGTCCAGGTCGCCGCGGCGCATGGCGTAGTCGGCACGGATCAGGACCTCCGCGAGCCAGCCCTTCCTGGTCCATACGTGGGCCCAGACCTGGTCGGTGCTGCCTTTCGGGCGGCCGACGGGGAAGACCCAGACCGGTTCGGCCTGGATGAGGTTTCGGGTGATGGTCTGGGCCATGCCGCGGATGCGTTCGGGCATCTTGGAGCAGTCGGCCCCGGCGAGTTGGACGCGGACGCGCTTCAGGTCCCCGCGTTGGAACTCGAAGGAGTCGGCCTGGATGTTGTGGATGCGGCCGATGGAGACCGTGAAGAAGGCCGGCGCGGCAGGGGGGGACGGGCCGGCGGCCGGTTCGGCTGCCCCGGCGGCGGCTGTCAGGAGTGTGCCGGTCAGTGCTGCCGCCAGCGCTGCCGCGGCCCGAATCATGCGCACGACTCCCAACACCTTGACGTGGTGACCGATTTCGACGGACATGGTCTTTCCCCCCAGCAGGTTCTCGCGGTCATCATTGCCCCTGCCGAAATGCGCCTCCTAGATATTATGCAGGGATGGCGCTTTCTTGTCCAGAGCCATATTCTGCGGGAAGGCCGCCACGCGGAGACAAGGTCACTTGCCGGGCGAGGCGACGGTGAGCGCGGCGGCGCCGGCGGTCCAGGCGGCTTCGACCGTGCCGGCTGGGGTTTGGGTGAGCGTCGGGCCGGCGGCCGTGGTGATTTCGCCTGCGCGGAGGAGTTCGGCGGCGGCGGCGAGGACGACGGCCGGACCGCGGCGGAAATCAAACCGCTTCGTCTCGCCGCGGTAGCACACGGCGTCGAGGAAGACGTGGCCGGCCTCGCGGCCGAGTTCCCACGTCACGTCACGGCCGTCGAAGCGGCCCGGCACGACGTGGACGACGACGCGTTGCCCGGCGGCGGCGAGTTCGAACCGTGCGTCATCCAGCGCCCGCGC
>DATKXP010000181.1:0-15354 GCA_035529015.1 Phycisphaerae bacterium | reverse complement strand
GCGCCGGCATTCTGGTGCGACGCGATGCTCGGCGGGTTGGCTCGCTGGCTCCGCGCTGCAGGCTACGATGCGGCCTGGGTCGAAGGCATCGACGACGCGGAACTCGTGCGCCGAGCCCTGGCGACCGGACGCATCCTCCTGACCGCCGACACCGAACTTGCCCGGCACGGCGCGATCCGGTCCGGACGCGTCCGCGCGGTGCTCGTTCCCGCAGGCAAGACGAAGTTCGACCAACTGCGGCACGTGGTGCGGGCCTTGTCGCTCGCCCGACGCGAGCCGCGCTGCATGGCCTGCGGCGGCCGCCTGCATCCCATCCCCAAGGAAGCCGCGCGACCCGAAGTGCCACCGCGCAGCCTTGCCTGGTGCGACGAGTTCTTCCGGTGCGGGCGGTGTGCGAAAGTGTTCTGGCGTGGGACTCACTGGCACCGCATAGCCGCACGCCTGGATGCTCTCTCGAGCAGTTAACGTTTGAGCATGTGGGTTCCCGCGCGGTGGCTCTCCTGAGCCACCGTGCACGAGGGCGGTCGAAGCGCGGCGGGCCTGGAGACCCGCCGCGCGGGAATCGCCGTTTTTGCGGCGGCGCGGCGGGTCCTCCAGACCCGCTGCGCACCAACTGGCGTTGCAGGATCAGCACGTGGCAGACCGTCGGGCGCATGGCGCTGAACATGGCGCCACCTCCGCATTGCCGCATATCGCCGGCATTAGTGGCAGCCAGTGCCGTCTCGCTCGGCGCAGGGGGCTGTTCCAGACGTCCTTCGAGCCCTTTGCTCAAGCCAACGGCGTTTCGCTGCCGATAAGCAAACAGCGTTGAGGTGTCATTTCGGCCCTGTAGCACGCCCTGAAACGGGATGGGCATGGGGGACCCTTGGACGACTGGTTCATGCCGTACTGTCTGCTTCGTCTGACCGTCCTGGTCGGCGCCCTGGTTGCTATCCCGACACTCGTATGGAGACGTGTCGGTGGAAAGGTTGTCAGTTACACAGCGCTTCTGCTCGGCGTCGCCGTCCTCGCGGCAGGTGAGGGGTTCCGCCTGGTGGCAGCGCTGGACCCCGACTGGTCGGCTGCGGTGGCCACCATCGGCGGCCAGTTTCCGATCCACGCGTCCGGTTTCATTCTGGTGTTCGTGGGTTTCCTGGCGCTGATGCATGATATGAAAGCGTTTCAGGAACGGGATCGCCAGGTCGCTGAGGACGAACGGGTTCGGGCGGAAACCGCCCGCCTCCGCGAGGCCAAACTGAAGGCCATCCTCAGCGGCGTCACCGATTACTGTATCATCACGTGCGATACCGAAGGGCAGATCACGTCGTACAGCGGCGGCGGCGCCCGCATTCTGGGGTGGGAGCCCGAAGAGGTCGTCGGCAAGATGAACGTGGCCGCACTGCACTCGCTCGACGGCGCGGAGGGGGCGGCGGTCGTTGCCGACATCTTCCAGACTGTTGAGCGGGACGGCCGCTTCGAGGCGGAACTCCGGGTGCCCCGCAAAGACGGCGCCGAAATCCCGATGCTGTTCACCGTCACTCCCCTCAGAGACGCCGGCGGCAACCTGGAAGGCTACATCGGTATCGGCAAGGACATCACGGAGATGAGGGCCGCCCAAGACGCGGTCCGCCACGAACGCGACTTTGTACGGGGCATCATCGAAACGAACGAGTTGTTCATCGTTGGCGTGTCGTTGGCCGACGGCCGCATCACCATGTTCAACCACGGGGCCGAGCAGGTCAGCGGCTACGGCCGCGACGGTGTCATCGGACGGCGGTATGCCGACGTGTTTCTGCCGCCCGACGACCACGCGCGGTTCTGCAAACTGACCGGGGAGGTTGGAGACGGAACGAAATGCCTCACTGGCCAACATGAGAGTACTATTATCACCAAGTCGGGAGAGAGGCGCCTCATTGCCTGGACGTACCACGCGTCGTGCGATGCCACTGGCCGACCTTGCCACAGCGTTGGCTTCGGCCGGGACGTAACCGAACAGCGCCAGCTGCAGGCAAGCCTCGAGAAGGCCAAGGCCAAACTGGAGGAGGCCAACACGGCCCTGGCACGCATGGCCACGACCGACTACCTGACGGGCCTGTTCAATCGCCGCCAGGCCGACCTCCTGTTCGAACGCGAGATCGCCCGGTGCCGGCGCAGCGGCCGGCCGCTCGCCGTGATCCTCTTGGACCTCGACCGGTTCAAGTCGATCAACGACACCTACGGCCACGATGTGGGCGACGTGTGCCTGAAGCACGTGGCTGAGCGGCTCGCGGATCGGTTTCGTACCAGCGACATTGTCGCCCGCTACGGCGGCGAGGAGTTCCTGGTCGTCCTGCCTGAAACCGGCCAGGAGGACGCCCTCTCCCTGGCCGATGCCATCTGCCGGCGCATCGACGAGCACGAGATCACCCATGGCGACCTGAAACTTCACGTGGCCACCAGTGCCGGCGTCGCCGTGCTCGGCCCCGGCACGGATGTCCCCTCCCACGAACTCGTAGCCCAGGCAGACCAGGCCATGTATCACGCCAAGAGCCTGGGCGGGAACCGTGCGGTCACCTGGCAAGAGGTCCTCGAAGGCAGGCTCCAGGCCAGCGCCGCCGACGCCGAATAGGCGCGCGTCGCGCCCGCGCGCGGCGACGCTACGCCCGGAAGATCGCCCCCAGCCGCTTCCCCATCAGAAGGCTCGCCCCCAGGAGCGTGGCCGCCAGAAACACCATCGCCCAAACGCCAAGGGCGCTGGCGACCGCCTCGCCCGTGACGGCGTACTCGCTCGAATAGATGCGGAAGATGGTCCGCGTGACCGGATTGAAGGCGTCGTCCTGCGTCAGGACCAGGCTGTCGGAGACCTCGAGCATACAGAAGGCGAACGTCAGGATGGCCCCACCCGCCAGGTTGGCGGCGATGAGCGGCACCGTGATTCGCCAGAGCGTCCGCACCGGCCCGGCACCGACGCTCAGGGCCGCTTCCTCGAGCGTGCGGCTGGTCTGCTGGAACCCGGCCACCGCCGACCGGACCATGTACGGCAGCCGCCGCACCGAATACGCCACCACCAGCAGCATCACCGGGTTCGCCTGCGGATACAGGTAGTTCTCGCTCCAGACGCCGTGCGCGACGAACCAGTCGCCCCAATCGGCGAAGCAGTTCAGGTACCCGAACGCCAGCACGATACCCGGCAGCGCCAGCGGCAGCATGACCGCTGCATCCAGCAACCCGCGACCGATGAAGCGCTTTCGCACCAGGACGTAGCCGATCCACACCGCCAGAAAGACGTTGATTGTCACCGCCCCCAGCGAGTACGCCACCGAGTTGCGGACGCTCGGAAGCGTCCACCGGTGCGCGAGCGCCGCCCGGTGGTGCTCCAGCGTCAACCCGGCCGGCAGCACCGTGGACTGCCACTCGGTCTTCAGGCTGTAGAGGATGACCGAGACGTGCGGCACGACGGCCAACAGGATGACCGCGCCGAACAGGAGCCACACCCACGCCGTCGCGCCTCGCCCGAGGCGTTGCGGCACGCTCGTGCGCGTGGCCACGCTCATCATGCCGAACGCCTTGCGGCCGAACGCCCTGCGAGCGCCCCAGTAAAGGACCGCCACCAGCGCCAGCAGGACGACCACGAGGGCGTTGGCCTCGGGGCTCGACGGTTCGCTGACACGGTCGAAAATCTGGACCGCAATGACCTCGCGGAAGTTGAACATCAGCGGCGTGCCGAGGTCCGTCAGCGCCCAGATGAACACGATGATCGCCCCCGCGAAGTACGCCGGAAGGATCAGCGGGAACGTGACGCGGAAAAAGACCCGCCACGGCCCTGCCCCGACGTTGCGGGCCGCGTCCTCCAGCGACGGGTCCACGTTCGCCAGACCCGCCACCACGTTCAGGTACAGGATCGGGAACAGGTGCAGCGACTGCAGAATCACCACCCCCACGAACGGGTAGGTCCGGAACCAGTCTACCGCGTCGGCCTGGTCCATCAGGCCCAGACCGACCAGGGCGGCGTTCAGCACGCCGTACGGGCCGAGGACCTGCCTCAACCCCAACGCGCCGACGAACGGCGGCAGGATCATCGGCACCAGGATGCCGGCCCCCAGCAAACGCTTGCCCACGAAGTCGGTCTTCGCCTGGAAGTACCCCAGCGGGACGGACAGAAGCGAGGACACGATCGTCGTCGCAACCGCCAGCCAGAGCGCGTTCGCGAGGCCGTTGCGGATCGTCTCCTTCGCCAGGATGTTTCGCGCGTAGTGCAGCGTCGGGCCGGTCGATTCCCACAAGGCCGACTTGAACACGTTGCCGATGGGGTAGAACAGGAACAGGCCGAGAAAGGCGGCCACGAGAAGGATCAGCAGCCGCGTTTTGGCGTCGGGTCGCATAGGGATGTCGAGCGTGCGCGGTTATCGCGCGGGAGCGCCCGGGCCGCCGGCATTCGGCAACGCCGCACGGCCCCAAGCCTACTTCGCCAGGGCCTTGTACCTGGCCGTGACGGCCTTGCTCCAGGCGGTCTCGATGTCGCTCTTCTCGCGCAGCCGCTGCTCTTCCTTGCGCGTCAGCCGGGCGCGCTCGTCGGCCGGCGCGTTGTCGGGAATCAGAACGGGCCGCCACACGTCGCGGCCGAGCCGGAGCATCTCGTCGCCCGAGACGAGCGGCCTGGTCAGTTCGGCCACGCCCTCGCCCGGCAGGCCGGCGTCGATGAGCGCCTTCCACGCCTTTGCCAGCGCCGCGTGATTCTCGACCAGCGCCACCCGCAGGTAATCCGCCAGAACCGACTGCAGCACGTTCTCCTTCTCGGCGCTGTAGAAGTCGGCGGTCTTGGCCGTGAACGGCTTGAACGGCACGTCGGAGCCCTTGGCGGCCGCCTCCTCGTGGACGCTCGGCAGGATCGCCAGCCGGCTGAGGGTGTACGTTTTCGGTCCGCCTTCGGTCCCGGCCGGCAGCATCCACAGCCGCTGGCCCGGGGGGCTCAGGACGAACTCGACAAACGCCTCCGCCACCGCCCGGTGCGGCGCCTTCTTGAGGATCGCGATCGGGTCGCAGTTCACGACCGTCAGTCCCGGCGGCGCGACGAACCCGAGGTGCTCGCCGCCTTCGCTCCGCATCTGCCGGTAGGCGTAGAAGTCGATGCACGGCCCGACCGCCAGGAACCCCTTCGCGCAGCCGCGCGGGATCTCCGATGAGGAGCCGCTGAACTCCCGCGCGTTGCCCCCCATCCGCACCAGGATCGACATGCCCTTCTCGAACCCGTACGCCTGGAGGATGATGTCGTAGGCCTTCTGGATGCTCGAGGACTTCGACGGGTCGCCCGCGCCGACCAGACCGAAGAACCGCGGGTCGGTCATCGCCAGCCAGTCCGTGACCGGCGGCAGGCCCTTGTCCTTGAGGACCGTCTTGTTGTAGATCAGGCCGAACGTCGATACGGCCGCGCCGTACCAGTGGAACTCGGGATCGTATAGCGGCTGACCCGCCACCGCCTTGGGAATGGCCGAAAGGACCTCGTCCGGCAGCCGGTACGGTTCGAGCATCCCGAGTTGCTTCATCTGCTCGACGACCATCCCGCCGCCGAAGGCCACGTCCACGTCATAGCGGCCGGCGTGGAACTTGTCCTGCAGCCGCTTGAGCACGCGTGTCCCCCCGCCGCCCGGATCGGGCCACGCCATGTCCACGTCGCGGCCGGTCCGCTGCTTGTACCATGCCCGGAACCCCTGCGTGAACTCCGCGATGATCTCCTCGCTGTGGGCGCTGAAGATGACGAGCGTGTCGGTATCGGCCGCCGGCTCCGCGCCCCCGCAGCCGCCCACGAGGAGCGCGGCACAAAGCGGTGCGACTGCGGTCAAGTGCCTCACGTGGGACCTCCTGGGCTTCGGTTGCGTCGCGCGCCGCGCAAGCGCGGCGGCTAAATCGGTGATGCCGATGCAACGGCTTTGTCGCGAACGTACAGCCGGATCGCCTCGGGCGGAATGAACAGCCGCGCCCGCTCACCCGCTTCGGTCGGCGGCAGGTCGGTGGGCCGGCCCGAGACGATTATCTCGTGCGGGCCGAGCCGAACCCTCGCCTGCTCCGTCTCGCCCTGGAACGTCCGGGAGAGAACCTCGACGTCGAAGACGTTCGCCTGGGGCGCGGGGGTGCCGGTCGGAAGCAGACGCAGGTCTTCCGGCCGCACGCTGATTGCCACGTCCCGGCCCACCGCCGCTTCCGGGGTCACATGGTCCGCCCGCAGGTTCCCGAAGGCCGTGCTGAGGTGCACGGCGTCTTCTTCGCGGGCCGTCAGTTCGCCTTCGAGCAGGTTCGTGGCGCCCAGGAACCCCGCGGCCCACGCCGTGGGTGGATTCCGATACAGGTCGCGCGGCGTGCCGAGGGCCACGACGCGTCCGTCACGGACGACCGCCACCCGGTCGGCCATCGACAGCGCCTCGTCCTGATCGTGCGTCACGTACACGCTGGTGACGCGATGGGCTCGCTGCACGCGGAGGATCTCGGTCCGCATTTGCAGCCGCAGTTTCGCGTCGAGGTTCGAGAGCGGCTCGTCGAGGAGCAGGTAGTCCGGTTCGATCGCCAGCGCCCGCGCCAGCGCCACCCGCTGCTGCTGACCGCCGGAGAGTTGTGTGGGCCTTCGGCGAGCAAACTCGGCCATCTGGACGACCTCCAGCACCGCCAGCGCCCGCCGCCGCCGCTCGGCGCGCCCCAGCCCGCGCACGCCCAGTCCGAACGCCACGTTGTCGAGAACGGACATGTGCGGCCACAAGGCGTAGTTCTGAAACACCATGCCGCAGTTGCGGCGGTGCGGCGGGCGCCCGGTGACGTCTTCGTCGCCGAAGAACACCCGGCCGCCGTCCGGCGCGTAGAAGCCCGCGATGACCCGCAGCAGCGTCGTCTTGCCGCAGCCCGACGGACCGAGCAGAAAAAACAGTTCCCCCGGCTCGACCCCAAGCGACACGTCGTCCACGGCCACGACCCGCCCGAATCGCTTCGTAACATGTTCCAGCCGCAGGGGAATCATGGGCGCCCTCTCCGCCGAGGAGTGTACCAGCCGAGCGCTGCGCGTGGTAACGAAAACGGTAGACCGCCGGGGGCCGTGCCACGATAATCGAGGTGTTCGGACGCGGACGCCCATACCCATGCCCCCACGACCGAAAACGCTGGACGTTTGGACGTACGAGATCCCGATGCGGATTCGCTTCGAGCATGCCCGCGCGGGACGCGCTACCAGTACGGGCATCCTCCTGCGCCTGGCGCTCGACGACGGCGCGGTCGGCTGGGGCGAGGGCATCCCGCGCGACTACGTGACCGGCGAGACGCTCGACAGCGCCGTCGGCATCATCCGGACCGAATACGCCCGCCGCCTCGCGGACGACGCGCCGCTCGCCACAACACCCCTGGAGTCGGACGGCGTGGTACATAACGCCGCCTGGTGCGCGTGCGAACTGGCGTACCTCGACGCCGTCGGCAGGTCGCAGCGGCGGCGCGTGGCCGACATGCTCGCGGGGCAACTCGGCCTGAAGCCCCGCCGCCTGCTCAGGCGCGTCAGCGGCGTCCTGTCGGCCGGGCCCGTCGGGAAGACGCGACGGAACTTGCGCCTGATGCGCGTGCTGGCGCTGCGCGACTACAAACTCAAGGTCGGCACCGATGCCGACCAGGACGAGGCCAACCTCTCGGAGATCAACCGCCAGTTGGGCCGGGGCCTGAAGCGCCGACGCGGTCCCACACGCCGCACCCTCCGCGTCGATGCCAACGGCGCCTGGACCCTCCAGGAAGCCGTCCGCCGCGCCGAGACCCTCTCGCGTTTCAACGTCATTGCGGTCGAACAACCCCTGGCGAAGGGCGAGGAGGCGGCGCTGGTGGACCTCAGGCGCCGCACCGCCGTTCCCATCATGCTCGACGAGTCGCTCCTGACCCTTGCCGGGGCCGAGCGGCTGGTGGGCGGCGGGCAGGTGGACCTCTTTAACATTCGCGTCTCGAAGAACGGCGGCCTGGTCCAGAGCCTTCGCCTGGCCCAACTCGCGCACCGGTCGGGCCTGGATTTCCAACTCGGGTGCATGGTGGGCGAGACGGGGGTCCTGACCGCCGCCGGGCGCATCTTTCTGGAACTCGTCGGCCGCCGCGTCCGGTTCTCGGAAGGGTCGTACGGGCGGTTCCTGCTGAGGTCGGACGTCACGCGCGAGCGCCTCTCGTTCGGGTACGGCGGGTTCGTCCGAGCCATGACCGGCCCGGGCCTGGGCATTCACGTGTCGATGCGCAAGGTCCGGAGCGTGGCCCGCCGCGTCCTGCGGTTGGAGTATTAGGACGATAACGGAACTTCCCGCGCGGCGGCCTTCCCAGGCCGCCGCGAGAAGGTTGGAGGTTCCTGGTGGCCTGGGAAGGCCACCAGGCGGATACGCGCGTTGCGGTTGGAGTATTGAGATGGCGAAGCGGAGCCGCCGCCAGAAGACGCAGCCGCCGAAGTTCCCCCGGCGCCGCTGGTTGCCCGGCCAGGTGGAGCGGCCCGAGCCGCCCAAGAAGGGCGGCCCCTACGATCGGCCGCGCCAACGCCGAGAGGCCGGAGAAGACCTCGAGGAATCACAGAAAGAGCCGTAGGGGGCTACTCGCCGTTCTGCTCGCCGTTCTGCTCGTCGCCCACCACGGGTGTGGTTTCTTCCTCGAGGCGTCCGAGGACGCGCAGGGCCTCCATGGCGGCTCGTTGCTCGGCGGCCTTCTTGTTGGGTCCCCAGGCGCTGGGGTAGCGCCGACCCCGGATCACAACGGCCACCTCGAACGCCTTGGCGTGATCGGGTCCCTTCTCGTCCAGGAGTTCGTAATTGGGCGTGGCGCCGATGTCGTGTTGAGCGTGCTGCTGAAGCAGCGACTTGTAGTTCAACTGGTGTTCGCCGGCCATGACGCGGTCGATCTCTTCGTTCATGTGAGCGAGGATGAATCGCCGGGTCCCCTCCAGGCCGCCGTCCAGATACATCGCCCCGATGATGGCCTCGTACGCGCAGGCTGCCAGGCTCGCCGGCAGGCTGGGCGACTCCATGATGCCCTTGCCCAGGCTGAGGTGTTCGACGAAGTCGAGCCGTTCCGCCACGCGGGCGCACGTCTCGCGGCTGACGACGACGCTCTTGAACCGCGTCAACTCGCCTTCCAGAAACTCCGGGAATCGGGCGTACAACGCTTCGCAGATGACAAGGCCCAGGATGGCGTCGCCGAGGAATTCCAGCCGCTCGTTCGACGCCAGGCGGTGCGGGGCCACGCTCGCATGGGTCAGCGCACTCTCCAGGAGGCCGGGATCCTTGAAACGGTATTCCAGGATGATCTGGACGGCTTCGAATGAGTCGGAATGGCTCAACGTGCACGGGCTCCTTCTCAGGATGCCGACGGATCCCGATGGCGATTCGCCGGCCATTCTAGACGCTCGATGCAGGCGGTCAATCGAAAAGGCTTGACCATACCGAAGGGCATCCCGACACTTGGTCTGCCGCCATGGAATACAGCGTACATGACCGGTCGAATCGCCTCAGCCGCCGGACCCGGATCACCCTGGCGGCCGCCGCGGGGGGCCTGGTGGTTGTTGCGATTCTGGTTCTCATCTCGCTCAAGGGCACGCCCGAGGTCTACCGCCGCACAGCCCACACAGGGCTTGACCCGGACGCTGCCAGGCAGTTCGACGAGCAGGTCGTCAACCAGGTCGGGAACGTCCTGCTGGACAAGAGCGGCCGGACGCGGCTGGACCTCGTGGTGACCGAGGAGATGGCCAACGCGCGGATCGCCCGGTTCCTGGCCGACCAGGCGGCTGCCGGCCGAGGCGTTTCGCCGGTCGTTCGGCGGTTGCGGATTGCCTTCGAGCCGTCAGGGCTCGTCGTCGCGACCGAGGTGGGCAGCGGCAGGACGAGTGCCATCGTGTCACAGTACCTTCGCCTGACGGCTGATCCGGAGGGCAGGCTCCGAGTCGAGCCGGCCGGCACGGGCGTGGGGTGGATGCCGGTGCCGAAGGACGTCCTTGATTACGTGCGGCCGGCGGTGGCGGCGGCGCTTCGGCGGGGCAAGGCCGGAGACGGCGACGAGGCGGCCCTGCAATTCTGGCACGCCATCCTCGACGGGTTGGATGGCAAACCGGTGTCGCTCGGAAAGGGCAAACACCGCATCGTCCTCGAAAGCGTCGAGTTGGAGCGCGGTGTCCTGCGGATGAAGGGGCATCGCGGCGAGGCGAAGGCCAAATGAACCTCACGGGGCGGCCGTGCCGGCGCCCGCCGGACGGCCGAGATGCCGCTCGACGGCCAGGCCGAGTCGGCGGCCGACCTCCTGGTAGTTCGCTTGCGTGCTGTGGGGCGTGTTCCAGCCGGTTTCCATCGTGACCGCGATGACCGGCCCGTCGAGGTGATCGGCGACCCAGTTCTTGGAGATGCGTTCCCAGTTCCTGTCGTACCCGGGGCCGCTCTCGCGCGTCTGGCCGCGGAACCCCAGCGGCGCCGCCATCTCGGCCTTGGCGGCGGCGAGGAAGGCGTCCAGCAGCGTCCGCCGCCCCTCGGACAGGCCGGCGAGCGGACACGTGTAGAAGAAGACCTCCTGGTCCCGCGGTCCGGGGCCGGGGTTGTGCAGGTCGATGAAGAGGGTGAGCCGGGCCGCGTCGTTCATCTCGCGCAGCATCCGCTGGGCGGCCGCCACGGCGCGCCAGTGCGGCTGGTCGGACCAATCGCGGTTGTGGTCCTGCGGGTTCTGGTTCTTGCCCCCCGCCCCGCGGACGACGTTGTCGATGTCCATGATGGGGACTGCCACGATGCGACAGCGCCGTCGCAGCGCGTTGGCCCGAGCATCGTCGGAGCAGAGCCAGCGAACCAGCCCCTCGCAGACCCAACTGGAGCCCGACTCCCACGCGTGCTGGCGGGCCTGGACCCACAACAGGATCGGCCGCTCGGCCTGCGCGTCGTCCGGCTCGATACGAAGCGCGGGGGTCGGGCGGTCCTCGCGCGTGCGGCACAGATCGAACGCCTTCGCGCGCGGGCATGCCTTTACGGCGCGAGCGATCAGGTCGCGAGCGTGGAGGGGCAGGTACGGCGGACCCCACGCGACGTACGCCTCCCGGGCATCCACACGGACCGCGTACGTGACCTTTCCCTTCTCCCGCCTGCCGGGAGACGTGTGTTTCCACGCGACGCCATCGAGGCTGAACGCAGCCCGGTCGGGCAGGGCGAACCCGCCGCCGGAGACGCTCACGGTCAGCGTCTCGCCGGGCTCGATGCCCGTGACCTTGAAGTACCACCAGCACCGCCAGCCCCGGCCGGGGTGGTCGGCCGGCTGCACGCGGATGGCGCGCGCCTCCTGGTCGAGTTCGTCCACGTGGACCGACCCGCCGGGGAAGTCCGCCGAGACGGCGAGCGCAGGCCGCGCGGCGAGAGCGGTCACCGGGGATGCCAGCAGTGCCGTGCCGAGGAGGATGGCAGTAACCGGTCGCACGGACGGGGAGCCTTTCGCTTGGGAGGCCCGCCGGCACAACACGCCGAAGAGCGTCGGGCATGCTACGTATCGCCCTCGTCTTCGTCGCCGGTATCGGCCTTCACGCGGGCGACGGCCACAAGGTGGTCGTCCTCGTTGAGCCGGATGATGCGGATGCCCTGGGTGGCGCGCCCGATGGGTCGGATGTTCTTGGCATCGACGCCGATCCGCATGATCTGACCGGCCTGCGTGATGATCATCAGGTCGTCGCCGTCGCGGACGGTCATCATCGCGACGACCTTGCCGTTGCGTTTCGTGGTTCTGATGTTGATGATGCCCTGCCCGCCGCGGTCGGTTGTCCGGTACTGGCCGAACCCGGTCCGTTTGCCGTATCCGTTCTCGCAGACCGTCAGGAGCGTTGCGTTCGGATTCACGAGCGCCATGCCGACGACGGCGTCGCCTCCGCGGAGTCGGATTCCGCGCACTCCCCTTGCGGCGCGGCCTATGCTGCGGACCTTGCTCTCGGGGAACCGTATGGCCTTGCCGTCGCGTGTGCCCAGGACGATTTCGTCGTCGCCGCTCGAGATGTCAACCTGAATGAGGTTGTCGTCGCGGTCGAGCCGGATGGCGATAATGCCTCCGCGCTTCGGGCGGCGGAACGCTTTCAGGGCCGTCTTCTTGATCGTGCCCCCTTGCGTGACAAAGACGACCTGACGCTTCTCGTCGAACTCGCGCACGGCCATGAACCCGGCGACGGACTCGTTCTGCCGCAGTTGCAGCACGTTGACGATGGCCCGGCCCTTGGCCTGGCGCGACATCTGCGGAATGTCGTAGACCTTCAGCCAATGACACTGACCCAGGTTCGTGAAGAAGAGGATGTAATCGTGCGTGGAGGCGACGAAGAGGTCCTCGATGAAATCGCCTTCCTTCTTGGTGGAGCCGATGACGCCCTTGCCGCCGCGGCCCTGCCGGCGGTAACTCGTCAGGGGTATCCGCTTGATGTAGCCCTCGTGGCTGATGGTGACGACACAGTTCTCCTCGGCGATGAGGTCCTCGAGGTCGAATTCCTCGGCCTCGCCGACGACCTCGGTCCGGCGGGCGTCGCCGTACTTCTCCTTCATCTCGTGGAGGTCCTCGGCGATGATGTTCAGGACGAGCCGCTCGTCGCGCAGGATGGCCTCGTACTCTTCGATGAATTCGCGGACCTCGACCCACTCGTCGCGGAGTTTCTCGACCTCCAGGCCGGTCAACTGCTGCAAGCGCATCGCCAGGATCGCGTCGGCCTGCGTGCTCGACAGATGCAGGCCGGTCTTGGTGGCGGCCAGGAGCAGTCTGTTGGCCTTGTCGGTCCGCACGCCCGGGAGGTTGGTGATGCGGAACTTCCAGGCCTTCTTCATGAGCCGCTCTTTGGCGGTCGGCACGTTGGGGCTCTTCTTGATGGTGGCGATGATCTCGTCGATGTTCGCCACGGCATACAGCAGGCCGAAGAGGACGTGCTCGCGCGCCCGGGCCTTCTTCAGCAGAAACACGGTCCGCCGGCGGATGACCTCGATGCGGTGGTTCTTGTAGGCCACCAGCAGGTCCTTGAGGTTCATCGTGCGCGGGCGGCCCTTGTCCAGCGCAATGTTGATGATCGAGAAGGTCGTCTGGAGCGCCGTGTGCTTGTAGAGTTGGTTGATGACGACGTTGTCGTCCTCGCCGCGCTTCAACTCGATGACCAGCCGCATCCCTTCGCGGTCGGATTCGTCGCGGATGTCGGCGATGCCGGTGATGGTGCCGTTCTTGACGCAGTCGGCAATGCGTTCGATGATGCGCGTCTTGATCTGGCCGTAGGGGATCTCCGTGACGACGATCTGCGACTTCCCGCCGCGCGTCGTCTCGACGTGGGCGCGGGCGCGCACCGTGATGTTGCCGCGCCCGGTCGTGTAACCGTCCACGATGCCCTTGCGCCCGCAGATGAGGCCGCCGGTGGGGAAGTCGGGGCCCTGGACGATCTTCATCAGGCCCTTGACGTCGATGTGGGGGTTATCGACGACGGCGATGGCGGCGTCGCAGACCTCGGCCAGGTTGTGCGGCGGGATGCTGGTGGCCATGCCGACGGCGATACCGGCCGAGCCGTTGCAGAGCAGGTTGGGTAACTTGCCCGGCAGGACCGTCGGTTCCTCGCGCGTATCGTCGTAGTTCGGCTGGTAATCGACCGTGTCCTGCCCGATGTCTTCGATCATCTCGGTGGACATCTGCGTCAGCCGCGCCTCGGTGTACCGCATGGCGGCCGGCGGGTCGCCGTCGATCGACCCGAAATTGCCCTGACCTTCGATGAGCGGGCAACGCATGGAAAACCACTGGGCCATGCGAACCAACGTCGGGTACACGACGGCTTCACCGTGCGGATGGTAGTTGCCGGAGGTGTCGCCGGCGATCTTGGCGCACTTGCGGAACCGGCTCCGCGGGCCCAGGCCCAGGTCGTTCATCGCGACGAGGATGCGCCGCTGACTGGGCTTCAGGCCGTCGCGCACGTCGGGCAGGGCGCGGCTGACGATGACGCTCATGGCGTACGTCAGATACGCATCCTTCATCTCCTCTTCGATGAAGAGTTCCTGGATGTTTTCCTGCGCGTTGAGTTGGCTCACTGAGGGAGTTCCTCCGGCCGAGCGAGGCCGCCGCAAGCCCTTTGTTTGGAAACACTTACGAGAATGCGGCCCCGCCCGTTCTCAAGCCTCTGATAATAACCCGGCGGGGTCGATTTGGCAATGGAATTCGGCCCTCGAAAAGGCCGAAAAATCCCTTTCTCGGACGGTCTCCGTGCACCCGAAAGCGCCGTCAGCATTCGACCATGCAAGGGCGACAGTTGACCCCCGGCCCCGCCGTGCCTAACATAGGCGCCATGAAGACCGCCCTGGCGCAACTGAACCCGACGGTCGGCGACATCGACGGCAACGCTCGCCGCATCCTCGATGCCTATGCGCGGGCCGCCCGCGCCGGGGCCGAGGTCGTCGTCACACCGGAACTGTCGCTCATCGGCTATCCCCCGCGCGATCTGCTCCTTAAGCCGCGGTTCGTCGCCGACAACCTGGCGGCGCTCGAGCGGTTGGCCGGCCAGGTCGGGCCGACCGCGCTGGTCGTCGGTTACGTGGAACGGACGGGGCGCGAGCGCGGCCTGCCGCTCTACAACGCCGCCGCCCTCATCGCCGACGGCCGCGTCCTGGCCCGCAAGTACAAGCGGCTCCTGCCCACCTACGACGTCTTCGACGAGATGCGGTACTTCGAGCCCGGCGACGAGCCCGCCGTTGTCGAGTGGGGCGGCTCGACGTTGGGCCTCTCGATCTGCGAAGACATCTGGACGCAGGAGTCCGCCGGCCCGGCGGCGCGGCTGTATCACGGCAACCCCGTCGCCGACCTCGTCGAGGCGGGCGCCGACGTGCTCATCAACATGTCGGCCTCGCCGTTCGTCGTGGGCAAGTCCGCCCAGCGGGCCGAACTCGTCCGCGCCCAGGCCCTTCGCCACGGGCGGCCGGTCGTGTACGTCAACCAGGTGGGCGGCAACGACGAACTGATCTTCGACGGCGCCAGTTTTGCCGTCAGCGCCGACGGCCAGGTGGTCGCGCAACTGAAGGCCTTCGAGGAAGAGGTCGCTGTGGTGGACCTGGCGGCCGTCGGATCGCCCGCCGGCCTGGCTGAGTTGCCGGCCGACGTCGAAGCCCTGCGGCCGGCGCTGGTGCTCGGCCTGCGCGATTACATGCGCAAGACCGGATTCAGGGAGGCCGTCGTGGGCTTGTCGGGCGGCATCGACTCAAGCCTCGTGGCCTGCCTGGCGGCGGAGGCGGCCGGCCCCGAGCACGTCCTCGGCGTGGCCATGCCGAGCCGCTACTCCAGCGCGCATAGCGTCGAAGACGCACGCGCACTCGCCTCGGCCCTGGGCATCCGCTTCCAGACGATTCCCATCGACGGGCCGCATACGGCCTTCGAGGAGGTCCTGGCCGAGGCCTT
>DATKXP010000180.1:0-4020 GCA_035529015.1 Phycisphaerae bacterium | reverse complement strand
GGTCATCGACGCGATCCGGTGGGTGCAGGCCGGCCACCTCGGCAAGATCCGCTACATCACGGCCTTCGCCAACAAGCCGCGCGGCCCCATCGGCAAACGCGCCACGCCGCTGCCGATCCCCGACGGCGTCGATTACGAACTGTGGTGCGGGCCCGCGAAAAAACTGCCCCTGTACCGCAACAACCTCCAATACGATTGCAGTTTCGTGTGGAACACGGGCGACGGCGAATCGTGCAACCAGGGCGTCCACGAGATCGACATGGCACGGTGGTGCATCGGCGTGACCGAACTGCCGCGACGCGTCATGAGCATCGGCGGACGGTTCCTCTGGGACGACGCCGCCGACGTGCCCAACACCCAGATCATCTACTACGACTTCCCCCAGGCGCCGATCCTTTACGCGGTCCACAACATGACGGCCGCCAAGGGCTCGCGCGACATGCCCGCCTTCCGGGGCCAGCGAACCGGCATCTGCGTCCAGTGCGAAGGGGGCTACGCGAACATCCCTGCCGGAAAGGCCTACGACAGCCAGGGCAAGTGCGTCAAGACCTTCAGCGGCGGCGAGGACCACTTCGAGAACTTCATCGCGGCCGTGCGGAGCGGCAAACGCGACCACCTCCGAGCCGACGTCGCCGAGGGACACCTCTCCACCACCATCTGCCACACCGGCAACATCTCGTACCGCCTCGGCCGCCAGGCCGGCCGCAACGAGATGCTCGCCCAGGTCAAAGGCATCGAGGTCTGGGAGGAGATGTGCAGCCGCCTGATAACGTACCTCGAGGGCTGGCAGATCGACGTCGATGCCGCCACCGTCACCCTCGGCCCCTGGCTCGAGATCGACCCGAAGACCGAAACGTTCAAGGCCAACCGCGCCGCCAACGAACTGGCGCGCGGCACCTACCGCGAGCCGTACCTTGTGCCGGAGGTGCTTGTGTCGCAGGGGACGTGAAGCCGCGCCCTGCCGATGCACGCCCTGTACCCTGGGACCGTGGCCGCACAACACGCGCCAGCGAAAGGAACACCGTGAACGCTTCCGCCTTGGGCCTGCTGCTCATCGTTGCCTTGGCCGGCTGCGCCCTGGCCGTCGTTGCCGACCGGCCGCACACCGGGTCGTGGGGAGACCAGGGCGACGGCACCTATCGCAACCCCGTCCTGAACGGCGACTACCCGGACTCCGACGTCGTCGAGCACGGCGGCACGTACTACATGATCTCGTCGAACCAGCACATGTCGCCCGGCATGGTCATCCTCGAGTCGAAGGACCTCGTGAACTGGACGTACACCGGCTACGTCTTCAACACCCTCTCGTGGGAAACCATGTACGGACCCGGCGAGATGAACGGCTACCGCTTCGGCGTCTGGGCCGGCGACCTGGCGTACCACGACGGCCGCTGGTACTGCTACATGATCGATACCCGAAGCGGCCTGTACATGACCAGCGCCCCCGACATCCGCGGACCGTGGGAGAAGCCCGTCTGCATGCTCAAGCGGACGGGCTGGACCGACCCCGCCGCCTTCTGGGACGACGAGGCGCACCAGGCGTACTTGGTGTGCAACTGGGGCCGCGTGTCCGCCGCCGGCGGCAAGCGGGGCAGCCTCCACCAGATGCGCCTGTTCAAGATGAGTTGGGACGGACGCAAACTCCTCGACGAGGGCACCGAGATCTACCGCGGCCCGCGCACCGAAGCCGCCAAGATCCTCAAGATCGACGGCCTCTACTACGTCGCCGCTATCGACTGGATCACCCGCCCCGGCGAAGAACCCGACCGCAAACAGATCATCCTCCGCTCCAGGAACATCTACGGACCGTACGAACGCCGCGTCGTCATGGAACGCGGAAAGGCCTTCGACCGCAGCGCCTGCCAGGGCTCGCTGCTCCGGGTCCCCGACGGCTCCTGGTGGTTCATCCACCAACTGGTGCAGAACTGCCCCAACCCCTTCCAGGGCCGCCCCCAGTGCCTGGAGCCCGTCACGTGGAAGGACGGCTGGCCCATCATCGGCCACGATGAGGATGGCGACGGCATCGGCGAGCCGGTGGCCTCCTGGCGCAAGCCCATCGCCGGCCACCCCATCGCGGCGCCGGCCACCGACGACGAGTTCAACGCACCGCGCCTCGGCCTTCAGTGGGAGTGGAACCACAATCCGCGCGACGACCGCTGGTCGCTGACCGAGCGGCCGGGATGGCTCCGCCTCAAGGCCTCGGTCCCCGTCGCCAAAGGCGGCTTCTGGGGCGCGTGCAACACCATCAGCCAGCGTATCCTGGGCACCGGCAAAGGCCGGGTCGATACCCTCATCGACCTGGCGGGCATGAAACCGCACGGGCAGGCCGGCTTCGTCCGATTCGCCAAAACCTATCGCCTGCTCGGCGTCCGCTGCGAGGCGGACGGCGTCAAACGCCTCTTCTTCAGCGACGGCGGCAAGGGGACCGACGGCCCCGCCCTCGGCGCCGACACCCTCTACGTCCGCACCGAAAACGACGGCGACCAGGCCCACGTCGCTTACAGCACCGACGGCCGGACGTACGCCCGCTTCGGCCCGGCGTTCACCCTCGGCTTCGGCCAATGGATGGGCGACCGCCTCGGCTACTTCTGCTGGAACGACTCTGAGGCCGCCGGACACATCGACATTGATTACTTCCACTACGACTACGACGGACCCAAGACCAGGCCGTGAGCCGGCCGTTTCGACCCGCCCTTTCGAGCCGACCCGTCGAGCCGACCCGTCGAGCCGACCCGTCGAGCCGACCCGTCGAGCCGGGAGCGGAAGCTCCCGGTCACGTTCCCCGCCACGGCCCCCTCACCCACGGCGCCGCCAAACCCTTGCATCACAAACCCACACACCCCACAATAGCCCCGGCGCCTCAAGCCGTTGGCGCCGTCAAACACCGGCCGGTTCATGTCAAGGAGGTGGAAACATGCGAACCACGAAGTTGATCGGCGTGGCGTGTCTCGTGCCGATGGCCCTGCTCCTGGCGAGCGGCTGCAACACGGCCCTCTACCAGGCCAAGACCATGGGCGTGAAAGGCTGCTGGACCTTCGACGAAGGCACCGGCGACGGCGCGGGGAACGCCGTCGGCACCAACCACGGCCAGATCCAGGGCGGCCTGAAACGGACCGACGGCAAGCGCGGCAAAGCCGTCGCCTTCGACGGAAACGGGTACGTCCGCATCGACACCGCGCCCTACCTCGCCTCGGCCCAGTACACCTTTGCCGCCTGGGTCAAACTCAAAGACACCGGCAACTACCAGTACATCGTGTGGCGCGGCGGGCCCGCCTTCCCGGAGGACACCGAGTGCCGCAACCTCGACATCTGGGTCAGGATGGACGGCGGCCTCAGCGGCATCCTCAACTACCGGGCGGCGGGCGAGACCCGATTCCTCCTGGAGGGCAGCAAGAAGGTGGCCGACGACCGGTGGCACCTCGTCGTCTGCGTCAACGACGGCAAGACCGTCACGTTTTACGTGGACGGGGCCAAAGATGCGGAGGGCACGCTGACCGGCCCGCTGGCCGCGAACGACTTCCCCCTCTGGATCGGCGCCCGCCCCAGCAACGTGGCCGCCACCGGCATCATCGACGAGGTCATGTTCTTCGACCGCGCCCTGACGCCGGAGCAAGTGGCGGCGCTCAAGTAATACGACTACGCTACGTTCCGCGCGGCGGCCTTCCCAGGCCGCCGCGAATGCAGTTCATGCCTGTTCCTGGTGGCCTGGGAAGGCTACCAGGCGGACAAAAAGGCGAAGTAGCGTTGTAGCGTGGCTGCTCTGCACCCACGCGGCGACTGCGCCGGGTGCCACGTAGGCCGCGGCGTGCCGCGGCAATCATACCCATCTACAGCAGACTTCCAAACACACTCTTGATATCCAGTTTGTCGCCGGTCGCTGCCTGGAGTTCCAGGAGCCTGGCAAAAAGTTTCTTGAGGATCGGTTTGCTTTGCGGCTTGTCGGCGAGATCGACCATCTCGTCGGGGTCTCGTCTCAGGTCAAACAACAGGACCTTCTCGCACTTCGGATACAGCAGCAGT
>DATKXP010000179.1:0-2308 GCA_035529015.1 Phycisphaerae bacterium | reverse complement strand
AGCGGGGGCAAGCTGCCTCCCGCCCTGCGCGTATCCGCGTTCGCCCTCGTGGACGCGTTGTCCGCTTCCGCACCCGTCAGCATTGACGTGCTGGCGCAGGACGAAGAGGGCAAGCAGACCACGCGGCAGGCCACCTCGCTCGACCTGTTGGGCGAGATCATCACCGGCATGGCCCCGATTGCCGTGGGCAAGCCGAAGGGGGCCGTCCTGACGCTAGAGACGGACGACCCGACACCAGCCGCCATGACGCCCGACGAGATCAAGAGCATCGCCGCCCTCGCTGGCGGCGGCAAGTAACCACTTGAAGAGAAAGGAGTAGACCAATGGGTATCAATGTGACCAAGCAGAACATGACCACAATCGAGCAGTCGCCCTTCGAGAGCATCCTGCGGACGAAGTCCCTGATGATGACCTCGACGGCGCTCAACCCGCTGACCACTGGCGCAAGCGAGAAGTACAAGATCCATGCGGGCACCCCCATCGGCCCGGTCGGTAACGGCTTTGTGGCCCCGATTGTGCGGAGCCGCATCGTCACGACCGCGCCGTCCGGCAGCACCTCCGTCTACGTGAACGACGTGACGGGGTTCCTCGCCGATGACGTGCTGATGTACTTCAACGCCCTGACCGCGACGGGCGCAGTGGCGACCATCTCCACGGTCACGGACGCCACCAACCTCATCACTCTGACGGAGGCCATCACTGCCGCCGCCGGGGACTTCATCGAGAAGGCCGCGAACGGGGCGCACGGCAACACCACCGTCGCCAGTCCGGTACAGATTCCCGATGTGTGCGTGCTGCTGTACGACGTGGAGGTGCTGGCCGCTGACGGCGCGACCGTCATCCCGGTGCCCTGCGTCGGCGTGGACATGGGCGCGATCCGCGTGGGCAACCTGACCGGCTCGTGCTGCACGACCTTCGACACCAACCTGCGGGCGCAACTGCCCGGCTTGCGCTTCGACAACACCACGGACGGCAGCTAACGCCCCTACAGAAAGGCAGGTGAAACCTGATGATTCCTGAGGAACTGAGAGCAGAGAACATGGTCGGGCTGTACACGCAGTTCGCCAACTATGCTTCGCCGCTGGCGAAGTACTTTGACACCCTCTCCGCCCCCGGACCCGGCAACAGCATCTCTTACGAGGTGTTGGAGTATCGCCGGGCGCAGGCGAAGCTTCGGGCCTATGGTGGTCCGGTGCCGAAGTCCAAGATGCCCTCGCGGGCGAAGGTCAGCTATGAGGCCATCGCCATCGGTGACGCGCTGGAGATTCCGGTGGAGTTGCTGAACAACCTCCGCGAGCCGGGGTCGCTGGCCGTCAGCGCACAGGGGCAGGTGGCTCGCGCCATCCGTCAGTCGCGCATGAACATCGAGCGGCGGCTGGACTTCCTGCGGGCGCAGTGGCTGACCGGCGGCGCGTTGCTGTCGAGCGCGGGCGTCTTCCCAAACAACGCCGAGGTCAACGGGACGGCTTACGTTGACTACCCATCGCTAGCGAACAGCACCCCGCTGGCCGTTGACCTGAACTACACCGCGACTCACCTGGACGGCGCTGTCGCGGTTTCGTGGGCAACCACGAGCACCGACATCAAGGCCGACCTGGACGCGGCGCAGGAGGTCATCGCGCAGGACAGCGGCGTCGAGGATGCCAGTCACATCATCTGCAACCAGACGGTGTACAACTACATCCTCAAGAACGACTACGTGCAGGCCAGCATCGCCGCAACGAACCAGATCGTGCAGACAGGTAGGCTGTCGGAGATTTGGGGCTATACCATTGACGTCATCAAGGGCTACGCGGCCTTTGACAGCGAGACAATGGCGACGGACACCGGCGCGGCTGGTGTCACCAAGCTCATCCCCGGCAACCTCGTCATCCTGACCACGGCGGACAATACCGCTGCCGGTCGGGTATTGCGCGAGTGCAAGCCCGACGACGCCAACGCGCCGGACGGTGCCCGTGGCATCTGGGCCTTCTCCGACGAGTCGCAGGTCTACCCGCACGAGGTCACCAGTGGCTTCACGTGGGTGGGTGGTGTTGAGTATGGCTTGCCCGATGCGAGTTACATCTTCGCCGACGTGACGAGCACCAGCTAGCCCGGTGCGTGAGTGGGGTTGGAACAACTCAATGCCATCATCCCCGGCGGCAACGTCGGGTGGCCCTCCCAGGCCGGTCGGGGCCTTCGGTTTCGCCGGAGGCCCCGGCCACTTTGAGGAGGGCGCAACACGAGACGGTTCCCTGGGAGGGAAGACATGAGTAGTTTCGCCGCCGTGATCCTTAGCTGCAACGAAGAGGAGTGCCTGCCGCGCTGC
>DATKXP010000178.1:0-3300 GCA_035529015.1 Phycisphaerae bacterium | reverse complement strand
ACCGCCAACGGCAAACGCGGCGCAGGCTACCCCACCACCTCATCCGGATGCGTGATGCGGCCGGTGACGGCGCTGGCGGCCGCAACCGCCGGACTCGACAGGTACACCCGGCTCCCCGGATGGCCCATGCGTCCGGTGAAGTTGCGGTTGGTGGTGGCCAGGGCGACCTCGCCTTCGGCCAGGACGCCCATGTGCCCGCCGAGGCACGGCCCGCACGTCGGCGGCGAGACCACGGCCCCGGCGTCCATGAAGACCGCCAGCCAGCCGCGCGCGAGCGCCTCGCGTTCGATCGTCGGCGTCGCCGGGAAGATGAGGCACCGCAGCCCGTCGGCCACCTGGCGCCCGCGCAGAATCCCGGCCGCCACCTCCAGGTCACTCAGCCGCCCGTTCGTGCACGAGCCGATGACGACCTGGTCGAGCCGCACCCCGGAAAGTTCCGACACCGCCTTGGTGTTCTCCGGCAGGTTCGGGCACGCGACGACCGGCTCCAGACCCGTCACGTCCCACTCGAACGTCTCGGCGTACGCGGCGTCCGAGTCGCTCTCGTAGTAGACGGCGTTGCGTTCGAGGCGGCCTTTGACGTACTCGCGCGTGACGGAGTCGGGCGGGACGATGCCGTTCTTCGCCCCGGCCTCGACGGCCATGTTGCACATCGAGAGGCGGTCGTCCATCGGCAGGCCCTCGATGACCGGCCCGGTGAACTCCATCGCCCGGTACAGGGCGCCCGAGACGCCGATCTCGCCGATGGTGTGCAGGATCAGGTCCTTGCCCGAGATCCACCGCCCGCGCTCGCCCGTAAACACGAACCGCATCGATTCGGGCACGCGGAGCCAGACTTTGCCGATGGCCATGACGGCCGCCAGGTCGGTCGAACCCACGCCCGTCGCAAACGCGCCGAGGGCGCCGTACGTGCAGGTGTGACTGTCGGCCCCGATGATGAGGTCGCCGGGCCCCACCACCCCTTGCTCGGGCAGCAGGGCGTGCTCGATGCCCACCCGGCCCACTTCCCAGTAATGCGTCACGTTCTGGGCGCGGGCGAAGTCGCGGAGGACCTTCGCCTGCTGGGCGCTCGCAATGTCTTTGTTCGGCGTGAAGTGGTCGGGCACCAGGACGACTCGCTCGCGGTCCCAGACCGTCTCGACGCCGGCCTCGGCCAGTTCCTTGATGGCGATGGGGGCCGTGATGTCGTTGCCCAGCGCGATATCGACGTCGGCGTAGACGAAGTCGCCGGGTGCGACGGCGTCGCGGCCGACGTGGGCGGCAATGATCTTCTCGGTAATCGTCATGCCCATCGGAAACGGTGCTCCTCACACGATGCGCGGCGAAGACGGTGCGTCAGTTCTGCTCGAATCGTGCCCTCAGCCGCGTCGCACGGCCCAGCGGGTCGGTCAGGTACGCCTCATGGCACTCGGGGCACAGGTCGAACCGGAACACCTTGTACACCTGGTCCTCAAGGTGCTCGGGGTCGCAGTCGGCCATCTCATCGAGCAGGTCGTGGATCTCGTCGGTCCGGTCGTCCTCGAGGTCCTGGCTCGTCAGTTCCATGGGATCGTAGGCGGCGTAGACCTCGATCTTGATGACGTACCGCGTGTCCTCATCGGCCAGCAGCGTCTTGCCGCACAGATCGCACGTGAAGTGGATCATCGGATGTCCCCCACGCCGGTTCGTGCCGCTCCCCAGAAGCGGCCCCAGGCGAATCATACCATGCGGCCGGGTCCGTGCCAACCGAATCCGCGCCTGTGGCGTAACGCCTCAGTGGCGGGCGCAGCCGGTGTGCTGCGATCTGAGCCGCGCCCGCAAGGAAGCGGCCGCTCCCTGACGGTCGCGGCTCTGCTACGACGCGCGACGACCAGCCCGACAGAACCTCTTTGCCTCCGCCGCGCGCCGGCGGTATCATGCGCCTTCGTCACGCGGCACGATGCGAGGAAGCCCGCCATGAAGATTCAGGCGCAGGTCTTGACGGCATTCAAGACGCCGCTTGAGCCGAGGGAGTTCGACCTGCTGCCGCTCGCCGACGGCGAAGTCCTCGTCAAGGTCACCTACGCCGGCGTGTGCGGGTCGGACCTGCACATGGCCTCCGGCCAGGACCCCCGGACGCCGCTGCCGATCATCCTGGGTCACGAGGGCGTCGGCGAGGTCGCCGAGATCCGGGGCGAGAAAAGCGACGTCGAGGGCCGCCCCTTGAAGGTCGGCCAGGCGGTCCTGTGGAACCGGAGCGTGGTGTGCGGCCGGTGCTTTTTCTGCCGCGGCGGCGAGCATCACCTGTGCCCCGAGCGGTTCGTCTACGGCATCCATCGCGGCACGGGCGTCCCGCCGCACGTCAACGGATGTTACAGCCAGTACCTGCCGCTCGATGCCCGGACCGATGTTTTCGCCATCGACGACGTGCCGCCCGAGCATCACAAGACGCTCGTGACCGCCTCGTGCAGCGGTTCGACGGCGGCACACGCCTTCGACCATTTCGAGCCCGCCGCCGGCGAGACCGTCGTCGTCCAGGGCGTCGGACCGCTCGGATGTTTCATGGTCGCCCTGGCGCGCGACTCGGGCGCGGAGCAGATCGTTGCCATCGACCTGGCCGAGGCGCGGCTGGAGTTGGCCAAGCGTTTCGGTGCGACCCTCACGCTCAACATCAACGAGACGACTGCCGACGACCGGGCCGAGACGGTCAAAGACCTGACCGACGGTCGCGGGGCCGACGCCGTGTACGAGGCCGTCGGCACGGCCGCCGTCGTCCGCGAAGGCCTGGGCCTCGTGCGACGCGGCGGGCGGTACGTCACGGCCGGGTTCGGCCAGCCCGGCGGCGCGATGCAGTGGGACCCCTTTGCGGACCTCGTGCGGCCGGACCTCAAGTACGTGGGCGTGTGGGTCAGTCACACGCGGCACACGGGGCGGGCGCTGGAGTTGATGAAGCGGCACCTGGCGGACTTCGCGCAGATGGTTACGCACACGCTGCCGCTCGCCGAAGCCAACGCGGCCCACGACCTGATGCGGCGGGGCGAGGCGATGAAGGTGGCCCTGGCGCCGTAACGGCATCTCAGATTGCAGATTGGAGATTGCCGCTTGGCGCGCCGCGCGGCCTGCCGTGCGCGGCGGCGCCGTCCGGGACCGGGCAGGGAGGCCTGGAGAATGCGGACACAACGCGCGATGGCGATGCCGGTTTCGATGACATGGCTTGTGCTGGCGGGCCTCCTGGCAGGTTGTGCCGAACTCGGCGAAAACTGGTCGCCGGCAACCATCGCCGAGACGGAACTGCGGGGCAACAAGATCGTTGCGGCGCTGCAGAGGCACCGGAGCGAGTAC
>DATKXP010000177.1:0-13601 GCA_035529015.1 Phycisphaerae bacterium | reverse complement strand
TTGATGGCGGACCTCTCGCGGCGGCCTGGGAAGGCCGCCGCGCGGTTTGGGCAACAGGCCCGGGAGACCCGCCGCGCAAGACTTACGTAAGTCCGCTCAGGGCAGGGCGTCACGTTTGTCCTCCTGCGGTTGTGGCGCCGGGGCGGCCCCGCGCTGGAGTCCTTCCAGGTGTTCCTCGAAGGCCTGACTTTGGGGACCTTGACGACCGGCCTTGCTGCCGGCCATCTCGTCCTCGGACATGGGCCTGAGGTCGTCGGGATCCCTGGCGACGTGCGGGGTGAGGAAGATGAGCAGTTCGGTCTTGACTTTGGTCTTGACGATCCGCTGGAACAGTGCGCCAAGGAGGGGGATATCGCCGAGGATGGGCACCTTGCGGACGGTGTCGTTGATGCGGTCCTCCATGAGTCCGCCGATGACGATGGTCTGGCCGTCGCGGATGGCCACCTCGGTCTGGGCCGACCGCTTGGCGTAGACCGTTGCGTTGACCGTTTCTGAAAGCGGCACCGTGGTATCCTCCAGAAGATGCGAGATCTCGGGCGCCACTTCCATGATGACCAGCCCCTGGGGATTGATGTGGGGGGTGACGTTGAGGATGATTCCGATGTCCTGGTACTCGATGGTGTTGATGGTCTGTCCGGTCTCGGTGGTGCGGCTGTTGGTGATGAAGGGGACTTCCTGGCCCACGGTAATGCTGGCCTCGCGATTGTCGCTGGCCAGGATGTAGGGCCGCGACAGGACGTCGAGGCGTCCCTCTGCCTGGAGGGCGTTGAAGGAGGCGGCGAGTCCGCCGGTCATGGTGGCGGTGACGAGTCCGCCGGGCCGCTCGTCGGTGCCGCCGAGGTCGCCTGTGGCCTCGACGTTCACGCCGAACTGGAGGTTCAGGACCGAGAACTCGGTGCCCAGGTCGAGTGTGTCCTCGTGGGTGATCTCGGCGATGAGGACCTTGATGAGGACCTGCGGGGTGGCGCGGTCGAGTTCGACCAGCAATTCGTTGATGCGGTCGAAGTGCTTGGAGGCCGCCCTGACGATGAGCGAGTTGGTGTCCTCGTCGGCGACGACGTAGACCTGGCCGACGAGGTCGCCGGCCGATGCCGCAACGCGCTGGCTGCTGCCGGAGGAGGTGCGGCTGAAGGGCGAGAAGCCGCTTCGCCCCTGCGTCGACGTGGTGGTGCCGGTCGTGCGGCTCGTGGGGGTGACCTCGGAGAAGGCCTGGTTCAGGACCGCCTCGAGGTTTTTGGCGTCGGCGTTCTTGAGGGGATAGATGAAGAACGACTCCTCCTCGCTGGGGTTCGAGTCGAGTTCCTCGATGATGCCCTCGATGACCTTCAGGAGGTCGGGCGGGGCGCTGACGACGAGGGTGTTGGTGCGGTCGTCGGCTGAGGCGACAACCTTCTGCTCGCGGCCGGAACTCTCGTCGCGTGACCGGCTGCGGTCATCGCCCCTGTCGGAGCCGCCGCGTCCGAAGAAGGGGAAGAACGATCTCGACGACTGGGCGCCCCCCTGGTCTTCCTGCCTGAACAACTCGGTGATGAGCCTGGCCGCGTTGGTGGCGTTGGCGTACTCGAGTTGGAAGACTTTGACCTCGGACACGCCGGAGATCTGGGAGTCGAGGGCCTGGATGATCTCGGCCATCCGCCGGATGTTCGCCTGCGTATCGACGAGCACCAGCGCGTTGCTGGCCGCGTTGGTCGAAAGCGTGGCCGTGGACGAGAGGAGGGGGGCCAGATCGGTCTTCAGTCTGGTGGCGTCGGCAAAGCGGACGGGGATGATCTGGGTGACGAGCCGGTCGGCCCTCGGGATCTGGTCGGGATCGCCGCCCGAGAAGGTGGGGATGTTCTCCTTGGCGGCCCGCGCCAGGGAAACGATCTTGAGGGTCCGGCCGTTGCGTACGGCGGCGTAGCCCTCTTCCTTGAGAACGGTGTCGAGCAGGGCGATGGCCTCATCGGTGCTGATGGGCTGGAGGCTCATGACCGTGACGCGGCCCTCGACCTCGGCTTCCTCGACGATGATGAGTCCCGCGGCCTCCGAGAGGTATTCGAGGACGGCGTGGAGGGAGGCGTCCTTGAAGTTCAGTCGTAGCGGTTCGCCGGGTTTGGGCCGGGGCCGGTCTTCGGGCTCGGGCTCGTCCTTCTTCCGGGCCTCAGCCCCTGGTTCGTCCTCGGGCGGTGCCTCGGGTTTCGGCTTGGACTCCGGGTCGGTCTCCGGGTCAGCCATGGGCTCCTGGTCGGGTTTGGGCGCGGCTTCCGGCTGGGAGCCGGGATCGGTGTCGGCCGGCGCCTTGGGCGGGGCTTCCTCCGTCGAGGGGGGCGCCTCGCCCGCCACCGCGGCGGCGGCCACGAGCAGCGCCATCAGCCACAGGATCATGAGGGCCGCGCAGGCCAGGCGGCCGGGTCTCGGCGCGACGCGCCCGCGACGGCGCCCGCCCGCCACGCCGGATGGATAGGGTGTTTGGATCATTTCTTCGACTCCTCTTCGCGCCGTTGGCGCATGCGCTGCAGGATGTCGGCGACGTCGGCATCGCCTGCGCCGCCCGGCGACGTGCTTGCTTTCGGTGTGGCATCGGGTGTGCCGTCCGGCGGTGCGGTCGCTTCCTGCTTGGGCGTTACCTGGCCGTCTGTTGCACCCGTCTCTGTCTCAGGCTTCGCCTCAGACTCGGCAGGTGGCGAGGCGGACTCTGATGTGGCCGTGGCGGACGTCCGCCTGGCTGGGAGCGACCCCGCCTCGCCGGCGAGACTGAAGCCGATCTCGATCCGCGTCGTCTTGCCGTCGGCCTCGTACTCGACGCCGTCCAGCGTGACGGCGTTGAGTTTGCCGGCGCCGACGGCCCCGCCCGCTCGGGCGCGGATGGTGTCGCCGGTGCGGGTGTTCTCGAAGAAGGCGACGAACTCGGCTCCGCACAGGGCCGTGCCGGTCAGGACGACGCGTCGCTCGCCGTCATCGAGGACGGGTCGGGGACCTTCGGAACGTCTTGGCTCCGGGCGCCTGCGGTCGCGCAGGAAGATGTTCCGCTCGGCCAGGAGCCGGAACGGGTCCCATGAATCGGCCTTGCCGGTGGCGGCGAGCACGGGCGATGCGGGGCCAATCACCGCAACGATCAGGAACATGGTTGCCCGAAGCCCGTTCGATTTCATGGTCATGGCGCATCTCCTTCCGGCGCTGTCTGGTCGGCGGTCTCGGGCGCCGGCTGTGGGCCGCCGGGGAAGTAGAGCGTCGAAATCTGGACCTGGAGCGACAGGTCGTCTTGCCCCTCCTTGCGGCTGCCGACTTGCAGGGCCTTCACCTTGACGGGTATCGTGGCGGTTTCGAGTCGCCAGAGGAATCGCGACACGGCGGCCATGGATCCCGTGCCGGAGGCGCGGAAGTCAATCTCCGGCAGGAGCGTCTCCTTGGTCGAGCGTTCGGGCTTGAGCGAGACGAGGTCGAGGCCGGCGTCGTCGGCCCAGTCGCCGAGGGCGTGCAGGACCTGGCTCTCGGCCTCGGCCGGGTCGCGTTTCATACCGTCGGCGAGCATGCTGCGCCAGCGCGGTTCGACGACGCGGCGGCGCCCGAGCAGGTTCTCGGCGTTGGCCATCTCGCTCAAGAGGACGGCCTTCCTGGCCTCGACCTCGGCGCTTCGGTCGAACAGGGGGGTGACGATCCACCAGTCCAGGACCAGGACGGCCAGCACGGCCGCCAGGGCCGCAAAGATAATCCGTTCTCGCTTGGAAAACGTCATGCTCAGTCCGATCCTACGAAGCGGAAACTCATGGCAAAGGCGACCTCGCGGCCGCCGCGACCCGCCGCACGCAGGTACAGCGGCTTGACTTCCGAGAACCGTGGATTGGCCTTCAGCGTATCCAGGACCTTCAGGACCATGGATTCGGTGGTGGCCTTGCCGGCGATGACGCCCCGCAGGTCTTCCTGCATCGAGAGGCTGGTCGTCCAGATGCCCCCGTCGGCCGGGAAGGCAAGGGTCAGTTCGCGCAGACAGCCCAGCAGGCGCGGCCGGCGCCGATACCACGCCCGGGCGAACGCCGCCTTGGCCACCACGTCTTTGGCTGCGGCCAGGCTGGAGGCGTTCTCGGCCTGCCAGGTCTCCAGGTCGGCCACGTCGCGCTCGGCCTGGATCAGGTCGAAGACGAACAGGCCGGTGGCCAGGAGGACGGCCGCCGCCACGCCAATGCCCCAGGCCACCTTCCTGCGCAGCGCGAGCGGCCGGCGCGCCGCAAGCCGTGAATGCAGGAAATCCACGGGCAGGGGGCGGCCTTTGATCCCCGCCAGCGCCATCGCCGTCGCCGCCGAGTACTGGCCGCCCGGCGGTGCCGATCGTTCTACGGCCGCGCCGCGCCACTCGTCCGACGCGCACAGCCGCACCGGCACGTCGAGCCGCCGGGCCAAGGCATCCCACGCCTTCGGGTCGTGCCCGTTCTCGTCCCAGAGGAGCAGTTCGCGCGGCGGCCCGGCGGCGGCATCGCCGGCGTGCATGTACATGACGCGGCGGAGTTCGTGGGCGAGTTCGTCGAGCCACGTTTCGGCCGCCGGTGCGCTGCCGTCCGGCTCCGCCGGAGGCGACACCGACAGCCGCCACACCCTCAGCGCGCCGCCGCGCGTCTTGGCGGCCAGTTCCACGCCTCCGCAAAACACGTGCAGGACCAGGCGATCGGCCAGCAGCAGACCGTTCGCCGAATCGGCCAGGGTCATCGTCGAGGAGGTGATGGCCGAGACGGTCAGGCCCGCCTCCCCGGCCATCGCAACGAGGTGGTCGAGGTGGCGGCGCGGCGCTGCCACCAGCAGAACGGACGGGTTCCCGTCGTCGCCGGTCCCGTCGGCGTAATCGAACAGGAGTTCCTTGTGGTCGGAGGCGAACTCCTGCTCGACGGCGATGGCGAGTATCTGGGCGACGGAATCGCCGGATGCCGGCGGCAGGGTCTTCTCTCGGGCCGAGAGTCGTGCGGCGTCCAGGCCGATCACACAGCGCGACGCCGAGAAGCCTGCCTCGCGGAGGAACTCCTTCAGCGCCTGGCCCAGGCGCTGCGGCTCATCGACGCCGACACCATCGGGGAACACGAAGTGGGCGGCGCGCAGGACCCGCGCGGCGCCCTTGGCCACGGCCACCTCGATGGCGGTCGCCGAGCGCTGCGTCACGGCCAGGCCGAGCATCCTGCGCCTCGGGAGCATCCTATTGGGCCTCCTGACGTGTGGTCTCAAGCACCTCTTCCAGCGACACCCCCGACCGCAGCAGGCTGACGATGTCGGGCGAGAGCGGCCAGCCCAGGTGCGTCAGGTCCTGCCGGTAAACGACGCGCGGGGGGCTCTCGGTGGCGTCCACGACGATGCGGCAGCGTTTGAAGGCGCGGCCGTCGGCGCTGATGCTGACGAGGTCGGCGGAGAACTGGTAGGAGCGGGTCGTGATGTACGGCCCGATGGCCATGGCCTTCTCCTGGGACAGGACGTCGGTGACCCAGGCGATGTCGCCGGACTGGGCGGCGCCGGCGGGGCGTCCGGCCAGCAGGGCCGTCACGTCGGAGTCGTCCAGGCCGGGCAGACAGAGCAGCGCCTCCCGTGAGGCGGTGTTGACGTTGAGGAGGCCGGCGTAGTTGCGGCCGCCGCGGGTCGTGATCCGGTCGGCGAGGAGGGTGAACTCCTCGGGCGTCAGGCCGGTCCGGTAGAAGAAATCCAAGATGCTCTGGAACGGCCTGCCTCGGCGTGCTCGATCCAGGATCGTCGGCAGCCGCTCCTCGGAGACCGCCTCGGCCAGGACCCGGGCCAGTTCTCGAGTCTGAGCCTCGTTGACGTTGACTCGCGGCGAGCCGTCGGGTGCGGCGTTGGGTTCGCGGCTGTAGACGGTGACGAGGTCGAAGATGCCGCGGTCGAGGTGCCCGTTGCTGTCGTCGGGGGGGTCGCTGGCGTCGGCGTCGTTTTCGTTGTCGTCAAGCACGCCGTTGCGGTTGGCGTCTTCGCCGAAGAGGAGGTCCCTGGAAACCAGCCGCACGAGGAGGAGTTCCTCGACGGTCTCCAGCGGCGCGTTCTTGCACTCGTAAGGGTCGGCGAGGAGGAGGTAATACTCGCTCTCGGCCCCGCCTGCGGTGAGGTCGCTGTCGGAATCTCGCCAGTCGATGACGGCCGGCGGGACGTCGGCCATCATCTCCGGCAGGCCCAGGAGCACCTCTCCGGTGGCGGTGTTGACGTTGATCTTGGCGGCCTCGTCGGCGAGGCCGTACGAGAGTTGGCGGTCATCCTCGCGGTCCGGGCGCACGATCCAGAAGGCGCCGGAGCCGACCTGCACGCCGTAGCAGAGCAGGTCGGTCTCGGCGGGGACTTGCCCGTTGAGGCCGTCGAGACCGGCGAGGACGTATTCGATGGCGCCCTGCTCGGCCGCCGCCGCCTGCTCAAACGCCAGGCTGTTGGCCGAACAGATGGCCTCGACCCGCATCGCGCGGGCCAGGACCAGGACCATGCCTGCCAGGACCACGAGGATCCACAGGGTGACGATCAGCACGGTGCCCGGCGCGCGACGGGTGCTACGGCGTAAGGCCCGTGGTCCGATGGGAGTGCTGCGCGGTGGTTCTCCGGAACCACCGCGCTCTCGACGCGGCACGCGCGGCGGGTACGGAGACCCGCCGCGCTCGTACGTAAGGGAGCCTGCCTCGAGCCGCTCAGGCCGGCGCAGTCCGCCGAGGGCAGAGCCCCGGCGTCCGCTGTCCGATGCCGTGTCGAGTTGCCGCGCGGGTGGGCTCAATACAGGGGGACCTCCATCGTTACGCCGGCCTCGATGGTGCTGCAGGGGACCAGGAACACCCGCGACGTGCGGTAGCCTGCGGTGCCGGCCGGGGTCTGGCGGTCGGTTTCGAGTTCGAGTTCGAGGGTCACCTCGACGGCAGCGGGCAGTTGGTTGTCCTGAGTGGTGGAGTCCCAGGTGTCGAGCCAGTCGAGGCCGTCGAAGTACCTGAGGGCGAAGGCGCCGACCCCGCGGCAGAGCACATCCTCGTCGGGTTCACCGGCGACCGGCCCGAGCAGGTTGGTGGTGACGCGGCGGACGAGGGCGAGGCCCGTGCCGTCATCGGCCTGCTCACAGACGAATTCGACCATTCGGATGTCGCCCGTGCCCTCGACCGGTTCCGCTCCGTCGGCGGTGCAGTGCAGGATCAGCGAGTCTGCCGCGCCGCCCCGTAGGGTGGTTCCCTGCTCCCCGACGAAGGCGCCCGCGAGGATGCCTTTGGGCACGACGGCGGCCTGGATGTCGGCCCGCACCCGGCCGAGGGCGAGTTCGACCTTCCGGACCTCCTCGACGGCCGAGGTGCAACTGCGACGGGCCCGGAAGGCGGTGTACAGCGTGGCGTACAGCGACCCGGCCAGGATGACCATGATCGCCGTCGCGACGAGCATCTCAAGGAGCGTAAACGCGCGGGCCTGTGGGCGGCCGTCACTCATTCGGTGCCCCCGTGTAGACGAGCGTGCTCAGGGTCACGCCGCGGTCCTTCCCGCGCCGGTTCCAGAGGACGTAGACGTCGAGTTGCGAGAGGCGTGCGTCTTCCCATTCGCCGATCTGGGCGACCCAGGTGTACTCGGGCCAGTCGTCGCCGAAGTCGCCCTGGAGTTCGGCATCGTACCACTGCCCGGTGGCGGCCAGTTCGGCGATCTTGCTTTGCGCGAGCGCGGCGGCCTGGGCCTGGTGCCTTGCGTGGGCCGCGACGTCCAGACAAAGGAGGATGCCGTGGACCGCTACCGGCAGGACGATGCACACCAGCGTCAGGGTGGCGAGCAGCTCCACGATGGTGAAGGCGCTGGGGCGTGATGTCCGGCGGTCGGTCATGGCCCGGCCTCGAGAGAAAGGGACACGATCCGGAATCGCTCCGAGAGCGTGGGGCAGGACACCTGGAGGGCCTTGCCGTCGGGGTCGGCCAGTTCGATCGTCGCCGGGTCGCTCCGGCCGTCGGGGTAGAACTGGACGTACGGCATCCCGTCGGGCGTCTCGCTGCCGTCTACGGTGACGGAGACGCCGGCGGGGAACCGGAAGAGGCGGCCGTACTCGCGCTGGGGGTTCACGAACGCCCCGGCCTGCTGCACGGTGAGCCAGTAGGTGGCCGCATCGGGGTCGATGTTCAGACGCCAGACCTGTGCCTGGGCCACCGCCTGCGAACGGGCCAGGTGCGTGAGCGCCAAGAGGTGCGAGGCCGCGTCGGTCGTCTCCCGGGCGCGGGCGAACCGGCGCAGCGACGGCGCTGCCAGCGCCAGCAGGGCGCTGACGAGGACCAGGACCAGGATGAGTTCCAGAAGCGTGAACCCGCGCGGGTGCGATTGGCGCGCGGCGGGTCTCCCGCCTTCGTCCCGACACAGACCGGGACTACAGCGGGCAGGCCGTACCCGCCACGACACTGGCGTGGGAGGCGCGGTGGTTGCGGAGAACCACCGCGCAAGACTTACGCCGGACCGTTTAGCGTTCGGACCAGTTGTCGATATCATCTCCGCCCCCGTCCTGCTTGTCGGGTCCGAGCGAGTGGAGGTCGTAGCCGTCAACGTTGCGCTGGCCGGGGCACCGGTACACGTACGGGTTGCCCCAGGGGTCCTTGGGGAGGCCGCGTTTGATGTACGGCCCCATCCAGTCGGTGACGTCGGTCGGTTGTTCGAGCAGGGCCCCGATGCCTTCCTCGGTGGCGGGGTAGCGGCCGCAGTCCACCTCGAAGGCGTCCATGGCCACTTCGAGGTTGGCGATGTCGATGTGAGCGGCGGTGACCTTGGCCTGCTGCGACCGCCGGGTGAACTTCGGCACGACCATCGCCGCCAGAACCGCCAGGATCGCCAGCACCAGCAGCAACTCGATGAGCGTGAAGGCGGCAGCCAAGCGGCCCGTCGGCCTGCTGAACCACCTCCGTGTTCTGACCGTCTTGCCGTTCATGGGCATTCCTCTCAGCGAATGAACTCCTGGAGCGTGAATACCGGCAGGAGCATGCCGATGACAATGGTTCCGACGATGGTGGCCATGACGAACAGCAGGGCGGGTTCGGCCAGCGAGACCAGCATCCGAAGTTGCCGGTCGAGTTCGCCTTCGTAGACGCCCGCGAGGCGCCGCAGTTCATCGTCGAGCCGGCCACTTTCCTCGGCCACGGCGATCATCTCGACCACCGACGCGGGGAACAGCCGGGCGTTGGCGGCCAGGCTCCGCGCCAGGGGCTTGCCTTGCTGGACCCTTTCGGTTGACACCCCGACCGCCTGGGCGAGGACCTGGTTGCCGATGGCTTCGCGTGCGACCTTCAGCGAGGCGACGAGCGGCACGCCGGCCCCCAGGAGCGTGCCGAGCATGCGGCAGAAGCGGACCAGGGCAAAGCGTGCCACCACGCGGCCCAGGACGGGGACGCGCAGCAGCGCCCGCTCGACCGTCAACCGGCCCGACGGCGAACTGATCGCCCGCCGCGCCAGGATGACGGCCAACGCCGCGGCCCCGGCGATCACGAGGCCGTACTCGGTGACCGCGTGACTGACCGCCACGACCCCGCGGGTCAGCGCGGGCAGGTTCTCTCCGAACTGGGCAAAGATCTCCGAGAAACGCGGGATGAAATACGTCAGCAGAAACACGAGCACGGCGGTCGCCAGAACCGCCAGAATGACGGGGTAGACCATGGCGCTTCGGACGCGGCCCTTGAGGTCGCGCTCGCGCGATCGGAAACTCGCGATCTGTTCCAGGACGACGTCGAGGAACCCGCCCGTCTCGCCGGCCTGGACCATGGCCACCTGTACCGGGGGGAACGACCGGGGCCACTTGGCCATGGCGTCGGCCAGGGCCATCCCGCCCGCCACGTCGTCGTGGATGGCGGCCCATTGCTTTCTCGCTGCGGGCTGCGCTGCCTCGCGTGCGAGGATGCTGAGGGCGCGGCTCATGGAGACGCCGGCGGCCAGCAGGTTGGCGAGTTCGCGGTTGAACGCCTCGACCGATGCCTGCGAGACGCGGCCGACCGACCCGAAGAGGTTCGTCCGGGTCTGGGAAGCGGGCCGCTGTTCGTCCACGGCCACCGGCACCAGGCCGCGCTGGGCGACGGCCTCGAGAGCGGCCGCCCGGCTTGCCGCCGGCACGGTGCCGCTCGTCTTCTCGCCTTCCTGGCCGATGGCTTTGTAGGTGAAGACCGGCATGGCTCGATGGTCCCGGTTGCTCGTATCGGTTACGACGTCGGCGCGGGCCCCGCCCCGGTTGCGGCGTCGTTGCCGTTGAATCGTTCATCCTTGGTTACGCGGAGCACCTCGGCGAGGGTGGTCTTGCCGCTCTTGACGAGTCGCCATCCGTCCTGGCGGAGGCTCTTCATGCCGTCGGCGGCGGCCCGCCTGCGGATCTCGCCGGCCGAGGCGCGGTCCAGGATCATCGCGCGAATGGCCTCGCTGACGACCATCGTCTCGAAGATGCCGGTCCGTCCAAGGTAGCCTCTCTCGAGGCACTCGCGGCAGCCGCGCCCACGGTGCAGGACCGCCGGCGCGTCGTTGCCGAACTCCCTGCGCAAGGCCTCGGCGTCGTCCGGGGCGAAGGTCTCGCGGCAGTGAGGGCAGATGATCCGAACGAGGCGCTGGGCCACCACCATCTCCAGCGAAGACGCGACCAGGTACGGCTCGATGCCCATGTCCACCAACCGCGTCAGCGCGCCCGGCGCGTCGTTGGTGTGGAGCGTCGAGAAGACGAGGTGGCCGGTCAGCGACGCCTGGACGGCGATATCGGCCGTCTCGAGGTCGCGGATCTCGCCGACGAGGAGCACGTCCGGGTCGTGACGGAGGATCGACCGCAGGCCTCGGCCGAAGGTCAGCCCGGCCTTCATGCCGACCTGGATCTGGTTGATGCCGCGCAGGTGGTACTCGATCGGGTCCTCGATCGTCACGATCTTGCGTTCGATGTCGTTGATGCGCGACAGGCCGGCGTAGAGCGTGGTCGTTTTCCCGCTGCCGGTCGGGCCGGTGACCAGGACGATGCCGTGGGGAAGGCCGAGGATGCGTTCGAACGCGGCGCGGTCGCCGTCGGACATGCCCAGGTGCTCGAGGCCCAGGAGGGTGGCGCTACGGTCGAGGAGGCGCAGGACGACGGCCTCGCCGTGGAGCATGGGGATGACGGAGACGCGGACGTCGATCTCGCGGCCGGCGACCTTGAGTTTGATCCGTCCGTCCTGTGGCAGCCGCTTCTCGGCGATGTCGAGCCGGCTGAGGATCTTCAGCCGCGAGACGATCGCCGGCTGGAACTGGCGGACTTCGGGCGGCACGTTCGCCTGCTGGAGGACCCCATCGACGCGGTACCGGACCCGGACCGTGTCTTCGAACGGTTCGAAGTGCACGTCGGTGGCGCGGCGTTTGACGGCCTCGGCCAGGACCTGGTTGACGAACTTGATGATGGAGGCGTCCTGTGCGGCGTCTTCGAGGTCCATGTCTTCGTCGGCCTGTCCGTCCACGACCTCGACGCCGTTCTCTCCGGCTTCGGAGACGAGCGACTGGAGCGTGTCGGCCCCGACGCCCAGGAGCGTGGTGATCCACCGTCCGATCTCGCTCGCAGGGGCCAGGGCCGGCCGCATGTCCAGCCCACTCGCCATCCGCAGTTCGTCGAGGCCGCTGGTGTCGAACAGGCGGTTCGTCGCCACCGTGACCACGCCGTTCTCCTGAGAAAGCGGCAGGAGCCGGTGGGCCAGAAGGATCCGGGCGGGAAACTGTGAGAGGAAGGCTTGGTCGGGCTGGAACGTCTCCAGGTCCACGTAGGGAACGTGGAACTCGTCGGAGAGGTAGCGCAGCAGCCGCTCCTCGGCCAGGCCGCCGGCCGAAAGCAGGGCCTCATCGAGGGGTTTGCCGTCGGCGAGCAGACCGTCCACGTCACTGGCCGCCTGCTCGTCCAGCAGACCCTCTTGCCGCATTTTCAGTAGGATGGCGTTCATTGTGCCGACAGCCGTTCCGAAACCTTCCTCCCGTGCATCCTGGCCCGGTCGCAGGTTACGCGCCGTTAGTCGAGCAGCCCGGTGAGTACGAGTTGGGCTTCCTGGCGTGCTGTGACGACCTCGCGGAGTTCCTTGCGAGCGAGCGCCAGTTCGTCCTGGGACTTCTGGCGGGCCTTGCGAAGCGCATCGAGAGCCGCCTTGATGGAACCCGCGCTGGAGGTCTCGTCCTCGAGCAGGCTCCGGAGCGCGTCGGTCTTCATCTCGACGTCGGACTGTTCGCGTTCGGGTTGGCCCTCGGGCCGGCGATCATCGCCGCCCCCGCGGCCACGGTCGCCCCGGCCAAACATGCTGAGCATGCCGCCGAAGCCACCCCGGCCCTGGCGCATGAGGTTCGTGACTTTCTCGATGCGCGGCAGGAGGACCTTCCACTCGTCTTCGGTGGCACCAAGCCGCTCGCGCATCTGATCCGACATCCGCTGGCGGAACTCTTCCATCCGCTGGCGCCACTCTTCGGGGCTGCGTGGTCCTCGGCTTTCTCGGGCACGCTCCTGGCCGGGCGGCGGGGGTGGTGCCCCTTCCTCGGCGATGGCTTGCCCGACACAAAGGGCACCCACCAACACGGCGGAGGCCAGGCACATCATGGCGGTGAATCGACGCATGGTTCGTCTCCTTCCAAACGTTGTCCGCGAACGTCGTCTGTGACCGTCACCCCCCACGGCGGGGAGTGGACGGGTCATCGGTAGGCTGGTCATCCCCTTCCGGGCGCGTCGGCCGGCCGCCCCAAGGGGGACCCCGCCGGTCGCCAGGCCCACGTTTCGCTCGTTCCTGGAGCAGTTCGTCGTATTTCCTGGCTTGATCGGGGGTCAGGATCTGCTTGGTTCGCTCGACGGCCTGCTCGAACGCCTGTTTCCCTTCCTGGTGCAATTCGTCCATCTTGGCGGCGTAGTCCTGAAGGATGCTGTCGTATTGCGGCCGTTGGGTCTCGGTGAGCAGGGCGGCGATTGCCTGGTCGCGGTGTTCGGCGAGCGCTTTCCTTTGCTCCCAATGGCCCGACCGCCCGGCGCGCATGGCCTCCGACCAAATTTCGTGCATTTGCTCTCGCTGCTGGTCGGTGAGCCCCAGTTCGGCGGTGAGCCACGATGGACCGCGGGGCCGGTGCCCGGGGTCCGGCACCAGCAGGCCCACGGCGGCGCCTGCGGCAAAGGTCACGGCGAACGCTACGATCAGAAGCACCTTGGCCTTAGTCATGTCCGTTCTTTCGTTCCAGGTCCTGAACGATCCAGCGGGCCAGTTGCTCGTCCGACGCCGTGGCGAGGGTGCCCTGGGAAGCCGTAGCGGCCGTCTCCCACGCAGGAATGGGCTCCGTGGGTTCTGCGGCGGCGTGCGATTGCCAGAGCCAGACGGCACAGACGAGCAGAATGGAGGCGGCCACGGCCATCAGCGTCTTGGCCATGCGGCCGAGGTCGGCCATGGCCGCGTCGTCGGCGGTCCGATGCAGACGTGCCAGGGCTTCGGCCGACATCTCGGGACGGGGGGCTGCCGAGAGCAGGTCGGACAGCCTCCGGAGGCGATTCCGTTCCGCCGCGCAGGCCGGGCACGCCTCCAGATGCGCTTCGAGCGATACCCGCTCGGCCTCCGAGACTTCGCCGTCATGGTAGGCCGAGAGCCGCCGTGCGTGTTCACACTCGCTCATGGTTCGGTCTCTCTCCTGGGCCGCGCGAGCGGCGGCCA
>DATKXP010000176.1:0-3003 GCA_035529015.1 Phycisphaerae bacterium | reverse complement strand
TTTTTTGACGCCGGGGAAGGCCTTCCACAGGTTGTAGAAACTGTGCAGCGCGGTGCCTCCTTCCGCAGCCGTGCCGCCGGTGTAGCCTTTCCGCTCAATCAGCATGGTCTTTGCGCCTTGGCGCGCTGCGGCAACCGCCGCGACGACGCCTGCCGTGCCGCCGCCTGCGACAACGACGTCGAACTCCCGGACGGGCAGTTTCTTCGCCGCTTCCTCGTAGTAAGCCATGGGCGCGTTGCCCTCCTTTCGCGGGCCGGCCATCGCGAGACCGGCGTGGGCGCCAAGTCCGAGCGCCAGCAGACCTTTGTGGAAGTCCCGACGTTGCATAGGCTTTCCTTTCTTGGCAGCTGCGTGGCGGGTTCTGTACGGCGTGTCTCTAATGGGTCACCCTACCCGCCGCGCTTCAACCGCAAAACACTTACCTGACCCCGCTTAGTGAGCCGGCTTGCTGCCGACTGAGTCCTCGCCCGTCCGCCATCGGGGCGCATCATGCGGCACGCAAGGCCTTACCGCTTGCCGAAGCACGTGATGCTGCCGTCTGTTGCCACGACGTAAAGTCGCCCGTTCGCAGCCGCTGCACCGTTGAAAACGGGCGGCGACGGCAGCGTATGCGACGCAAGCCGCTCACCCGTTGCCGAATCGACGACGTACAGGACGCCGCCTTTCCTTCCCTCGAAGGCACCCAGCGGATCTTTCGGGTCAACCACGTCGGGCGGCCCGGCGACGAACAGCCGGCCTGCGGCCAGGACCATGGCGCGGACCCGCACCGGCACCCGCTCGCTCCAGGTATGGCCGCTGTCCTTCATGGGCTTCGCGAACAGGAGGTACCCCTCCTTGCCGGGGGTGAAGAAGACGGTCGGGTCCAGGCCGCGCAGCGAATCGAACATACGCACGTGGTAGACGGAGCCCTCGTCATGGACGATAAGCCGTGCGTAGTCGCCCCCGCCGTACGTCCAAGGCATCCGCTTGAAGTAACTGTCTTCCAGCAAGCCGCTGCCCGTCCGCAGGTCCGGCATGCCGGTCTCGCGTTTCAGTTCCATATCGAATGCGACGGAGCGCATGTAGACCTTCGACCCGTCGCTCAGCAGGACGTCGGGCAGTGAGCCCATGGGCAGTTTGTAGTTCTCTTTGATGCCATCGCCGGTGTAGTCCGGTCCTTCCAGCCTGGCCTGGTGAAGTAGTTTCCCCGTTGCGGCATCGACGCCGTACAGGTAGATGCCGCCGTCGAGTTGCGACGAGCGTCCCGCCGCAAAGTAGGCGGTTCCGTTCTGCACCAGCACGCTGCCGTGGACGGGCCACGCCGACTCGAGTTGGCCGAAGGCGCCGATCAGCGTCGTCGCCGGGGCGGCGTGGAAGCACCATGCCAACTCCCCGTCGGTGGCGCGCAGGCAGTAGACCTTCCCATCGGCCGAGCCGAAGAGGACGGTGCCCTGGTGGTACGTCGGGGGCGAATCGATGCGGGCCCCTGCGGCAAACTCCCACAGTTGGCTGCCGTCCTGCACGTCAAGGCAGACGACGTGGTGCTCGTCCACGAGAGATGCGAAGAGCCTGCCGGCCACGACGGTGGGCGCAGACACCTTGCGGCCGCCCGTCACTCGCCACAGCGGCGCCGCGCCGTCGGGCACCTGGGTCTTCACCGAGCCCGTGCGCATCGAGTCGTGACGGAACGTGGGCCAGTCCGCTGGAGTCGCAACGCTGCGCGTTGCACCTTCGACCTTGCCGTAGGCGGGTCCGCGTCGGAGGCGCGCGCCATTGCTTGCTGCCTGCGTCACATCGGCTTGCGACGTCCTCGCCGGCGCCAGCGCGTTCATCCCGTTGAGTTTCTCCTCGATGTAGCACTGGCACGGGTGAGGCGGAGCATACTGGAGCCCGTTGGCGGGCATCATCCCCATGTGGCAGGTGCCGCGGACCCAGTTGTGCACGGTGTGCTTGCCGTGCTCCAGGTCCACGTACTCGGTGCCGCGGCGGCTGGCAAGAATGTAGCGGAGGGTCGCCTTGTTGCGGTAGCACCGGTGATGGTGGTGCGTTTGGAAGATGGGGCCGAGGGGCACCTGCTTCGTCATCTCGCCGGTCCTGATGTCGTATCCGTTGACCGAGCGGGGCCAGAGGGAGCGCTGCTTGGCCTTGCCGCCGGCCTCGAGGACACCGCGGTCGAGTTCCGCGCTCCAGGTCCACACCAGACCGTCGATGACGAAGACATCCTTCCACTCGTACCACAGGTGGCCGATGTATCGCTTGGGCTGGCTCCAGAGGAGTTTGCCGTCGGCGGCGGCGAACGCGGCGAGTTTGCTCGGACTGGCGTGGAGGACGGCGCCGTCGCAAACGATCATCGTGCCGACCCAGAGGTTGCCCTTCGTCTGGATTCCGCCTGCCCCGTCGTCCGCGGGGTCCGACGGGAAGCGGGCCCGCCACGTCTCCATGCCCGTCCGGAAGTCCAGGCCGACGATCTCGGGCCCGTCGATCAATGCGACCACGTTCCCGTCGGTGGCCGTGTTGAGCGTCGGGTCGAGTTTCGCGGGGTTGACGCTCCCACGCATGGCGCGCCACCTGTAGTAGTCGGTCACGGTGCCCGCGTAGACCTTCTCGGTCACCCACCGCTGCCTGCCGCTTGCGGCGTCCACGGCCATCACCTTGACGCCCTCGCCGGAGAGGACCGAGAGGATGAGCGTGCCGTCGAGGTAGAGGATCTCGTTCGTCCGTTCGGTGCCGGCGTAGGTCTTGAGGATCTCGCCGCTTGTCGCGTCAAGTTCCGAGACGGGCGCCTGGTAGCCCAGGGTGACGTAGACCCTGTCGCCGGCGGCGACGAGGCGCTTCTGAATGTTGAGCGGAATGTCGCCGGGACGAAGGTTGAACCACGTGTCTTTCCATTCCCGCCATCCCCAGCGGCGGATGGGCACCTTCCAGAGAAGGACGCCGTTGAACGCGTCGCGCGCCACGAGGAACCACTTGTCGGGAAGGCTGTGTTGACCTACCAGGCTGATGGGCGCCTCGTCCACGACGGCG
>DATKXP010000175.1:0-7695 GCA_035529015.1 Phycisphaerae bacterium | reverse complement strand
CACGTTGAACCGGCCGCACAGGCCCTGGTCCGAGCCGAAGATGACCGCGCCGAGCGTGCCGGGCTCTTCCTGCGTCGGCGCCGCAAGCCGCTCAGGCCGCGACCCGAGAAGCACCTGCAGGCCCAGTTCGACCGTCCGGGCGTAATCGGCCAGCGACTCGACCGCCCGCTCGAACTGGCGGATGTTCGCCGCCGCCACACCCTTCATCGTCTTGACGACCGACTGAAGGTCGTCGGCCGTGCCGATGCTCTTTCGGATGGCTTCGAGGGCCTGCATGGAGGCGCGCTCCCCTTCGGGTCGCGGCTAAAAGCGCTATGGCTGAGTGCTCGGTTCGGACACCTCGTCGCCGGGCGTTTCATCGGGCGGCGTGTCGGTTTCGGCCGTCTCGGCTTCGGCGTCATCCGGTTTGGGCAGGTTCTGGGCGATCATCCTGCGCAGGGCCTGGCGGTCGGCGTCGGTGATCTTCTCGCCGTCGGCGATGCGCTTGCACAGGTCCGGCAGGTCGCGCGTCATGGCCTGGCGGATGGCCGTCTCGGCCGCCGCCACCTCTTCGACCGGCAAATCGTCCAGCAGCCCCTCGGCCGCCGCGAACAGGACGGCAATCTGCTCGGCCGTCGGAATCGGCTGAAACTCCAACTGTTTGAGCACCTCGCGAACCCGACGGCCGCGCTCCAGCCGCTTCATCACGCTCGCTTCCAGCCGCGTGCCGTATCGCGAGAACCGTTCGAGTTCCTCGAACTGGGCGTAGGCGAGTTTCAGGTCGCCGGCCACCGCCCGGTACGCCGGCAGTTGGGCCCTGCCGCCCACGCGCGACACGCTCGTGCCCACGTCCACGGCCGGCAGGACACCTTTCTGGAACAGGTCGGGCGAGAGGGCGATCTGGCCGTCGGTGATCGAGATGAGGTTCGTCGGGATATACGCCGCCAGGTTCTGGGCCTGCGTCTCGACGATCGGCAGGGCCGTGATCGACCCGCCGCCCTTCTCGGGGCGCAGGTGCGTGGCACGCTCCAGGAGCCGCGAATGGATGTAGAAGATGTCGCCCGGATACGCCTCCCTGCCCGGCGGCCGCCGCAGCAGCAGGCTGACCTCGCGATACGCGATGGCGTGGCGTTCCAGGTCGTCGTAGACGACGAGGACGTCGCGTCCCTGCTCCATGAAATGCTCGGCCATGGTGGTGGCGGCGTACGGGGCAATGAACTGGAGACCCGCCGCATCCTCCCCCGTCGTCACGACGACGACCGAGTAGTCCATCGCCTCGCGCTCGCGCAACTCGGCCACCACCCGCGCAACGGCCGAGCCCCGCTGCCCGATGGCGCAGTAGATGCACAGCACGTCCTTGTCGCGCTGGTTGATGATGGCGTCGAGCGCGATGGCCGTCTTGCCCGTCTGGCGGTCGCCGACAATGAGTTCCCGCTGGCCGCGACCGATCGGAATCAGGGCATCGACCACCTTGATCCCCGTCTCCAGCGGCGTGGCCACCGGCGCGCGGGCCATGATGGACGGCGCGGGACGCTCGACGGGCCGGCGCCCCTCGGCGGCAATGGGCCCCGCCTCGTCGAGCGGGCGGCCGGCGGCGTCCACCACGCGGCCAAGGAGCCCCTGCCCGACCGGCACGTCCATGACGCGGCCCGTGCGGGAGACCTCTTCGCCGGCCGCGATGCCCTCGACGTCGTCGATCAGCACCACGCCGAGTTCGTCGCGGTCGAGGTTGAAGGCCATGCCCAGGCGGCCGCTCTCGAACCGCACGAGTTCCTCGGACTGGACGTTCGGCAGACCGCTGACGCGCGCCACGCCCGCCCCCACGCTCGTGACGATGCCGACCTCGCGGACGCGCGGCACGGGCTTGTAACCCGCCATCGCCGCGTCGAAGGCGGCGGCGTGGTCGGCGGCAAGGGCTTTCAGGTTCGAGGGCTGCTTGCTCGTCATGCCATGACCCGCTGCTTTTTGTGGCCATTCAGCCGGCGAGTTTACTCGCCGCGCGCCGGTTCCGCCGCCTGCGCCACGGCGCGCACCATTTAGCCGGCGAGTTTACTCGCCGCGCGCCGTTTGCGCCGCCTGAGCCGGGGCCTTGAGTTTCGCCTCGATCGCTTCGGCCAGCGCGTCGTGGATGCCCTGGATGTAACTGGCGATGGTCCAGGAGATCTCTCGCCCGGCGGCCCGCAGTTCCACGCCGCACATCAACTCCGGCGACGTCTCGAATTCGACCGCCACCTCGCCCGTCAGCAGGTCGTGGACGGCCGCGGTCGCCTTCTTTCGGTGCGGCTCGTCGAGGTCCATGGCCGTGGCAACGACCACGGGCTTGCCCGAGGTCCGGACGGCCTCGGCGAACTCGCGGCACTCCTCCTCAGGCAGGTCCTGGAGGCGGCTGATGAGGACCTCGACCATCCGCGCTTCGAGCGTCTCGTCGGCCAGGTCCTCGAGGGCCCGCCGCGCAGCAGCGCAGACCTGGTCGCCGGCACGGGTGCGCATCTCGCCGAAGAACGCCTCCTTCTCGCGCGCCAGGTCCTGGCGCCAGCGCTGGGCCTGCGTCTCGACCTCGCGGCGGGCCTGGTCGGTGAGTTCCTTGCGGCGGGCGTCGGCCTCGTCCACGGCTTCTTTGAGGAGCGACTCGCGGCCGGCCTCGATCTCCTGCTTCCGGCGTTCGGCCTCGGCGGCGGTCGTCTCGGCGGCCTTCTCCTTCTCCTCGGCCGCCTCGAAATGGGCCGCGATCTTCTTCTCACGCTGGTCCATCGCCTTGATGATCCGCTTGTACAGGACGAACCACAGGACGACGACGAGCAGGAGAAAGTTCGCGACCTGGACGCTGAACGTCCACAGGAAGTCGGCCCACGCGGAGCCGCCCCCCGCAGCCGCGGGCTCGGCCTGCTCGGCAAGTATCAGTATCCAGTCGGCAAGCATGGCTTAGTTCCCCGTGCCGGCGGTCGTCACGAAATCCCAGAACGGGTTCGTGAAGATCAGGATGATGGCGATGACGAAGCAGTAGATGGCCGTCGATTCGACCATCGCCATGCCGACGAACAGCGTCCGCGTGATGGTGCCGGCCTCGTCGGGCTGGCGGGCGATGGCCGACAGCGCCTCGGCCAGCGCCCGCGCTTCGCCCAGCGCCGGGCCGATCGAGCCGATGGCAATCGTCAGCCCTCCCATGACGATCGACGCCACTGCGATCAGGGCCTGGTCAGTCATTGGTCGATCCTTTCTCGCCAGTTTCATCGTGCGCGTTAGTTTCGTGGCGCCCCTGGGTGCCCCGCCGCTGCCGCGGCGGGCTCGATGGGGGCTCATCGGCCTTCGCGGTGGGCCCGGGGGCTTCCCGCGGCGGGTTCGGATCCTCGCGCTCGTGCGGCGCCTTCCGGGCGCGCTCGTGTGCCTTCTGCTGCTGCGTCTCGCGGGCCTGGATGCCCGACGAAATGTACACCATCGCCAGCACGCTGAAGATGTAGGCCTGGATCATGCCGAAGACCAGGCCCATGAACTGCATCACCGCCGGAAAAATGAACGGGACGATCGACAGCAACACGCCGACCACCATCGCACCGCTCATGACGTTGCCGAACAGACGGACCGCCAGCGCGAGCGTCCGCGACATCTCGCCGATGATGTTGAACGGCAGCATGAAGACCGACGGCCGGATGTAGTTCTTCAGGTACCCCCCGAACCCGCCGCGCGCCACGCCGTAGATCGGCACCGCGAAGAACACGCACACCGCCAGCGCCGCCGTCGTCGCAATCGACCCCGCCGGCGACGAAAAGTACGGCACGAGGTCCAGGATGCTCGCGGCGGCGATGAACACGAACAGCGTGCCGACGAACGGCAGGTACGGGTCGGGATTCTGGCGGCTGACCTGGCGGATCTCGCGGCGAAGGAACGAGACGACGATCTCCAGCAGGTTCTGCCACCGGTCCATCCGCGGGCCCGACGAGAGACGCCACGTGATGATGAGCGACCCCGCGACCAGCACCGCCATGACGATCCACGTATAGAGGATCGTCTTGTTCAGGAGGACGAACGAGTCGCCCAATCGCCACAGGATGTCGGTATCGAGGGGGTGCATTACGCCTCACTGCCTTTGTGCGCGGAGGTCTCGACCTCCCGCTCCGTTTGTGCGGGGGCGGCGCCGTCCTTCGGCTTCGCGCCGCCGGGACCCCAGACCCGCGCCGTCACCAGCCGCATCGCGATGAAGCCTGCCATGCAGGCCGCCAGCGTCTGCCAGCCGCCGAGCCACGCCATCAGGCCGACCGCTGCCACGGCCACGACCGTCCGCGCCGCAAACGAGACAAGGGCCCACACGTGCGGCCGTTTGGCGTCGGACAGCCGCCGGACCGTCAGCCACAGGCCGCCGAAGTAGAACAGGCCGACGGCGAGGCCGGTTGCCAGGGCGACGGCGAGTTTCCAGATTGGCGCGATTTCCACGGCAGCGCGCTCCCCTTTGGGTCGCGGCTAAAAGGGCAACGTGCACGTTGCCTGTTTGTGCGACTCAATCATCGCGGCCGCTCGCGCGCCGCACCCACAGCCACGCGTTCAGGCACCCGAGCACCACGCCCAGGAGCATCAACGTCAGCGTCCACGAGACGCCGCCCGGCCACCGCCGGTCGATCATCCATCCCGCAAGGATTCCCAGCACCGTCGGCACCGCCACCGACCAGCCGACGATACCGAACATGCCGACGTAGAACAACGGGCCGCGCTCGCGCTGACGCCGGCCCTTGATCTTCCGCTTCTCCTTCGCGCCGACCGTGTCGGCAAACTGGGCCCGGTCGGCCCGTCCGCGTTCGGCGGCGTCGTCAGTGCGTGCCATGTTCCAACTCGAGAAAACGGTGCACGAACGTCGCTTCGATCTTCGCCAGCGCCGTCCGGGCCTGTTCTTCCTGCTCGTTGCGCTGCCCGAACTCCTCTTCGACCGTCCGCTCGAGCGCGCCGAGTTCGGTCCCCCGCGTGCCGCGCCGCGCAGACACCAGGACCTCGTCGCCCACCTTGACGAGCGCCCCCTCGCCCACCGCCACGAACTCCTCGCGCCCGCCGGCCGTCTCGAACACGAGGACGCCCGGCACGACGGTCGTGGTGATATCGACGTGGCGCGGCAGGAGCGTGAGTTCGCCGTCGCCCGCCTCGACGGTGACCTTGCGGACCTCCTCATCCAGCAGTACGCCCGTGGGCAGCAGAACCTTCAGGTTCATCCCTTTTTCGCCTCGTCAACCGCGCCGATCATGTAGAACGCGCTCTCGGGGTAGTCGGCGAACGCGTCGTTCAGGATGCGCTCGCACCCGTCGATGGCGTCGTCGCGGCCGACCATCTTGCCCTCGTGCCCGGTGAACTGTTCGGTCACGAAGAACGGCTGCGTCAGGAACCGCTCCAGCCGCCGCGCACGGTTCACCGTGGCCTGGTCCGGGCGCGACAGTTCCTCCAGGCCCAGCATGGCGATGATGTCTTTGAGTTCCTCGTATTCCTGGAGGGTGCGGCAGACTTCGCGGGCCACGTCGTAGTGCTTCCGGCCGACCACCGCGGGCGTCAGCATCTTCGATTCCGAGCGCAGCGGGTCGATGGCCGGATACAGACCCTGGCTCGCCCGGTCGCGCGACAAGACGATACTGGCCGACAGGTGCCCGAACGTGTGGACCACCGCCGGGTCGGTGAAATCGTCGGCCGGCACGTACACCGCCTGGATCGACGAGATGGCGCCCGCGTCGGTGTTCGAGATCCGTTCCTCGAGCGCCGCGAGTTCCGACCCGAGCGTCGGCTGGTACCCCAACCGGCTGGGCAGTTGCCCCATCAGGCCCGACACCTCGGACCCCGACTGGATGAACCGGAAAATGTTGTCGATCAAGAGCAGCACGTCTTGCCGGGCGTCGTCGCGGAAGTACTCCGCCATCGTCAGGGCCGCGTGGCCGACACGGAACCGGGCGCCCGGCTGCTCGTTCATCTGGCCGAAGATCATGACCGTGTTTTTGAGGACGTCGGCCTCCTCGATCTCGCGGCGCAGGTCCTCGGCCTCGCGCGTGCGTTCGCCGATGCCGCAGAACAGGCTCACGCCCTCGTGCCGGCCCACCATGTTGTGGATCATCTCCATGATGAGCACGGTCTTGCCGACGCCCGCACCGCCGAACAGGCCCGCCTTCCCGCCGCGTTCCAGCGGCCCGAGCACGTCGATCGCCTTGATGCCCGTCTCGAAGACCTCGCGCTTGGCCGACTGGCGGACCAGCGGCACCGGCGAACGGTGGATCGAACGATACTCGGCCGCCTCGACCTCGCCCAGATCGTCGATCGGCTCGCCGAAGACGTTAAACATGCGGCCGAGAAGGCCCCGGCCGACGGGCACCTTGATCGGTTCGCCCGTGTCGATGACGGCGTCGCCGCGCGCCAAACCCTGCGTCGCCGTCAGGGCGATGCCGCGGACGGTGCGGTCGTTGAGGTGCGAGAGGACTTCGATGCGGATCGCCCCGTCCGGGCCGGTCCGCAGTTGGCTGTAGACCTCGGGCAGCGGCCGCGGAAACGTCGCATCGACCACGCTGCCGCGGACGGCGACGACGGCGCCTCGGCGGGCGGGGTCCTGGGTCCGCTGGGCTGAGCCGCTCTCGCGGTGGGTCCGGGTCATGAATCCCCCGCAGGATTCTCTGGCCGCCGGGCACACCCCGGCCGCCGGCCCTATTTAACCACGTCCCCCGCCCAAGAGCAACCACTGAGCGAGCGTTTTGGGGGCCGAACCGGCGAACCGGACGGCTCGCGGGGCGTGACCCCGCGCTAACGCTTGGGGCTAGTTCGAGGCCGGCTGGCGTTATATACTTTACGAAAACGGCCTTTCTTTAGACCCCCCCAAATCGCGCTTTTCGGAGGGCCGAACCCCGTTTCTGGGCTGGAAACGCCGATTTGGGGTCCGAATGTGAAGATAGGCAAGGCAAAAAGCGCTCCGTTTTGATCGGTTTCTGATCGCTTTTTGCTCAAACTTGGTCCGTTCTTCGTCCTTTTTACCCCTTTTTTAACCTAAGTGGAGCGGGGTCAATATGCCATAAAGTATACAAAATGGCGGGGCAGACGAGGCTGGAGGCCGGAGACCGGAGGCTGGAGGCACGGCAAATTGTTAGAACTCTAACAAAACCGGAAGGCGAAAAACGGCCCTGGCGCTATCAAGAACGGCGATTTCGGCCGAAGGGCCGCGCAAGAGGGGGTTCGACCTATGGCCCGAATGGAATATGACAGGCCGAAATCGGGTGGTTCGTGTAAGGCAGTATGTGGCAAGGACTTACGTCTCGGACAGGGCGGCGGAGATTGTTAGAACTCTAACAATCCCCAATGCGGATTGCGGATTGCGAATTGCGGAATCAACGGGGAACAACAACAGCCCTTTCAGCCACGCCCCCGCGGCCAATGCGGCCATTTTGGCAGGCAACGGCCTGAGCCTGAAAGGCTGAGAGTCGAGAGTCCGGGCCGGCGGCCTGGGTCAAAGGCCAAACCGCCCTGCCACCCCGCCCTGAAAGGGTGGAACAACCTCCCCGCGCCCTTTCAGGGCTTATGAATCGTGGTTGGATCGCTCGACCACCCCGGGCGTTGCCCGGGGCTACCGGCTGGTACAAACCGGGTACAAGGTTGACAGAATAAACCGGGCACATGGTTGACACTTTGCCGATGGATGGGCGAAAGGAGCGACGCCCATGCCTTGGAAGGAGACCTGTGCCGTGGACGAGCGAATGAGGTTCGTGGTCGAGT
>DATKXP010000174.1:0-13904 GCA_035529015.1 Phycisphaerae bacterium | reverse complement strand
GCCCAACATCATCCTGGCCATGACCGATGACCAGGGCTGGGGCGACGTCGGCTACAACGGGAACGCCGACATCAAGACGCCGACGCTCGACGAGATGGCGTCGAAGGGGCTCCGATTCAACCGGTTCTATGCGGCGGCGCCGGTGTGTTCGCCGACGCGCGCGAGTTGCATGACGGGCCGGCACCCGAACCGAAGCGGCGTGTTCTCCTGGGGCTACGACATGCCGCTGGAGGAGTTGACGTTGGCCGAGGCCCTGAAGCCGGCCGGTTACGCCACGGGACACTTCGGCAAGTGGCACCTGGGCGGCATTGGCGAGCCGCCGAGCAAGCAGGGGCGGACCAACCGCGGCAAGAAGCAGTTCACGCGGCCGCCCCATCCCGGCAACCAGGGGTTTGACGAGTGGTTCTCGTACTTCAACTTCTTCGACTTGAATCCCGGGTACTTCTACCACAACGGCGAGGCGGTGGGGCCGCTCGAGGGAGATGGGTCCGACATCACCGTGGACCGGGCCGTGGCGTGGATTCGCAAGATGGCAGCGGCCAAGCGGCCGTTCTTCGCCGTCGTCTGGTTCGGCAACCCGCACGGGCCGCACCAGGCGCTCGAGAAAGACAGGGCCCCGTACAAGCATCTGAGCGAGAAACTGCAGCACTACAACGGCGAGATCACGGGCGTCGATCGCGGCATGGCCACCCTGCGCAAGGCCCTCAAGGACCTCGGCGTCGCCGAGAACACGATGCTCTGGTTCACGAGCGACAACGGCGGCACGGGGCCCGCCAACAACGGGGGCCTGCGCGGCAAGAAGGGGAGCCTGTGGGAAGGCGGCATCCGCGTGCCCGGCATCCTGGAATGGCCGGCGCGCGTCCCCAAACCGTTTGCGACCGACGTGCCGGCCTCCACGTCGGACTACTACCCGACGATCCTCGACCTCGTGGGCGCCGAGGTGCCGAACCAGGTGCGGCCGATCGACGGCATCAGTCTGGCCGCGCTCATCGACGGCAAGATGACCGAGCGGCCGAGCCCCATCGCCTTCGAAGTCCGAAGCAGCAAGACCGCCGTCCAGTCGGCCGCCCTCGTGGACAATCGGTACAAGTTCCACACGTCGGGAGGCGCGAAGGGCAAAGCGGGTGGCGCCGCGCTCTACGACCTCGTCGATGACCCCGCCGAGACCAAGGACATCGCCTCCGAGAAGCCCGACGTTGCGGCCAGGATGAAGGCCCAGTTGGAGGCGTGGCAGAAGTCGGTCGAGCGGAGCCTGGCGGGAAAGGACTACACGTAGCCGCGCGTTGTAGGCCGTCCTACTTCCCGAAGAAGACCTCGCCGCAGGCGGCGGCGAGGCGTTCGAGTTTGTCGCGGACCTCCTCCGGCACCTTCTTGCGCTGTTCGCTCGTCTCGACGGGGCCGTCGAAGAGGACCTCGCCCGTCTTGTCCTTCGCCACGAAGTGATGGTGCTCGTCGTCGGCCGTCAGTGTCAGCGTGAGGCCGCCTTCGGTCATGGCGACGGCGATCTTTGCGCCGAGGGCACGGCGGACGGGCTCCTGCTTGACCGGCGGATCCCACGCCGGAGCGACGGGACGGTCGCCCACGCGGACCTGCATCGGTGCGGCCCGCCGGGCCTCCATCTGTTCGAGTTTGGTCCGGACCTCGGCCGGCAGGGCCTTGCGCTGCTCCTCGGTATCGACCGGGCCGGAGAAGACGAGTCCGCCGTCGCTGTCCTGGACGAGAAGGGTCTTGCGCTCGCCCCGCGCGGTCAGGTGAAGCGTGTGCTCGCCGTCGGACCAGGACCGCTTCGAGAGGGTCGTCGCGCCCTGGCCGACGCCGCGGGTCGTCACGACGGAACTCATGTGGAAACCGGCGCCCGCGGCCCCGTGTGCCGCGACCACCTGCGGCCCGTCCTCCGCGGCGGGGACCTCGGCCACCTTCACCGTCGCGGTCTGCTTCCTGCCGGCGCGCAGGAACGTGAGGCGGACCTCCTGGCCGGGCTTGAAGCGGCGAAGCGCGGCGAGCAGGTGCGCCTCGGTGGGCAGCGGCTCCTCATTCAGGCGCACCAGGAGGTCGTGCACCGCGATGCCGGCCTCGGCGGCGGGGCCCTTCTTCTCGACGTACTCGACGACCAGGCCGGCGTCGGCTTCGAGGCCGAGTTGCGCCCGCAACGCCGCGCCCGCGGGCGCGGTCGCAATGCCCAGGGCCGCAACGGTCACCGGACCCGCCGGACCGCCGGCCTGCACCGTAATCGTCATGGGGCCGGTGACGGCAGCGCCGGCGCCCCCGCCCGGGTCGGCCACGGCCGTAGCCGCGACCGTGCCCTCGGGACTCTCGGCCACGATGGTGGTGGTCTGCGGACCGCCCGCCTTCTCGGGTGGCGCGGCCTCGATGTGCACGTCCTGGGCAGCCCACGCCTGGGGGCCAGACATCCACGCCACCGACGTGAGAGCAACGCATGCCAGAGCGTTCAGAGAAACCGGCGAACGCATGCTTCACCTCCGAGAGATGGTGCGGGGGCTGCCCCGCACTCGGGACTTCCGCTCCCTAACGGTCGCGGCTCTGACCTTGGCCATGACGGCCGGCCGCGGCCCTGGCGACGTCGCCCTCGAAGTAGACCGTGCGCGTCGGGAAGGCGATCGACAGGCCCAGCCGCTTCACGGCCCGCATGATGGCCAGGTTCACCCGCTCCTTCGTCTCGAGGTGGTCGGGGTACGGGATCGCCTTCGTGAAGTAGATGACCTTGATGTCGAGGCTCGACGCGCCGAAGTCGCTGAAGCGGACGATGATGAACTCCTGGTCCACGCCCTCGTCGCCGGCGAGGATCTCGCGGATGGCGGCCACGGCCTCCTGCATCTGGTCGGCGGTGGTCTCGTACGTAACACCAACGGTCTGGAGGACGCGGCGTTTGGGCATCTTCGACCAGTTGTCGATGGTGGCATCGGCCACCGCCTTGTTCGGGATGCAGACGAGGGTGGCCGGCCACGTCCGGATACGCGTCGAGCGGAACCCGATCTGCTCGACCGTGCCCTCGACGTCGCCGATCTTGACCATGTCGCCGATCGAAAACGGCCGGTCGAGGAAGATGAAGATCGATCCGAAGAAGTTGCCGAGCGTGTCCTGAAGCGCCAGCGCCACCGCCAACCCGCCGATACCCAGGCCCGCCAGGACGCTCGAGACGCTGTACCCCAGCAGTTGCACCACCCACACGGCCAGCAGGAGGCCGATGGTAACCTTCAGGGCCTTGCGGACCAGCGGCACCAGTTGGTCGTCGAGTTGCGACTGGGTGCGGCCGGCCAGCCGCGTCAGGTACACCGCCATCACGTCCACGACCCGGAACAGGAACCACAGGATGTCGGCGACCAGAAGGACCTTCAGGACGCCGAAGGCGACGCGGCGAACGTCGGTCGGCTCGGTCGGAAGCGCCAGCACCCAGACGGCCAGCGCCAACCCGCCCAATACGATGAGGAACCCGAGCGGCCGGCTGGCCGCGCGCGTCAGCATGTGATCGGCGTCGAAGCGCGTCCGCTCCAGACGCGGGATGATCCGCCGCTCGAAGACGTAGTCCGACACCTTCTTCAGCACCAGCCCCAGCAGCACGAGCAGGAAGGCGGCGGCAAACTGCCACAGCGCAATGCCGAAGAACTCGAAGCGGATCCAACCGGGCAGGCCGTCGCCGAGACGCTTCGGGTCCTCGGGCAAGACCTCTTCGATGGCGGCGCCGAGGTCGGGGGCCGGTGTGGCGACCGTCTCCTCGGGGGCCGAAGGGGACGGCTCGGGCGCAGGGGCTTCGGGAGCCGGTGCCTCGGGCCCGCCGGCAGGCCCGGCCGGTGCAGACAACGGTTCGCCCGCGGCGGCGGGGAGGACAAAGGGCAGCCACACGGCGGCCGCCACCAACAGCACTACAGGGATGACGCCTTTTCGCATGGCGGACAGGATACCACAGGAGGCGGCAGGAGTTCAAGGCGGGGCCAACGCACAGGACGGCAGCGCTGCGCGTCTCCCGACCCGCCGCCCAAAGCGCGCGAACCGCGCGGCGGCCTTCCCAGGCCGCCGCGAGAAACCGTTCCCACGGCGTGCTGGCCTGGCAGTGCGTGTTTGGCACGGGTGAGGTGGCCACGCAAGCGTGGCCATGTCACCCGCCGTGGGTGCGTCGTGGCAAAGAAGCCACGGCCGCGGCTTCGCCGCTTCCGTGCCACCCGCGTCGCGGGCGTGCATCGGCTATCGTTTCTTCAGGACCACGCACCCCGCGCCCAGTTCCTGCCGCGGCCTCGAGGCGCACTGGAGTTTGATGACCGTCACGCCGGCGACACGATCGGGGCTGGTGCGCGGCAGGCCCGTCAGGATAACGCGGCCGCCGGTCTGCTTGAACGCGATGCGCTTGCCCGTGGCCAGCAGCGTCGCCCGCACCACGTGCGTCTTCAGGCCCGCCAGGGTCAGTTCGCCTCCGGGCCACCGGCTGACCCACCAGTACAGGTTTCTGCCCTTGATCGTCCCGCGGCCACAAGGGTGCCATTCCATGCGTCCCTGGACGCGGTCGGTCCGGCCGTAGACGGCTTCGCCATTGGCCGCAAGCCATTTGCCGACGGGGATGAGCCGCTCGGGCGCTTCGGGCGGGACCGAGCCGTCGGGCGCCGGGCCGATGTTCAGCAGCAGGTTGCCGAACCCGCCCGCGCACTGGCACAGCATCGCCAGGACCTTGCGCGTCGAGTGCCAGTCGATGGCGCTCGGCATGTAGCCCCACGACCCGTTGAAGGTCATGCAGGCTTCCCAGGCCCGGCCTTCCTCGGCTTCCCGGATGTGCTCTTCGGGCGTGCCGAAATCCTCGGGCAACTGGGCCCGGTTGTTGACGAGGATGTGCGGCTGCAGCCGCCGCGCCATGGCCGTCATCTTGCGGCTCTCCCACAACTTGGGCGACCGGAGCGGCCACGAGACGTCGTACCACAAAACGTCGATCTTCCCGTAGTTCGTCATCAGTTCGCGCACGCAGCCCTGCGTGAAGTCGAGGAAGCGGCGGCGGGCCGTCTCACTACGCGCGCAGCGGGCGCCGTCCGGGTGATGCCAATCCATCAGCGAGTAATAGAAGCCGACCTTCAGGCCGGCCTCGCGGCAGGCCTCGACGTATTCGCGCACCAGGTCGCGGCCTGGACCGCGCTGCACCGCGTTGTAGTCCGTCTGCTCGGTATCCCACAGGCAGAACCCCTCGTGGTGCTTGGTGGTCATGACCATGTACGTCATGCCGGCCTGTTTCGCCAAGCGCGCCCACTCGCGGGCGGGGCGCGGCTTGGGCTTCCACGTGTCGGCGAGTTTCTCGTACTCGCGCAGGGGGATCCGCTCGCGGTTCATCACCCACTCGTGCCGTCCGAGTTGCGAGTACAGGCCCCAGTGGATGAACATTCCGAACCGCGCCTCCTGCCACCACGTCAGGCGTTTGGCCTGGGGCCAGGGCTTTGTTGCTTTCGTGCGTTTCGCCTTTGCCATGTTCGATTGCCTCCGGGTTTCGAGGTTCGTTGCCGGCGATACCAACAACCGCTCCCTCGCGGTCGCGGCTCGGATTCCAGCAAACACGCGCGGCGCAAGCGCCGCGGCCGACATGCCGCACCCTGCCCTGCAGGCCGGGGCGTGCCCCGGCTCACTCAGCCGCCGAGCGAGCGCCACTCCAGGCCGGCCAGGCGAGCCACGTGGGCCATGAGGACGGAGTGGTCGGCCTCGCCCGCGCCGGCGGCGCAGACGCTCTCGTAGAGTTCCGCGACGACGTCCGTGGCCGGCAGGGCGGCGCCGTACTCGCGTCCGGCGGCCCGGGCGATCGCCAGGTCCTTCAGTTGCATGGCCGCCTTGAAGCCGGGCTCGAAGTTGCGGTCGAGGGCCCGCTGCCCGTGCACGTCGAGGATCCTGCTTTGGGCAAAGCCGCCGAGGAGCGCTTCGCGGACCTTCGCAGGGTCCACGCCGCATTTCTCGGCGAGCACGAGGGCCTCGCCGACGGCCTCGATCGTCACGCCCACGACCACCTGGTTGCAGGCCTTCGAGACCTGCCCCGCGCCGGCGTCGCCGACGTGGGTGACCGCCGCGCCCAGGACCTCGAAGATCGGCCGCGCTCGCTCCACCGCCTTCGCGCTGCCGCCGACCATAATCGAGAGCGTTCCTCCGGCCGCGCCGACCGTGCCGCCCGATACGGGCGCATCGAGCATCTCGCAGCCCTTCCGCCTTGCCTCGGCGGCCAGTTCGCGGGCGACGACCGGGCTGATGGTGCTCATGTCGATGAGGAGCGTCCCCTCCCGCGCGCCGGCGAAGACGCCGTCGGGCCCGCGCATCACGGCCACGACGTCGGGCGAATCGGGCACCATCGTGATGACGACGTCGCTGCGCTCGGCCACCTCGCGCGGGCAGTCGGCGGCCGAGGCCCCCGCGGCGGCGAGTTCGTCCACCGGCGGCCGGCTGCGGTTGTGGACCACCAGCGGATACCCCGCCTTCAGCAGGTTACGGGCCATGGGCCTGCCCATGAGCCCGAGGCCGATGAATCCGATGGTCTCCATGCGGCGAACCCCTCGTCAAGGCGACGACAACTCGCGCGGCTCATGCTTGACGGGCCAGGAGGCACGGCGGCGGTCGCGGTACAGGCCGATCCGCACGACCGGGATCGGCCGGAACCCCATCGCCTGCGCCGGCGAATCGGCGCGGAGCCGGAAGTCGCCGCCCGCGCGGTCGATGAACCGAGGGTCCTCGTCCACGAAATTCTCCGCGACCGTCTGGTGCGTGCGGGTCGCCGCATCGATGTCGTCCCACTTGCCGCCGACGCTGATGTTGCGGACGATCCGATTACGCTTGGGCGTTCCGGGATCGTCCTTCAGGATGTCCACGAGTTCGGGGTAACGCCCGCTCCAGAGATCGTTGGTGTACGGCATGGCGGCCAGTTGGGAGCGGAGCGTCCCTTTCGGGTCATCGGTGGCCTTCTTCTGCCATCCCAGGCCGCGTGCATCGATGTGGACCGACGGGTTGCAGTCCACGAACGTGTTGTTCTCGACGAGGTTATCACACCCGCCGCCGATGAAGACCGCCCGCGTGACGCGGTGGAAGATGTTGCCGATGATCTGGATGCCGCCGGCCTGGTCGTCCAGATAAACGCCCATGGCGCCGTGCTGGCCGGGGCCCTGAATGTGGTGCCAGTAGTTGTACCGGATGACCGTGCCGCGCGCGGTCCAGTCGCGGCCCATGTAGAAGGCGCCGACGTCGCCGGTGTCGTGGCAAACGCTGTGAATCTCGTTGTACTCGATGATGTGGTCGTTGCCCGAGAGTTGGATGGCGCTATGAGGCCCGTGGTGCAGGAGGTTGTTGCGGACGATGTTGCCGCACCCGCTCACCGCCACGGCCGGCCGATAGGTGTGGCACCACCGGCTGAAGTGGTGGATGTGATTGTTCTCGGCCAGGAGGCGGGCTCGCCCGAGCGTCTTACGGTCGCCGCCGCTCAGGGCGATCCCCCCGCCGCCCGTCTCATAGATGTCACAGCCGATGACCTCGTGGTCGGTTCCCCTGACGCTCACCGCCCGGTTGCCGGTGTTGCGGATCGTGCAGCCGATGACCTGGTTGTTCGAGCCGCCGGCAATCCTGATGGCCGTGCCGCGACACGCTTCCAGGACCAGGCCGCGCAGCACGATGTGCGAGGCGTCGGTCATCGCGATGAGCGAATCGGCCACGCTGACGACGGCCTTGGCCGACCCGATGGGCGCCGGCGGCCAGAAGTACAGGACGCCCTTCTCGCGGTCCAGGTAGTACTCGCCGGGCGAGTCGAGTTCGGCCAGGACATTCAGCACGTGCCACCGGTTGCCTTTGCGAAGACCGTACCGGTGATTGGTCGCGGTGGTGATGGTGCGTGCGCCGGTGTCGATCGCCTCGACCTTCATGTAGGTGTCGGCCCAGTCGTGGTACCAGTAGCCGTAGACCCAGACGTCGGGTTCGTCGGCCCATCGCTGGGGCCGGTCGCCGTCGTACTGGAAGCGGCGCGCGTTCTGACCGTCGGGCAGGCCGGCGATGCGGGCGTAGCCGCCGTTCGGCCACCGCGCGAGGGTCATGGGCCGGTCGTCGAAGAACAGTTCCATGTGGGCGGGGCGGATCGGTTCGCCAAACCCGCGCTGGGTCAGTTGGCCGAAATCGGCGATGTCGAGGGCCTTGAGGTCGGCCCGGTAGACGTTGCCCCGTGCGGCAGGGTCGAGCCGCGCCAGGACCTTGGGGTCGCGCACCGCGACGAAGTTCCCGACCTCCTTGCCGCCGACGATCCGGACGTTCTCGCCGCCGTGGCTGCGGAAGACGATGGGGGCACCGGGGCGGCCGGAGTCCTCGGCCGTCAGTTCGAGCGCCTCGGTCAGCAGGTACACGCCTCCTCGCAGCGCGATGTCGATGCCCTCGGCGGGCACGTCGCCTCGTTCCTTCTTGACGGCGCGGGCGCCGTCGCGTGCGGCCAGCAGCGACTCGAACGGCGCAGCCAGCGTCCCCGTGGGCGTCTTCCCGCCGCCCGGCACCGCTTCACCGCGCGCCGCTTGGATCAGGCAGGCACACATCCCCAGGGCAAGGAAGACGCTGGAGCAGTTCATGGTTGAGTGTGCCAACGGGTTGCGCGGTGGGCAATCTTGCCCACCGCGCCCCAGCCCAACCCTCGGCGCGGCGGGCAGGATTGCCCGCCGCGCGAGGTGGTACACGCGGCCGTAAACCGCCCCATCCACTGGTCGCATGGAGCCATCTCCTTCCGACTGCCCCCCGCAACGGACGCCGGACGTGAGTTCACCATCCGCGGCCGCGAAACTCAAGAAAAATGGGCAGCGGCAAACGCGGGTAGAGTCTCGCATTCGCCGCCCCGAGGCGGTATCCTCGTGGCGTAACGGTCCGGCGAGAGGGCCGGCCGCGAGCCTCACACACGTCCCGGTTAAGGAGGATAGACCATGGCACTCGACGTCACGCAGGTCGAAGTCTGGGCCGCAACGATCGACGACCGGCCCGGCGGGCTGGCCGAGAAACTGGACGCCCTTGCCGCGGCCGGCGCGAACCTGGAGTTCGTCATCGCGCGGCGGACGCCGGAGGGGCCCGGCGACGGCGTCGTGTTCGTGACGCCCATCGCGGGGGCCGCCGCAAAGGCTGCCGAAGCAGCCGGATTCGCCGTTGCCGCAAGTCTGCGGTCGCTCAGGGTCGAGGCGCGTGACGCGCCGGGCCTCGGAGCCGAGATTACCGGCGCGCTGGCGGCGGCGGGGGTGAACCTGCGGGGGGTCTCGGCGGCGGCCATCGGCGACCGGTGCGTCTGCTACCTGGCGTTCGATTCGCCCGAGGACTCCGCCAAGGCGGCAGACGCCCTCAAGGGCCTCTGAGCGGTCCAACGTGCCGTGCGCGGTGGGCAATCTTGCCCACCGCGTAGCGCGGCGCCTCCGTCGCGCGGCGGGCAGGATTGCCCGCCGCGCAATGTGCAGGGTGACATCCGTGACGAGGACGCTAAACACGTACGCTCAGGAGACCCGCCGCGCACACGGCTGGACAAGCCAGCCGTGCCACGCCTCTTGTCGCTGTGCTCCTGCGAGTGATCAGCGTCCCGAACCGTAGCGGCGAACCAGGGCGGCACACTCGGCGGGCTGGTCGCTGTAGCGGTCGTAGATGCCGATGATGGCGCCGTCGGTCGGCTTGATGGACGTGAAGGTCTCGCGGAAGGCCCGCTCGACCCACTCGCGGCGTTCCGAGAGGCGTCCGGCGGCCAGGATCTTGAACGCCAGGCACGGCCGCTTCGTCTGCCGCATCGCCTTGAACATGCGGGGCGGATCGCCCATCAGGTACACCTCGCGGGGCGGGATCGGCACGTCGCCAAGCAGTTTCCGGAGCGCCGTCTCGTCGCGGTGCCGCTCGTAGACGCACGTCATGTAGTAGTCAACGTCCCAGCCCTTCGATTCCACGGTGTCCACGACGTCGGGCATGTGGGTCGAGACGCCCACCAGGAGGCCCGCGTCGCGAACGCGCTTCAGGTAATCCTGTATCCCGTCGATCTTGCCGCCCTTGAACAGGCTATCGGTGGTCTCGCCGTGATGGGCAATGCCGATGCATCCGGCGTCGGCCACGGTCTTGATGCCGGCCGCGTCGCCCGATGCGATGACGATGAAGTGCATCCGGCCGCCGGAGTCGGTGAACTGCCGGTACAAGTCGGCGTGGCCGACCCCGCCCTGCCAACAGTTGATGCCCACCTCCCGGCACCGGCGGAGGGTCTTCAGGATCTGTTCGGGCGTGTAGTAGGCCTTCATCTCGTGGTTGACGAAGACCGACAGGTGCGAGCCTGCGCCGAACGGATTCGCGCCGCAGACCAGGCGCGAGATGGCGTGTTGCCCGAGTCGGATCTGCGGCAGTTCCGGCTTGGGCTCGGCGGCTGGAGCAGCGGCACCGTACTGCGCGCCCACCAGGACGGCGGGCAGCGCCATCGCCTTCTTGAGGAAGTCGCGGCGGCCAGCACCCAAGTCGCCCGATTCGCAGGTCATGGCACGCTCTCCTTCATCCTGAAACCTTTCAGCGATCTCAGGCCAGGTCCTTCCACACGGGGTCCAGTGCCGAAATCACCTGCCGGTACCGCGCGTACTTGGCGTCGTAGAGGTCTTTCTTCGAGGCGTCGGGCTGCTGGGTCCGCGAGAAGTGGACCATGGCCTCGACGGCCTCCGTGTAGCCGGGGTAGCATCCGGCGGCGACGGCGGCCGCAATGGCGGCGCCCAGGGCGCCCAGTTCCGTTCCGTCGGGCATCTGGACGGGCGTCTGAAAGATGTCGGCGAAGATCTGGACCCAGACCTCGCTGCGCGCGGCGCCGCCCGTGAAACGGATGACCTCGGGCATCTCGCGGAACTTCAGGAGCCGGTCCACGTGCGCCCTGTGCCCGAAGACGACGCCCTCGTAGATGGCCCGGAGCACGTGCCCGCGCGTATGCCAGCCGCTCATGCCGACCAGGCTCGCCTTCGCATCGGGACTCACGTTCGAGCCGTACAGGAACGGCAGGAAGACGATGGGCGCTTCGTCGGGCGCGGTGGCGGCCACGGCCTCGTTGACGACGTCGAAGACGGAACGACGCTGGGTCTCGGCCTTCTCCTTCTCGGCCCCGAAGAACTCGGTGACGAACCATTCGAGGTTGCTGGCACTGGTGGCGCTGCCCTCGAGCATCAGGTACCAGCCGGGGATGCTGAAGCAGGACGTCATGAAGACGTCCTCGTCCACGACGGGCGTCCGGGAGATGTACTGGTTGTTGCCCCAGGTGCCGGCGATCATGCAGAGTTGGCTCTCGTCGATGATGCCGGTCGCCAGGGCGCAGGCGTCGATGTCGAACATGCCGCCGGCCACGGGCGTGCCGGCCGCGAGGCCCGTCTCGGCGGCGGCCTCGGGGGTGACCTCGCCGCAGAGGTCGGCCGTGCGGACGAGCGGCGGCAGAAGGCCGCGCATCTCGGCGATGCCGAAGGCCGCGAGCACCTCGTCGTCGTAGTCGGCGGTCCCGACGTTCAGGAGGCCGGTTCCGGAGAAATCCGTCAGTTCGGCCTGGATCTTGCCCGTCAGGCGGAACCGGAGGTAGTCCTTGCACATGAGGACCCATCCGGCCCGTTTCATCACGTCGGGCTCGTTGTCGCGGAGCCACGCGAGCAGGGCGCCCGGCTGGGCGGGCCAGATGCTCTGCATCATCTTCGGGCGGACGACCTTGTCCACGCCGTCGGCCAGCCACCGGTCGGTGATACCTCGGGCCCGCGAATCGGTGGACATGATGGCGTCGCGGACGGGAACGCCGTCTTTGTCGACGAGGTACAGGCCGTTGCCGTGCCCCGCGCAGGCGACGCAGGCGATGTCGCCCGCGTCGATGGCGGCCGCCTGGAGGACCTCGCGGACGGCGTCGCAGGTGGCCTTCCACATCTCGGGGATGTTGCGTTCCAGGTGACCCGGCCGGGGCGTGAGGGTCTCGGTCTTTCGCGACGCGACCGCGACCTCTTTGCCATCGAGGGTGAACAGGGCGGCCTTCGACATGGTGCAGCCCGAGTCGGTTCCGAGCAGGTACGTGGCCATGGGCCGTGCCTCCTAATGCTACCCCGCTACTTTGGCGGCGGGTCTGGAGTACCCGCCGCGTATGGCGGGCTATCTGCGCCCCAGGTGGGGCGTCACGTAGGGGCGTAGCATGCTACGCCCCTACAGGCGCGGTGGGTGCGGAAACTCACCGCGCGGCTGACCCTCTAACGCGTGCCACAGGCGCGGCCCGTACGGGCCGCGCGAAGCGCGCCAGGACATTCTCCGGTCGCGATCGCGTGCCGGCCCCTCTACTCCTCTTCCTCGGCGGGAGATCCTTAGGCCGGGGTCTCCTCCGCCTTGACCGACTCGGCCGCCTTGGCGGCCGCCGGGTCGCGGAACAGCAACACGAACAGCACCAAGAGGACGGCCGCGACAATGGTGTTCACGTTCCACAGCGGCTGCCAGTTGATGATCTTCTCCGCGCCTTCTCCCACGGTGTTGGTCTCGATGAGCCACCCGTTCAGGAAGTTGCCCACGAGCAGGCCGACGCCGAAGATCAGGAACAACAGGCCCTGAGCCTGCGCCTTCATCTCCTTGGGCGCCTTACGGTCAACGTAGATCTGGCCGCCCACGTAGAAGAAACCGAAGATGATGCCGTGGACCAGGATGGCCGTGTAGTAGAGCGGCTCCTGCTCGTAGTTGTTGCCCAGGGCCAATGTCACGTAACGGACGACCAAGGCGACCAGGCCGAGCACGACCGTCCACTTCAGGCCGAAGCGGGCGATGGCCAGCGGCACCAGCAGCATCAGGAAGATCTCAACCAACTGTCCCCAGTTCATCGTCGCGGTCACGAGTTTGAAGCCCTTGGCCTGCAGGAAGGCCGCCTGGAACGTCCAGTAGGCCGAGAAGGGAATCGTGGCAATCAGGGTGCCCAGCATCAGGACCGCAAAGTGCCAGTCCTTCATGAGCCCCAGGGACCGAAGGCCCATCACGTCGATGATGGAGGTCTTCTGGCCCTTGGCCGGAGGGGGCGTATGCGGCAGCGCCAAGGCGAACACCGCCCCCGCCAGGGCCACGCCCGCCCCGCAATACAGCGGTATCGCCGTCCCGTCGATCGCGACGTCCCACAGGCCCTTGGCCACGATGCTGAACAAGCCCGCCGCCACCCAGCCGATCGAACCAAACACCCGAATCTGCGGGAACTTCTCCGACGGGCTGTGGCTCATGGCGATGGAACTGGTCAGACCCCACGTCGGCATGTAGCACAGCATCGACAGCAGAAGCAGAACGAACAGGGGCAGCGGAGCCGTGACCTGCGTTGACGCGAGCAGCAACACGGCTGTGGCCAGGTTGAGTACGGCCAGCACCTTCTGCGACGCGAAGTTGCGGTCGGCGAACATGCCGATGAGCGGGGAGGCCAGGCACCCCAGCGCCATCGAACTGGCGATCAAGGCCATCTCCAGCCCGCCCATCCCCAGTTTCCCGACGTACGCGGTCAGTTGGACGAACCAGACCGCAATCAGCATGTACTGCAGGAACATCATGCCGCTCAGCCGGATTCGTACGCCCATTGGCATCTTGGCCATGGCTCGTGTGCCTCCTCTTGCGGGCCGGTCCTGCCGGGCCCTTCTGCCCTGACCCCTCGGTTCGCTTCCGAGAATCCTCTATCGCATCAGCATGCCGCCGCTCACGTCCACCGTGGCGCCGGTCATGAAACTCGCGCGGTCGCTGGCGAGGAACACGACGACGTTGGCCACCTCTTCGGGCAGACCCAGCCGGCCGATGGGAAGACGGGCGTTGAACTTCGCCGGGTCGGCATCGACGTAGGGCTTGAGCATCTCGGTGTACATCAGTCCCGGCGCCACGGCGTTGACGCCGATGCCGTGAGGCGCCATCTCCCGCGCCAGCGACACCGTGAACGCCACGATGGCGCCCTT
>DATKXP010000173.1:0-12142 GCA_035529015.1 Phycisphaerae bacterium | reverse complement strand
CCGGACCTGCGGACGGGCAGCGGCTTGCTGGAAGACAGTTACTTCAAGCGGATGCCTTGGACGTACGGCGGGGGCGACTACGCACGGCTTATCGTCCATGACGAGGGTTCCGTCTACCACGTGCGTATGTTCGATTCGCTGCGCGGCCTGGACCCGACCGTCTTCTTCACCCCAGGCAAGGAGGGGTACCTCCTGTTCGCGAAGCACATGAAGGGCGGCAGCCACACCTGGAGCGAGCGCGTGCCGGTTCGGGTCTGCGCCATGGTCCTGGCCGCAGGCCGGCTGTTCGTCGCCGGTCCGCCCGACGTGGTTGACCCGAAAGATCCGCTGGGTGCCTTCGAGGGGAGGAAAGGCGGCGTCCTGTACGTCGTCGATTCGGCAACGGGTGACCGCCTCGCGTCGCATACGCTGCCGTCGCCGCCCGTTTTCAATGGTGCAGCGGCTGCGAACGGGCGCCTTTACGTCGTGGCAAGAGACGGCAGCATCACCTGCTTCGGCAAGCGGTAAGGCTTCGCGTGCCACATGATGCGCCCCGACGCCGGACGCACCGGGATGGCAGCGTGAGGACGGCACGCGTCCCTCGTCTTGAGCGTCAACGTCTGCCCTGAGAGGAGACAGGCCGGTGAGGACCGAAGGCTTCCTCGTGATCGCATGTTGGCTCTTCGCACTCGGCGTCGGCAGGTGCCGCTGCGAAGAACCGGTCCCGGAGTGGTGGCTCACGCCGCACCGGCTCTTGCAGACCAATCTGCGCGAGATCGACGCGACGATGGACATCGACCGGTACGTCCGCGAGGTCAAGGAGTTTGGTGCCGACGTTGTCCTGTTCAACGTCGGCGGCATCGTGGCGAACTACCCCACCGACATCGAGTGCCACTACCGCAACCCCAACATGAAGGGCGACCTCGTGGGCACGGTGCTGGAGCGCCTCCATGCCGAGGGCATCCGCATGATCGGCCGATTCGACTTCTCGAAGATCAACGAGACGTTCGCCGCCAAGCACCCCGAGTGGCTTTACGTCAGCGAGAAGGGCGAGAACGTCAACTACAACGGCCAGGTGCACACGTGCGTCAGCGGCGGCTACCAGCAGGAGATCCTGTTCAAGATCCTGGGCGAGGCGGTCGATCGCTACCCGCTCGACGGCGTCTTCTTTAACATGATCGGGTACCAGCGAGGCGACTACAGCGGCAACCATCACGGCATCTGTCAGTGCGACAACTGCAAGCGGCTGTTCAAGGAGTTCGGCGGGGTGGACCTGCCCCCACGACAGAGCAACAACCCGGCGTACCGCAAGTACGTGGAATTCACCCGGGGGATGTGCGACCGCCAGTTCAGCCGCGTGAACGCGTTCCTGAAGAACAAGCGTCCGGACCTCGTCATCTGCACCTACACCGCTACCGGCGTGGACGTCATCCGCAAGGAGTCGAACCGGGCGCTCGGCCAAGGCACCTACCACGACACCGACAAGGCGAAGTGGACCATGCTGACGTGCGGCAAGCGGCAGTTGGCCAATGCGGCGGTTCACTTCATCGCCATTCCGTACCGGCACGCCGCCGTCTCGCCATACCTGACGACCCGGCGCCTGTGGCAGCACATGGTGAACGGCGCCTGGTTGGACTTCTACTGCATCGGCCCGCTTCAGCGGCAGGAGGACCGCACGGGGCTGGACCTGGCCGGAGAACTCTACCGGTTCCATGCGGCGAACGAACGGTGGCTCGCCAGTACCAGGCCGGCAGGCGAGGTCGGCCTCGTTCGCCGCGGCGACGCGGAATACGAGGGGATCCTTCAGGTCCTGTCCGAAAACCACGTCGCGTTTGAGTTGACCCAGTTGGAGCCGCAATCGCTCAAGCCGTTCCCCCTGGTCATCGTGCCGGATGCAGGCGGACTCAGTCGGCAGCAAGCCGGCGCGTTGGACGAGTACGTGAAGGGCGGCGGAAGGGCACTGCTTTCGGGCCAGGTGCCGCCGGACTTGGCCTGCCTGGGTCCGGTGAAACACGTCGAGACGCGCACCGTGGACAAGGGCGGCTACATTCGCATTCGCCCGGAAGACCGGAAGCGACTCGGCGCGGCTCTTCTCGACAGACTCGACCTCGTTTTCCTGAAGGGGCAGTTCCACGTGTACGAAACGGGCAAGGACGTGGAGGGCCTGCTCCGTCTGATTCCGCCCGACATGTTCGGCCCGCCGGAGAAGTGCTACTATCGCCATGTGTCGGAGTACCCCGCCCTGCTCTACCGCAGGCACCGGAAAGCTGCAGCCGCCTGTTTCACCTTCGGCATCGGCGCGCACTACCCGCAGCAGGCCCACCAGGGACACGCCGCACTGCTGCTGGGCGCCATCGACCACCTGCTGGGGCTGGAGCGCCGCGTGCAGGTGTCGGCCTCGCCGCTGGTAGAGATCGCTCATCGCGCCGACCGGGATGGCCGGTTCGAGTGGATCGGCCTTTACAATCACTCCGGCCAGCGCGGTAGCGCCCTGCACGCCCCCGTCGCGATGGCCGACATTCGCGTCCGGTTCAAGCCGCGCAAAGCCGTGCAGCGCGTCCGTCTTCTGCGCGCCGGGCGCGAACTGGAGTTCACCAGGCACGACGAGCGCATCGTGACGGTCGTACCGCGGCTGGACCACTACGAGATCATCGTCTTCGAGTACCGGGACAACCGGGGTTGATGCGAGATGGAGGAATGGGACGGCAAACGGAGCAGGCGCTGCCGCTGCTGATCCCACTTCATGCAGGAACTGCCTCGAAAGAGTTGCGAAAGGAGAGCACATGCAACGTCGGGACTTCCACAAAGGTTTGCTGGCGCTCGGACTTGGGGCTCACGCCGGGCTCGCGATGGCCGGCCCGCGAAAGGAGGGCAACGTGCCCGTGGCTTACCACGAGGAAGCGGCAAGGAAACTGCCCGTCCGGGAGTTCGATTCCGTCGTGGCAGGCGGCGGCACGGCAGGCGTCGTCGCGGCGGTGGCCGCAGCCCGACAGGGCGCAAAAACCATGCTCATCGAGCGGAAAGGCTACACCGGCGGCACGGCGGCGGAAGGTGGCACCGCCCTGCACAGTTTCTACAACCTGTGGAAGGCCTTCCCCGGTGTCAAGAAGCGACAGGTCGTCCGGGGAATCCCCAAGGAGATCGTCGACCGATTGGCAACGGTCGGTGGCACGACCGGCTACCCCGAGATGTCCAAACACTACGACTACGACTCGGTGTGCACGGCCATCGACGTCGAGTTGTACAAACTGGCGACCTTCGAGATGCTCGACGAGGCCGGCGCATTCGTCGCCGTCAACACCCTCCTGGCAGGGGCCATCATGGACGGGCACCGAATTAAGGGCGTCATTACCGAGAGCCGCTCCGGACGCGAGGCGATTTACGCCAAGGCCTTCGTGGACTGCACGGCCTACGGCGACCTCGCCGCCTTTGCCGGCGCCGATTACGCCGAACCCAACGACTACGCGGTGGCCAACAGCGTCGGCATCGCCAACGTGAACGTCGAGGGATACTACGAATTCATCAAGAAGCGCGACGCCCTCACGGAATACTGCGAAGGCATGCGAAGTGGCAAGCCGGGGCAGATCGTCCGACTCAGCGGCAGCCTCCAGAAGATGCCTCCCGAATTCGCCGCCGAAGCCCGGCGGATCGGCATGTCGATGGTCACCACCACCGTCCACGACAATTACCTGATGTTCATCAAACTCAACCTCAAGTTGCCGTCGAGCCCCACAGACCGTGACGTGGTCGCAAAGGGCGAACTCGAACTCAGGCGACGCATGCACCGGGCCGTCGGACTGTTCAAGAAATACGTCCCCGGGTGTGAGAACGCCTTCATGGCGAGGACGAGCCCCTCGCTCTGCATCCGTCGCGGCAGACAGATTGTGTGCGACTACGACATCTCGCACGAGGACGTCATCGAAGGCCGCCACTTCGACGACGACGTCATGGCCTACGGCTTCCACGACTCGGCGCCCCGCTTCCAGGTCAAGGACGGCGGCACCTACGGAGTCCCCTACCGAGCGCTGCGCGTCGCAAAGATCGACAACCTCCTGGCTGCCGGCATGCTCATCACCTCCGACCACAGGGCCCACATGTCCACCAGGAACACGGTGTGCTGCATGGGCCAGGGCCAGGCCACGGGGACGGCCGCGGCTCTCTGCGCCGCCCGGAAGTGCGGAACACGCGACCTTCCATACGCCGACCTGCGGAAGGCCCTCCAGAAAGGCGGTGTGTATTTCGAGGCATGAGGCGCGCCGGCCCCGATGGCCGTCACGGTGATTCGCGGGTGAATCTCTCCGGTTCGCCGGCCGCAGCGTACGCCTGGGCGGTCCTGCGAAGCGCTTCCTCTGAGACGCCATGGACTGTCAGCGGCCGCGGCGCAAGCATCCCGAGGACGTCGGGAATGTCACAGACCCTCAAGACGTTCAACAGTTGCGGCGCGCCGTCGTCCATGTGGCTCAGCGGCGGGGCGTTCAGCACGGCGCCGGCGATCTCCGGTTCCCACAGGGCGGCGTACGCTGCCAGGACGCCGGCCGCGCCCTCGCCGACGACGTGGACGGGAACCTCGCCCCCCCGTTCGGCGCGAAGGTGCCGGGCCACGGCGATCACGTCCCACACGCGGCCGGTGTCCACCGTGCGGCCGAGCAGGACGTGCGACCGCTCGGCGTAGTTGGGCGGGTTCTTTCGCGTCCAGCGTGTCCGGCCGACGCCCCGCGGTTCGCAAAGACACACCACGTCGCCCGGTTTCCGTACCTTGTCCAGAAACTCGGCGGCCGGCGCCTCCGAGCCCGGCCCTCGAACGACCAGGAGGATACGGCGGACCTCCTTCGGCGGCTCGGGCGGGGACGCGTACTCCACATGGACCTCGATGCCCGGTTCCGTTTCAAGGCGGCCATGTCCCCCGTCGAAACGCTGCACCAGACGGGCGGGGGGAATGCGCTCGGGGAAGCAGCGGAACACCACGCGCCGCAACTCCTCCAGGAGCCCGCTCCTCCATGGCTCGAACGTGCCTTCCTTCGGCGGCTCGACCTGCGCCACGGGCACAAACTGCCGATCGATCGCCGTGTTCAACTCGTCCTGCGGAAGGTCGGAATCCTCCGGAAAGACGCGGAGTTTCTCCAGCGGGATGGGATACTGCTGGTTCTTCCCCGAACCGGTGACCAGGTCCACCTCGCTGTCCGTGACGGGGCGGGCATCGCCCTTCAGATGCATGTTGATGAACCGGTAGGCAGCCCGCCGAATGTCCTCGCGGTAGGCGTGTCCGCCGATGCTGACGAACGCATCGACCAGGTCGCCCGCGCCGTACAGGCTGTAGACGCGTTCGAGGCGGTTGATGACGCGGTCGTTCGCGTCCATCGGGAAGATGCGATCCTTGTCGCTGTTCGTAAACAGCATCGGCCGCGGCGCCACCAGCGCCGCGATTCGCGTCCACGGCCACTGAAACGTGTTGTACAGGAACATGCAGTCGCAGTGCCCGTTGATCACGCGGTTGGTAACGTAAGACGGCAGGTCGGCCATGCCGCTGACCGGCACCGCGACGCGAACCCGCTCGTCGGCCGCCGCGATCCAGAACGTGGCGGCTCCCCCACCGCTGATGCCGGTCACGGCAACACGCTCGGCATCGACGTCCGGTCGGCTCACCAGGTAATCGATGCCGCGCATGCCGTTGAGGCATTCGACGCCTGCCGGCGTGTAGCCTCGGGCGTGCCACCACCATCGCCCTTCCCGGTACGTCCCGTGATGGATGGCGGCGATCTCGCCAAGTTGCAGCGAGTCCAGGACCAGGCAGACGTACCCGTGTCGGGCAAACCAGATGCCGTGCGACTGGTAAGCCGTCTTGTTGCCGTTGCGGCCCCGCCCCGAGTGGCCGCAGACGTACAGCACGGCGGGGAGTCGCTCACCCTTCCCGGCGTCGGCCGGCCGGTACAGATTGGCTGTGACGTACAGGCGCGGCCGGCTCTGGTAGTGAAGCATGTCCACCACGAACCCCCGGCCCTGAAGCGTTCCGGTGACCGTCGCCTTAAGCGGCGTCTTGGCAGGCACCGGCCAAAGACCCAGCATGTACAGATACTCTTGGCGGTAGGCGGCTCTGGCCTGCTCCCAGTCGTCACGCGATTTGGCGCCCGCCGCAAAGCCTCCGTGAATCGTGTCCGTCTCACGGGCGAGATAGGCCTGGATCATCTCGTCGCCCGGCTGGCCGAGGTCCGGCTCACCGTAGACCTGTCCCCTTGCCGTGTGACCGACCGCCCAGCTTGCCAGAACCACCAGCGCCACGGCGACCCACGCATGCATGCTTCTGCTCCCTCCTGGAACGTGCGGCACGGTGTGCCGGAAGGCTCCGCCTGTGTTAGTTGACGAATGTAGGGAACGCCTGTGAACCGCGAACGCCTCAGAACGGCGAATTCGATCGTCGTGACCTTAGCCAGTCCACCGGTTACGTTGGCGCGCCTGGAGGGACTCGAACCCCCAGCCTACGGTTTAGAAGACCGTTGCTCTGTCCGCTTGAGCTACAGGCGCCTACTTTCCCCGGCGACAAGTGATCGTGGATCACCGCCTCACCAGAGGATTTTGCGCTCTGTGGCCCCCCGCTGTCAAGTCTCCCGCGATCACGAATTTCGGCAAGTCCGGACGACTCGAACGCCCGGCGCACGCGCGATCGTCTCGTCGGCACCGCCTCTGGCCCGGTCAGATCATCGGGTCGCCGCGTTTGGCCAAGTGGACGGGCAGGCCCCTTCTAGAACGGTTGGCTGGTGCGGCGGCGGATGTAAATCTGGTCGATCGCCGCCCGGTCCGAAAGCGACAGCAGGTACAGGACCGCCCCCGCCACGTCCTCCGGGCCAAGCAGGATTGACGGGTCCAGGTCGGGCCGCGCCTCGCGGACCATCCCCGTGTCCACGCCGCCGGGAAGGATCGCGCTGACCCGGATGCCGTCCTTCCCGGCCTCGACCGCCAGCGTTTTCGTCAGCCCCATAACGGCATGCTTCGTGGCCGTATAGGCCGCCTGATTCGGATAGCCCTTGAAGCCCACGACGCTGGAGATGTTGATGATGTACCCGCTCCCCTGCGGAACCATCATCTTCATCGCTTCCTGGCAGCACAGAAACGTGCCGCGCAAGTTGACGGCCACCACGCGGTCGAGGTCCTCGACGGGGAAGTCCTTCACCGCGCCGTAAAGGCCGATGCCGGCGTTGTTGACAAGCACGTCGAGCCGCCCGCACGACTCGCGCACGGTGGCGAACAGGCCTCGCACCGATTCGGCGTCGGCGATGTCCACGGCGCACGGCAAGGCAGCACCGCCGGTGCCGGTGATCTCGCGCCCGACCTCGTCAATCTGGCTTTGCGTCCTGGCGGCGACAACCACGTGGGCGCCGACCGCACCGAGCGCCAGCGCTACCGCGCGGCCGATGCCTCGCCCCCCGCCCGTCACGAGGGCAACCTTGCCCGTCAGGTCCGTCTGCACGATCCCTCCTTTGGCTGCCAAACGTTGCGCGGAGCCCGCGTCTCAGCCCCGCCCGCAGCAGGCCTTGTACTTGAGGCCCGACCCGCACGGGCACGGCTCGTTGCGGCCGACCTTCGGACCCGTGTAGCGTTGCGCCGGCCCGGCAGGGCGTGTGGGCCGGTCTGCCGTGTCGCCTTTCATCGGCGGCAGTTCACCGCGCCGGATATACTCGGCGATGCGCTTCAACTCCGGCAGCGCCCGCTCGTAGAACATCTTGTATCCCGCGCAGAAGTGGTTGGTGCGATTCGGGTCGCGGCCGATCGGGCGATGGTGCTTCGGGCAGCCGCCCTGGCAGTACTGGAGGTACTCACAGTCGCGGCACGCGGCGGGCCGGTCGGTCTTGAGTTCGGCAAACTCCTGGAGCCGCGGCCGCTTCAGAATCTCGGCCAGCGGGGTTTCCATAATGTTCCCCAGCAGCCACTCCTTGAACACGAAATGGTCGCAAGCGTATACGTCGCCGTTCCACTCGAGAATGTGGGCTGCCGCGCACCGCTCGGAGTGCACGCACGTCGAGGCCCGACCGTAGAGAATCGAGTGGAGCACGTCGTCGATGAACCGGACCGAGACGCGCCCGACGTCCCGCTCGGCCCACTGCTCGAACACGCCGATCATCCAGCGGCCCAACTGCTCGGCCGTGCACGAGAAGTCCGTCGGCTCGTCGAAGCCCCTCTGGCGCTCGAGGATCTGGATGAACTGCAGGTACCGGATCCCCCGGTTGACGAAGAAACGGTAGATGTTCGCCGCGTGCGGCGCACTCGCGATGTTAAGGGTCACGAGGACGTTGAACTCGACGTTGTGCTTTCTCAGCAGTTCCAGCCCGGCCCACGCCCGGTGCCAGGTGGGCCGGCCCTGCCGGTCCAGGCGGTTGACGTCGTGCACCTGAGCGGGCCCGTCGAGGCTGATGCCGACCAGGAACTTGTTCTCGGCCAGAAACTCGCACCACTCATCGTCGAGCAGCGTCCCGTTGGTCTGAAGGCCGTTGGAGACGACCTGGCCGTCGCGGCCGAACTCCTTCTGGAAGGCGACGGCCTTTCGGAAGAACTCCTTGCCCGCCAACAGCGGTTCGCCGCCCTGCCATCCGAACTCGCACCGCACCGGCATCGCCTCGAGGTACTGCCGCGTGTACGTCGAGAGGATCGCGTCGGCCATCATGAATCGCGTCGTGCCGGGGTAGAGTTCCCCCGGCTTCATGGTGTAGTAGCAGTAGCGGCAGTCGAGGTTGCAGACCCCGCACACCGGCTTGCACATGATGTGAAACGGCCGGACGATCTCGCTCACGGCACCACCGCCGAAGCGGCCCTCCTTGGACTCGGTGCATTATACGTCGAGTCTTGCGCCCCGGCCAGCCGCAGGCAGACCTCGGCCACACGGCGTCCCGGCGATCACGCCTGCCACGTCCGGGTCGGCAAGGGCCGCCCTGGTCGTTTTGTCTTGCCCTTGAGCGGGCTGCACGCGACGGCGGCAATCTGCATGTCAGGTCTCTTCCTGTCCGCGATCGCGCCCTGGGTCCGTATCCACGGTGCCTCTGCCGACGGCGGCGTCGCACTGCCGAGCGATCAAGGCTCCCTGTTCGCACTCAAGGTCCCTGGCGATGACCGGGCACTTGGCCATGAGCAGAAAGAACACGCGGCGCCCCGTGTCGCTCAGGGTCTCATAGTTGGCCTGCCCCTTGGCGACGACCATGTCGGCAAGGTCGAACCGTCGCCGAAAGGCGTCCGAGCAGGTGTCCAGCAGCGTGCCCGGGGCGTCCGAGCCGGTGTCGATCACTGCCACGCGACCCACCAGGCCTGCCGCACGCGCGTCGTCCATCGTCGCGTCGTTGATAACCGGCCCGCCTTTGACGGCGACCGTAACCTTGTGGCTGGGCAGGGCCTCAATCAGCACGCGGTCGAAGACGATCTCGCCGGCGTTGTCGGCAAGGAAAAGGATGTCGCGGGCCTCGGACGCTGCGTCGCGCCATCCGTCCACGCTTCCGCACAGCGGTTCACTCATGGCCCGCTTGATGGTCTCGTGGACAGCCGACTCCTCCAGCGTCGAATCGACGCCGAAATCGATGATATTCCCCGCAATGGCCAGGCGGGCGGCCGTCTCCAGCGGGTCGGCGGCCTGCTCGACGCGCCTCCTCATCTCCGGGTACAACCCCATCGCAAAACGGTTGAACCGCTGCTTGACGTCGAGGTACGGGTCGGCCTTGTCGGTCAACCGCCGTATCAGGCTATGGATCTGATGCCCCATCGCGGGCGGGGCCAGCGACATGTCCATGTCGGCGGCGGCACGAAGCACCTGCCTAAGCACCTCGGCGTGGACCGCCTCGTCGTCCGTCACGAACCGGACTGCGTCAAGGGTCTGTCGCACAAAGCACGGAATACACTCCAGGTACGTCCTCATTCCAAGTCCCTCTGAAAAGGGCACGAAGCCCTGTATGCTACCAGGAAGCGGGGGTGGGCGGAAGCACCCGGTCCTCCCCACCGGGTTGTCGCCATGGCTGCGGACGCGTCCGCTGTCGGCCGACTTCGACCCGCGAGATCGGCGACGGTCACTGGCGTTCCGTCACGACGAGCCGCTGATTCGCCTTGACGTTTCCAAGCGCCAGCGGCTCGCGGCGACCCTGGAACGTCACTTCGAGATCCACGCTCGTGCGGGTCCCGAGGCCGAAGTGCACGATGGCCGGTGCGCTGCCGGAATAGCCGCCGCTCAGTGATACTTCGCGGTAACCGATCACCTTGCCGCCGCCCATGGCCCGGACCTTCGCCCCGATGCCCATGCGGTTCATCCGCGTCCCCACGACGCAAACGTCGAGCCAGTTGCCCGTCGCGGGAGAATCGCAGCGGAGCAGCCGTGAGCCTTCCTCGGGCCAGGCCCCCGCGAAGAAGTCGAAGTCGCCATCGCCATCGTAGTCCACCGGCGGACCGTCCACGTAGTACACCATGCCGCGCTTGCCGGCCGGCACGGCGTTTCTGCGCCGCAGGCTCATGTCGAGTCCGTCCAACGACGGCACCGCGAACCGTGGCAAGCCATCCTTGACGCCGAGGCCGCGGCAGATAAAGGGCTCGCGCTTCTTCCCCTCTGCGAACCAGACGGACCAGTACAAGTCCGGCATGCCGTCGTTGTCGAAGTCCTGGACCGCACACGTCGGCACCTTGTGGGGCAGTTCGGGGACTCCAAGTTCCTTCGTTACGTTGTGGAACCGCGGCACGTCGTCTGCCACGCCTTCATTCAAGTACACACGCACGCGCGACGGGGCGAAATGCGTTCCCACGATCAGGTCCGCGTCGCCGTCGTTGTCGATATCGCCGAAGACGGCCCCGACCACGTACTCCTCGGCGTTGCGCGAGCCGATATCGAAGACCTGCCGCAGCGATACGGCCTCTGTGAACCGCCCGCCCGCTGCACCCAGGAAGAGCCGATCTGACCCGCACACGTAGATGTCCGGTCGCCCGTCGCCGCTGGCGTCGCCGATGGCCACGCCGAAGCCGTGCAGGTCCGTCGGCAGCCCTGCCTGGGCCGTCACGTTCTCGAACCTCATGCCGCCGAGGTTGCGATACAGCCGCGAATGACCCGCCTCCTGGAAGACCTTGTCCTCGATGACCAGAAGGTCCAGCAGCCCGTCCCCGTCGTAATCGAGGACACCCACGTCGCGGCCGAATGCGCCGTCGGACGGACAGGTACCGCTCGCGGCGCTCACGTTTACGAAGCGGCCGCCGTCGTTCCGGTACAGGGCGGAGGGTTCGTTCTTCGCTTTCCGGTCGGACGGCCTGGTGTGCCGGTTGTTGTTGACGTACAGATCGAGGTCGCCGTCGTTGTCCAGGTCGACGAGGACCGCCCCGCTCGTGCGGCCGCGCGTTGCCACCGCCGGCGCCGCCAGCGGCTCAAACGCGCCCTGCTGTGTCTGGCGAAAGAGACCGTTGGCCTGCTCGGCGGCCTTGCCGGAACGGTCGCAGAAGTTGCCCAGGAACAGGTCGAGTCGCCCGTCACCGTCAAGGTCCCCCCAGGCCACGGCGTGATTGAGGGCATCCGGCAGGCGCGGCCCGAGGCCCGTCTCGTCGCTTGCGTCCACGTACTGCGGCGGCAGCGCGCCTTGGACAGCGCCCGACAGGCCCGCCAGACTCACGCAGACCGCTGTAACCAGGCTCGCACCAAGTCGCATGGCCATCACTCCCGTTCAGACTTCGGGATGTCGATCACCACGAGCGACGGCAGGCCGAACGCCGTTTGCCTTTTCGCCTCGGGCTCGAACGGCGCCCCGTTGAACGTCGCGAACAACCGTCCGCCGTCGGGTGAGATCTGCATGTTGTACGTGCCGCCCATGTTGTACCGACATCGCTCGCGCAGAACCGGCCCGAGAAATGCGAGCACCTTCCGCCGCTTCCCTGCGATCTCGTACTGGATAACCGGCACGCCGGTCCTTGCGCCGCTGCCGTGGGCGCCCGGCGCGTAGTAGATGTACCGCTCGTCGGGACTCAGCACCATGACGGCGGTGTAGTCTCCGCGTTCCCCGAGATTCGGCCCCAAGTCCGCGATCGTTTCGCGCTTCGGGTCGAATCCAAAAAGCGTCCCGCCTTTGGTCATGCCGTAGATCATGCCATCGGAGGCCGCGCGCGTCGCAGCGCGCAGCGCATTGCCGCGCCCCGCATCCGCCCCCGGCAAGCGCGCCTTCGTCAC
>DATKXP010000172.1:0-2820 GCA_035529015.1 Phycisphaerae bacterium | reverse complement strand
TTTTGCTTGACCATGCGGTTCCGGCGCCGCCGGGCCGTCACACCCGCTCGAACGGCTCGTAAAGCCGCTGGTACTCGTCCTGGGCAAAGCGGTCGGTCATGCCTGCGATGTAGTCGGCGATGACGCGCTCCAGCCCCTCGGTATCGGCGCGGCGCCGATAGTCCGGCCGCAACTGGTCGGGGTTGGTCTGGTAGGCCTCGAAGATCTTGGTGATGAACCGTTTGGCCTTCGTCGTCATCCGGGCGACGCGGTAGTTCCGGTACACGCGGTCCATCAGGAACGCCTCGAGTTCCCTCGCCTTCGCCTCGAGGTCCGGCGACAGGTGGACGAGCCGCCGTCTTGCGGCCCGCACGTCGGCCACGCCTTTGACGCCCGCGTCGGCGATTTCGCGTTCGGCACCGCCGATGACGTCGCTGACCATGAGGTCGATGAGCAACTTGGCGATACGCCGGATGCGCTGGTCGGGCGACAGGTCGGCCAGCGTCTTCTCGAAGTCGGCGGCCGCCTGCTCGAAGATCGCGAGGTGCTCCAGATCGCCCGCCGAGATAATGCCCATGGCCAGCGCGTCGTCAAGGTCGTGGCTGTCGTAGGCGATGGAGTCGGCGATCTCAACGGCCTGGCCCTCAAGCGGCGGCGGGGCGTCGTCGAACCCCTCCGCCGCAGGGTGGTCGTACTGAGTGGCGTGTTTGGCGATGCCCTCGCGGACCTCCCAGGTCAGGTTCAGCCCGCGGAACTGGGGGTAGGGGTGTTCCAGGTAGTCGATGATGCGGACGCCGTGGCGGTTGTGTTCGAAGCCCCCGTGGTCGGCCATGAGTTCCCGCAGCGCCTCCTCGCCGGAGTGCCCGAACGGCGTGTGGCCGAGGTCATGGGCCAGGGCGACCGCCTCGGTCAGGTCCTCGTTCAGGTTGAGCGCCCGGGCCAGCGTCCGCGCGATCTGCGCAACCTCCATCGTATGCGTCAGCCGCGTCCGGAAGAAATCGCCTTCGTGCGTCAGGAACACCTGCGTCTTGTATTCGAGGCGGCGGAAGGCCGTGGAATGGACCACGCGGTCGCGGTCGCGCTGGTAGGCCGTGCGATACTCATGCTCCGGCTCGGGGTGAACCCGTCCCTGCGTCTCTCTGGCCTTGGCGGCATAGGGGGCAAGTTCGCGAAGTTCGCGGGCCTCGAAGTCGCGGCGGGTCAACATGATGGGTGGTCCTATGGGCCGTCTTCGGTGCCCTCGCCCAGGGCGGCGGCGATGCGGTCGTAGATCGCGTCGAGGGATTGCGGAATGACTTTCGTCTCGCCCAGGACCGGCATGAAGTTCGTGTCGCCGTTCCAGCGAGGCACGACGTGCAGGTGCAAATGGTCCGGCAGCCCGGCGCCGGCCGTGCGGCCGAAGTTGAAACCGACGTTGAAACCGTCCGGACGCAAGATACGCTTGAACAACCCGATGACGTCTCGCGCGAGCCGCATCAGCGCGAGCAGGTCGTCCTCCGAAAGGTCCGCCAGGTCGCCCTCGTGAGCGTTCGGGACGATGAGCGTGTGCCCGTTGTTGTAAGGGAAACGGTTGAGGACGGCAAAAGCCCTCGGCCGGCGCATGAACACGAACGCCTCGCGATCGTCTTCAGCGTCACGGGCCGCGCACAGGAAACACCCGTCATGTTCGCCGTCGTCACTCATGCCGTCGATGTACGCCATTCTCCAGGGAGCCCAGAGCCGATCCATCGCTGTCCCTCGTCAGCGGCCGCACGTGGCGCACGAACCGGATGTGCACGTTCCGCAGCCGCCTCCGCCGCTTCCCTTGCTCGCCTCACCGCCGGCCGTCGCAAACGTCGAGAACACCTTATGGACGTTGCGGCTCTTGCAGTGAGGGCATTTCATGCGGCGACGTTCGGTCATCGACCGGAACAGTTCCTCAAACTCGTTGCCGCAGGCGTCACAGGCAAACTCGTACAGAGGCACGCGCACGACCTCCTTTGGGCTTGACCTCCCCCGTACCGACACCATTCTATAGCCGCGCGGCTCGTTGCTCAAGAGCGAAGGGAGGGTGGGGCGCAGCAGGAAAAACGACCGGGCCGACGGCGGGCCAGCGGTTGTTCATAGGGGAGGGGACTCAGGAGTCGTCCGGAGGTACGCGCGTGAGACGCACCTGGTTGCCATTCTGTTTGCTGGCGGCTGCCGGCGCGCTGCCGCCTGCCGCGATCGCCCAGTCGCTGAGTGACGGCGTGATTCTCGCGGGGGCGGAACTCGTTACGGCGCCCGAGAGCGCCCCGGCCATTCCCTTGGCGCGCGACGCGCCCCGCGTGTACGTGCGCACGTTCGCCGACTTGCCGGACGGCGGGAAAGGCACGCTGTGGTCGAGTTGGGGCGACGGGCGGCTGGCGTCCAACGGCAAGTATTACCTGGCGATCGGCAACCACCTGGACCTGAAGGCCGGACGGGGAGAGAGCCGTGTGTATGAGTTCGACCCGCCGACCAAGATGCTTCGCCTGGTGGTTGACGTCCGCCAGATCATTCCGGACCCGAATCTGGCCGGGGGCAAGATTCACGGCCGGATCGAGGAGGCCGCCGACGGACGCCTCTACTTCGCGACGTACTGGGGCAAAGTCCCGAAGGACCCGGATTGGGAGGCAGGATTCCGGGGGTCGGTCCTGCTGCGGCTCGACCCGACGACCGGCAAGGCCGAGAGCCTTGGCGTTCCCGTGCCGAAGCAGGGGCTGCCGGCGTCGATCATCGATCGCGGGCGCGGGTTCCTCTATTTTTACGCGGTGTATAGCGGCGACATCATTGCATATGACATTGCGGCGCGCAGCGTCCGGTACCGCGGCGGCGGCGAGA